>NZ_JAYRST010000044.1:0-24090 GCF_041920015.1 Phenylobacterium sp.
AGGATGAGCACGCGATACATCGACGGCTTCTGCGTCTTCGGCTTGGTCTGAGTGATGACCGCCGAGCGGACGCCCGTATCTTGATCACCTTGCTTTCGCTCGGCCATCGCACAGGTCTCCTGAGGGCGAACGCCCTCCGCTACTAAGGATTAGATATGGAAAAGGATGCGGTATGGAAGGGTTGAAATGCCGCTGGGTCGTCCCAACTGCGTCATCCGCGTGTTTTTGTCACGTCCGACGTTAGGGAACGCAGCGTTGCTCAATCGTCAGGCGTGCGTTTCGCGCCCAGCGCACGCCCCGAAGTGACGGTGCCCGGTCCGAATCGCGCCCTCAGCCTGTCCACCGTCTGTTCTTCGGTCAGCGCCCTGCGCTCGGCGCCGGCGAAGAGATCATGTTCCACGCTGCTCGCGTCAAGCAGTTCGGCCAGTCCCACTCCGATCAGCCGCCATGGTCGCCCGTCGGCCTCCCTGGCCAGCAGCTCGCGCGTCACGGCGAACAGGGTCTTGGCCGTCTGGGTCGGGACGGGCAGGGCGCGGCGACGGGTGACGATCTTGAAGTCGGTGCGCCGCAGCTTCAGCGTCACCACGCGCCCGGCGATCCCGCCGGCCCGCGCTTGCCGGGCCACGCGCTCGCACAACGGGGCGAGCTTGTCTTCCAGGTCGGCGAGGGCGGAGAGATCCTCGTTGAAGGTGGTCTCGGCGCTGATGCCCTTGCGCTCCTCGTTGGGATTGACCTTCCGGGCGTCGCGGCCGTGGGCCAGGCCGTGCAGCCGCATCCCCTGCGCGCCGAACCGCGCAACCAGCATTTTCAGGTCGGCGCGGGCGATGTCGCCCACCTTCGAGAAGCCCGCGCCTTCCAGGGACTTCACCATGGCGGGGCCGACGCCTGGAATGATCCCCACCGGTCTGCCGGCCAGGAAAGCCTGGGCTTCTCCCGCGCCGATCACGGAAAAGCCGCGAGGCTTGTCGAGGTCCGAAGCGATCTTGGCGAGGAACTTGTTGGACGCCAGGCCGATGGAGACGGTGATCCCGATCTCGGCCTCGATCCTGGCCTGCAGCCGCATCAGGGTTTCGGCCGGCGGAGCGCCGTGCAGCCGCTCGGTGCCCGACAGGTCCATCCAGGCCTCGTCCAGCGACAGCGGCTGGACCAGGGGCGTCAGGTCGCGGATCATCTCCATGATCCTGCGGCTCTCGGCGCGGTACTTGGCGAAGTCGGGCTTGAGGATCACCGCCTGGGGGCAGAGCTGGCGCGCCTTGAACATCGGCATCGCCGAGCGAACGCCGCTGATCCGGGCGATGTAGCAGCAGGTGGTCACCACCCCGCGCTTGCCGCCGCCGACGATCAGCGCCTGGTCGCGCAACTCCGGCCGGTCGCGCTTCTCGACCGAGGCGTAGAAGGCGTCGCAGTCCATATGGGCGATGGCGAGGCTTTCCAGTTCGGCGTGCGAGACGATCCGCGGCGATCCGCAGGCCGGGCACCGGCGCTCGAACGCGCCGCGCCGGAAGCAGTCGCGGCAGATCGCGCTCACGGTTCCAGCGGCCACAGCCAGGCCGCGCCGCGCACACCCGATGAATCCCCGTGCATCGCCGGCCGCACCGGCGTTTCGAACACGTCGGAGAACACCAGGGGCGCAATGGCGGCCGGCAGGCGCGCATAAAGCTCTCCGACGTTGGACATGCCGCCGCCCAGCACGATGACGTCGGGGTCCAGCACGTCGCAGACCACGGCCAGGCCTCGCGCCAGCCGGTCGACATAGCGGTCGAGCGCCGCCGTCGAGGCGCGCTCGCCGTTGCGCGCGGCAGCGATGATCTGTTCGCCCGAAAGCCCGCCGCCATGGTCCCTGGAGAAGCCCGGGCCTGAGACCCACAGTTCCATACAGCCCCTGCGCCCGCACCAGCAGGCAGGCCCCGGATGCTCGGCCAAGGTCGGCCAGGGCAGGGGCATGTGCCCCCACTCGCCGGCGAAGCCGTTACGGCCTTCCAGGATGCGCTGCCCAACCGTGACGCCCGCGCCGCAGCCCGTCCCCAGGATCAGCGCCAGCACCACCTCGGCGTCCGCGCCCGCCCCGTCGACGGCTTCCGAAAGAGCCAGGCAATTGGCGTCGTTCGCATAGCGCACCGGCCGCTCCAGCGCTTGCGCCAGATCGGCGGGGAACGGGCGGCCGTTGAGTTCGGTGGAGTTGGCGTTGCGCATCAGGCCGCCAGCGGGAGAAGGCGAGCCGGGGCCGCCCACGCCGATCCGGGCCGCCCGCATGCCGGCCTGCCGCTCGGCCTCCAGCACCGCTTCGCGCGTCGCCTCCAGCCCGGCCCGGTATTCCCGCGGCGAAGGGCGGCGCACGCGCGCGACGAAACGGCCCTCGGCGTCCAGCGCCGCCGCCTCGATCTTGGTGCCGCCGAAGTCCACGCCGATCCTGATCATCGGGTCATGGTTTGTTCCGTTTCGCGCTCCAGTTCAACGCTCGGCGCATGAGGCGGTGGCGAAGATCGTCGTTTAGGGCTCGTATTCGTACATGATGGCCAGGTTTGCGGTCGCGCCGCCGGCGTCATGGAAGCCGCGACCTTCAACATTGTCGGGTTCGGTCAGCACCCAGGCGGTTCGGCAACCGAACGCCCGGCCCCAGGCGATGAAGCGCAGGCTCCTTCATCGCAGCACCGCCGTTTCGATCGCCTCGCGCAGCTCGTCCCAGTCGTCGATGCGCCTGTGGCGGTCGGGGGCGGCCGGCGCCAGGGGCTGCAGGCGCGGATCGGCCACCATCTGGAACCGGTTGACCGCCGGCGCACGCTCGGCCACCGAGTCCAGGTTCGAGATCAGATCGTCCACGAAGGCCGCAGGCCCGCCGACCTGCGCGACCAGGCCAGCCGCGATAGGTCCCTTGGGCCCGGAGTTCAGCACCAACGGATAGTCGAGGCCGTGACGGCCCAGCCACCGCGCCCGCGCCAGGCGCCCTGCGCCCGGTGCATTGGTCAGGATCACCACGTTGGCCCGGCGCGACAGGGTCCTCAGCGCCTGGGCCCCGCCCGGCGCCGGCTCCATGTCGCCGCAGCCCAGGCGGAAGAAGTCGTCGAAATGCGCCTTGCCTTCCTCGACGGCCAGATGCTGGTCCTCGCCAGGCCGGTAGATGTTCTGGAACAGGGCGAAGCGGTCGACGCGAAACTCCAGGCCGCGGCCTTCGAGGAATCGCCCGAACCCCCGCATGAACAGCCCCAGCACCTCGTCCACGTCGACCAGCACCAGCGGACGGGTCGGATCCACGCCCATATCCGACAGAACGGGCGCTCTCGGCGGTGGCGACGGAACGGTGGAGACGGCCAACGGGACCTCCGGTCTGGGCTAACGCGAGTTTAAGGATATCCGTGGGATTAACGATCCAAAGGTGGGGTCGGCGGCGGATCGCGGGCTCGAAGCATCATCGAGACGAAAATGACCAAGAAGGTCCTCATCGTCGAGGATAACGAGCTGAACATGAAGCTGTTTCATGATCTGCTCGACGCCCAGGGCTACGAGACCCTGCAGACCCGCGAGGGACTGCAAGCCCTGGCGCTTGCGCGCGAACATCGTCCCGATCTCATCCTGATGGATATTCAGCTCCCGGAGATTTCCGGCCTGGAGGTCACCAAGTGGCTGAAGGAGGACGACGAGCTGGCGGCGATTCCCGTCGTGGCGGTGACCGCCTTCGCCATGAAGGGCGATGAGGAACGCATCCGCGAGGGCGGCTGCGAGGCCTACATCTCGAAACCCATTTCAGTGTCGCACTTTCTCGATACGATAAGGCGTCTGTTGAGTTAGTCCCCAGCCATGTCCGCGCGCATCCTCGTCGTCGATGACATTGAAGCCAATGTCCGCCTGCTCGAAGCCAAGCTGACGGCCGAGTATTACGAGGTGCTGACCGCCAGCGACGGGCCGACCGCCCTGGCCATCGCCGCCCAGGAAAAGCCGGACATCGTGCTGCTCGACGTGATGATGCCCGGCATGGACGGGTTCCAGGTCTGCCGCCGGCTGAAGGACGACCCGGAGACGCGCCACGTGCCGGTGGTGCTGGTCACCGCCCTCGACGGCCGCGCCGATCGCATCGCCGGCCTGGAGGCAGGCGCCGACGAATTCCTCACCAAGCCCATCGACGACGTCATGCTGTTCGCCCGGGTGCGCAGCCTGACCCGGCTGAAGATGGTCATAGACGAACTGCGCACGCGCGAGGCGTCGGGCCGTCGGATCGGCGTCATCGCTGGCGCGGCCTCGCGCCTGGGCGGGACCGGCGGCCGAGTGCTGATCGTCGATGATCACGAGCGCCAGGCCCAGCGGGTGGCCACAGAGCTCGCCATCGAACACCGCCCGGTGGTCGAGGGCGACGCCGAAAAGGCGCTGATGACCGCCAAGGGGCCGGTCGATCTCATCATCGTCAACGCCACCTCGCGCAGCTTCGATGGCCTGCGGTTCGCCGCCCAGCTTCGCTCGGACGAGGCGACGCGCCACCTGCCGGTGCTGGCCATCGTCGACTTCGACGAACGGGCGCGGTTGGTGAAGGCGCTGGAGATCGGCGTCAACGACATCCTGCCCAAGCCGATCGACCCGCAGGAGCTGGCCGCCCGCGCCCGGACCCAGATCCGCCGCAAGCGCTACACCGACTATCTGCGCGACAACCTAGACCACTCGCTGGAACTGGCCGTCACCGACCAGCTCACCGGCCTGCACAATCGCCGCTACATGGTCGGCCAGCTCGAGGCGCTGGTGCGCCGCGCCTCGCACGGCGGCGACCAGGTCGCCTGCCTGCTGATCGACATCGACCACTTCAAGAAGATCAACGACGGCTACGGCCACGATGTCGGCGACGAGGTGCTGCGCGAATTCGCCGTGCGCCTGGCCTCCAACGTCCGCGCCGTCGACCTGCCGTGCCGCTATGGCGGCGAGGAGTTCGTCGTGGTCATGCCCGACACCAGGCTCGAGGACGCTGAACGCATCGCCGAGCGGATTCGCCTGCACGTCGCCGGCTCTCCCTTCCGCGTGAAGCGCGGCGCCGAACTGCTCAGCGTCACCATTTCGGTGGGGGTGGCCGCCACCCTGGGGGCCGGGGACAAGCCCGAAGCCCTGCTCAAGCGCGCCGACGAAGGCGTCTACGAGGCCAAGGCCCAAGGCCGCAACAAGGTCGTCTCCCGCGCGGCCTGACGGCTTTCCAACCCTCAGGGACGAGTCCAAGCTGCCCCCCGGTTCGTCGGGGGGAAAGCGATGCTCAAGATATCAGCATGGATGGCGGTTCTGTTCGGCCTGGCCCTGGCCGTGCTGGAGGCCGTGCGCAACTGGGGCGACTGGCAATGGTGGCCGTTCTGGGTCGTGGACTACGTGGCGGCCGGCCTGCTGGTGGTAGGCGGGGCCATCGTGCTGCGCGGCGGCTCGCGGCATTGGCTCGGCGCCGGCTGGGGCTTTGCCTGCGCCATGTTCTGGATGTCGTTCTTCGGCCACCTGGAAGGGGTGCTGCAGGGCGGCGTCACGCTGCGCGAGTCGCGCCTGACGCAGATCATCGGCGCGATGTTCGCGATCACCGTCGCCGGCCTGATCTTCTCGCTGCTCGGGCGCCAGCGGCCCAGGTTCTAGCCTAGGCGGGCGCCGTCGGGGACTTCGCTGTCCGGCGCAGCCAGCACGATCCGTCCTTCGGCGTCCGGGAAGCCCAGCACCAGCACCTCGGAGCGCACCGGCCCGATCTGACGCGGCGGGAAATTGACCACCGCCATCACCTTGCGGCCGACCAGCTCTTCCAGGGTGTAGAGGTCGGTGATCTGGGCCGAGCTTTTCTTGACCCCGATGGTCGGGCCGAAGTCGATGGTCAGGCGATAGGCGGGCTTGCGCGCCTCGGGGAACGGTTCGGCGGTCTGCACCGTGCCGGCGCGGATGTCGACGCTGGCGAACACGTCATAGACGATCTCAGGCGAGGCTGGAGCGATCTCAGGCATGGGTAAACTCCGGCTTGCGGTGGGCGGAGACGCAGGTCAGCACACTGGCCAGCATCAAGGCGATGGCGGCGGCTTCGGCCAGGGTCGGCGCGCGCGCCTCCCACAGGAAGCCGTAGGTGAGGGCGAACAGGGTTTCGAAGACGATCATCTGTCCGACCAGGGTCATGGGCAGCAGGCGGCTGGCGTGGTTCCAAAGGGCGTTGCCGACGATCGAGGCGAAGAGCGCCACACCGGCCGAGACCGCTAGAAAACGCGCCCAGGCCGGCGCGTCGTGAACGCCGGTCACCACGACGGCGGCGAGGAGAGCAAGGACGACCGCCTGAGCGCCGGTGGCGACGCCGGTCAGCAGGCTCCAGTCCCCCGCCGAGATATGGTCGAGCTTCGCCAGCCAGCGCCCGTTCAACACGGCATAGGCGGTCCAGCTCGCCAGGGCGCCGGTGGCGCAGAGCAGGCCTAGCGCCGCCTGCGGATGCGCGCCGTCTGCGGCGCTGCGCAGCGACTGCCAGCCGATGCAGGCCACGGCCGCAGCCCCCAGGACCAGCGACGGCGCCAGCTTGCGCAGCCGCACCGCGCCATGGTCGAAGGCCCCGATCGTCGTCACCATCACCGGCAGGAAGCCGATGACCACCGAGGTCATGGCCACGCCGCCCATCTGCACCCCGCCCGCCAGCAGCACGTAATAGAGGGTGTTGCCGAGCAGGCTGAGGCCGCTAAGCGCCAGCCATTCCCGGCGGCCGAGATGGGCCAGCACGCTGCGCCAGCGCGGCGCCAGCAGGGCTACGGCGAAGGCCCCGTAGGCCAGGTAGCGCCCGGCGGCCAGCTCCAGCGGCGAGAAGTCGGAAGCCAGTTCCGGCGCCAGAAACACCAGCCCCCAGAAGGCCCCGGCCAGCAGGCCGCAGCCGACGCCCAGCCAGATGTTCCGATGCGAGGTCATGCTGGTCCGCCGGAACTGCGGACGCCGGAAGCTGGGGGAGTGAGCTGCGCCATGGCCTCATCATAGCGGTGCGCAATGAAAAACGCCCGGCCATGGCGGGCCGGGCGTTCAGACAGACTGGAGAGTCTGCGGAAGACCTATTTGATCTTGCCTTCCTTGAATTCCACATGCTTCCGCACGACCGGGTCGTACTTCATCATGACCAGCTTTTCGGTCTTGGTGCGGGCGTTCTTCTTGGTGACGTAGAAGTAGCCGGTGTCCGCCGACGAGTTCAGGCGGATCTTGATGGAAGCGGGCTTCGCCATGATCGGTCCTCGGGGCCGGGCGAGCCGGCAGGTGTTCTAAAGAGCCGCGGACAATACGAATCCGCGTTCCAAAGTCAATGCGGCCTTGGGAAAAACCTTCGATGGCGCGCTCAGTCGATCATCGCGGCCAGCCGCGGGCTCAGGAACTCGCCGTCTTCAAGCAGGAAATAGGCGGCCAGGCCATGGGCCTGTGCGAAAACCGGCCCCTCCACCGGGCCCAGCACGCCCAGCACGGTGCAGAGGGCGTCTGCGTCGATGCAGGTCCGGTCCAGCACCGTCACCGCCCGCAGGCCGTGGCGGACGGGGGCGCCGGTCCTTGGGTCGAGCGTGTGGGCGTAGCGCCGCCCTGCGTGGGTGAAGCTGCGGCGATAGTCGCCGGATGTCGCAATGGAAAGCCCGTACAGGGCGACGCGGATCGGGCCGCCGGGCAGGGGCGTTTCGGGCGGCGCCTCGATATCGGCCCACCAGGGCTGACCGTCAGGTTTCACGCCCTGGCCCCGCAGTTCGCCGCCGATCTCGACCAGGTGGTGCGGCAAGCCGAGCTGGGTGAGGGCCCGCGACGCCTCGTCGACCGCGAACCCCTTTGCGATGCCGGAAAAGTCGAGGGAGAGGCCGCCCGGCTGGTAGGCCCGCGTCCCGTCCACCGCCAGCCGGTCCCAGCCGCAGGCGTTCAAGGCCTTGTCGAGGTCGGGCTTGGAGGGGGGCGTCGCGACCGCGCCAGCGGGGCCGAATCCCCACAGGTCCACCAGCCGTCCGGCGGTGGGGTCGAAGGCGCCCCCGCTCAGCTCGGCCCAATGCAGGCTGCGGGTCAGCACGTGGGCGAAGGCGGCGGGCATGTCGATCCAGCCGCCGGCTGGCAGGGCGTTGAAGCGGCTGATGTCGGAGGCCGGCTCCCAGGTGCTCATCTGGCCGACGATGCGGTTCAGCAGCCCCTGCACCTGCGCCTGGACGCCGTCGGTGTCGAACCCTTCGGGAACGGCGGCCTTCACGGTCCAGGCGACGCCCATGGTCGGACCGCCGAAGCTGGCCAGGACGCCGCCGGGCGGCCTTGCGGCCTCCGGCGACAGGTCCAGCGGGACGGCGATCCGCATTCGGCCCTAGTCGGGCAGGACTTCCAGGGTCGTCACGTAGGAGGCGCTACGCTCGGCGTTGGGGATCGTGCTGGTCCCGCCCCGCACGCCCGCTTCCAGCCAGTACATGCCCGCCGACGGCCAATTGATGGTGAAGGCGCCAGTCGCGTCGGTCTTCACCTTCAACTCGGCGGCCTTGGCGTAGCGGCTGCCGCCTTGCACCACCTCGACCTCGACGTTCGCCGCCGGCTTGCCGTCCAGCACCAGCTTGAAGGTCGCCGGTTCGCTGGCCACCAGGTCGTTCGGATGGGTGACCGGCTCCAGCTCCAGGCCGCGGCCGGTCGGCTTCAGGGCTTCCTTGGTCGGGGCGCCGCGGGTGGCGAAGGTTTCGACCCGGCGCGCGTTTTCCATGATCTTGACCTCGGTGGCCTCCTTCGGGATCGCCGTGGCCAGTTCGGCGGCGCTGCCGCGCCAGCGCTTGACCTCGCCGCCCAGCTTGTAGGAGGCGCTGGCGCCTTCGCCAGTGTTGACGATCTTGTAGGTGCCGGGCTGGGAAAGCTGCACGTCGAAGGTGCTGCGATACTTGCCGGTCGCCGGGTTCTTGATCTCGCCCTTCGAGCCGTCGGGGTTGATGACGGTGATCGCATCGGTGCGCATCGGCACGTGGTCGAAATAGAACAGGTCGTTGGAGACGGCCGCGTCGACCGAGATCCAGGGATCAGCGCCCGACAGCACGGTGGCCGAGGGCAGCAGCCATTGGCGGTGGGCGCTGGCCGCCGCCGGAATGGCGAGGGCGGCGATGACGGAGACGGCGGCGAGCGCGCCGCGGCGGGCGAAGGTCATGGTGGGCATCCTTACGGCTTGACGGTGACGCTCATGGCGCCGAGTTCGCTGGTTCCCTTGGCGGAGGAGGTGGCGCGCGCCTTGGGCGGCCATTGGAACGGTGCGCGCAGCACCTCCGTCCCACCGACCTCGCGGGCGGCCTCGACGACAAGGTTGTATTGGCCGGCGGGCAGGTTCCCCAGCGGCGCGGCGCCGCCCTTGAACACCACCTGATGCTTGCCCGGCGCGCGGGTGGCGCCGCTGACGCCGTCGGCGGGAAGGGTCATGTCGCGGCCGGCCCGGCGCCACCACTGGCGCATGTCCTTCAGCCACTTCTCGCCTTCCTGGTTCTTCATCTTGACGTCGTACCAGACCGCCAGGGTCTTCACGGCGGCCTTGTCCTGGGTCTCGATCCAGACGGCGACATAGGGGCGATGGTACTCGGCCACCGTCAGGCGCGGGATCTCGAGGCTCAGCTCCAGGTCCGCCGCCAGTGCGGGGCTCGCCATCAGCCCGGTGAAAGCGGCGGTGTAGATCGGCAGGCGCATGGGCTCTCCGGTCAGTGAATGAACAAAAGGACGAGGATCAGCGGCACGACCAAGCCCAGCCCGACCAGCGGCCAGGTGATCTTCCGAGCGTGCGAATGCAGTTGCAGCAACACCAGCCCGGTGGCGCAGAACACCACGCAGCCGATGGCGAAGATGTCGAGGAACAGGCTCCAGGCCAGGCCCGCATTGCGGCCTTTGTGGAGGTCGTTGAGATAGGCCAGCAGGCCGCGGTCGGTATTTTCGTGGACCACCTCGCCGGTTTCGGCGTCGAAGGTCACCCAGCCGTCGCCGCCGGGCCGGGGCAGGGCGACATAGCCCTCGGCGTCGGTCCACTCGACGGCCGCGCCCTTCGGGGCCTTGGCGTCAACTTCCTTGGCCAGCCAGGCGCGGATATCGTCGGGCAGGGCGCCTTGCTTGGCCTGGGCGGCCTTGGCCACGGCGATCAGCTCGGGCGGCAACTGGCCTTCGACCTCGACCGTCTGCGGCTTGGCCTCGATGGCGCCGGCATGGTTCAGGGTAATGCCGGTGATGGCGAACAGCAGCATGCCGATCAGGCAGACGGCCGCGCTGATCCAGTGCCACTGGACCATCTGGCGCATCAGCGCCGCGCGGCGCTGGGCCTTGCGCTTGGCGCGCGCCTTTGCCTCGTCGATGGCCGGTTTGGCGTTGACGAGTTCCGATACCGACAAGACGACAGGTTCCTGCTTTGGATGCGACTGTCTCGCACTAGCAAGGGCGGCCTGTGGGCGCAAGCTCAGTTGAGAACAATTCTCATCTGAAATCTAAAGCTCGCTGACCCGCGGCGGCCCGGCGCGGAAGCGCATGAAGGGGCGTGGACGGGTCGGGTCCTCCAACCGCTGGATCGCCTCGTCGATCACCATGCGGGTCACGCTGGGCAGGGGCAGGGCCAGGGCCTCGTCGAAATCGACCCAGGCGATCTCCTCCAGTTCCCCGCAGTCGGGCTTGCGCTCCAGGCTGACCAGCCGCTCGGCGTCGGCCATCAGGAACCAGGTGTCGAATCGCTTGGCCAGCATCGGCGGCGTCACGGCCCGCGCCACGATCTCCAGCCCCTCCAGGTCGGGGGCGACGCCCTGGGCGACAAAATCACGCCAGGGACCGCTGGTCCGCCGCGCTGGCGCGTCCTTCGCCAGCAACAGGCCCGCTTCCTCCCAGGTCTCGCGAATGGCGGTCAGGGCCAGGGCGCGCCCGCGCGCCGCAGGGATGTGGGCCTCGAACTTGGCGGCGATCTCAGGCTTCAGGTCCGTGGCGAACGGCGCGCGGAAGTCGCTGCGGTCGATCCGCCCGCCGGGGAACACCCACAGGTTCGGCATGAAGTCGTGGCCGCTGTTGCGCTTGCCCATCAGCACCTGCGGCGTCTTGCGGTCGCGGCGCACGATGATCAGGGTCGCCGCATTGCGGGGTTTCACGGCCCGGGCGCCGGGCTTGCGCATGGGCGCGCCCTCTGGCGCGCGTCTCGTCTCGGTCATGGTCATGAAACAACTGTATGAGCCTGAGCGAGTCCTGCAAACGGCGACGTAGCGTCACCCGCGCCAGGCGACCAGCACCGCGCCCGCCGCGATCAGCGCCACGCCGGCCCAGTTGGTCCCCGACAGCCGCTCGCCCAGGAACAGCGCGCCGAACACCGCCACCAGCACCACGCTCAGCTTGTCCAGCGGCGCCACGCGCGCGGCGTCCCCCAGCTTCAGCGCCCGGAAATAGCAGAGCCAAGAGGCCCCCGTGGCCAGGCCCGACAGCACCAGGAAGAGATAGGTGCGCCCGCCCACCGCGCCGGGCGCCTGCCACTGGCCGGTCGCCGTGACGATCAGGGCCGCGACGCCCAGTATGACCACTGTACGGATCAAGGTGGCGTAGTCGGAGTTGATGTTGTCCACTCCAACCTTGGCGAACACGGCGGTCAGGGCCGCGAACCCCGCCGACATCAGGGCCCAGACCTGCCAGGACGACATCATGGTTTTCATTTCGCGCTCCGTGCTTCGCCGTCGATGATCGAACGCCTGAAATCGCTGCTGGGCAAGCTCGAGACCCGCACCCTCGTCCTGCTGCTGGCCCTGGCCGGCGCGCCATGGCTGTTCCTGGCGGTTGCGGACGAGGTGGTCGAGGGCGAGACGGCGGCCGTCGACCGCGCCCTGCTGCTGGCCCTGCGTACGCCGGGCCGGCCGGACGACCCGCTGGGGCCCCGATGGCTGGAGGAGGCGATGCGCGACCTCACCGCCCTGGGCGGTTTCACCGTCCTCACCCTGGCGACGATCGTGGCGACCCTGCTGCTGGTCTTCCACAGGCGCCGGCGGGAAGCGGCGGTCTTCGCGGCCACCGTCGTCCTCGCGCAGATATCGGCCAACTGGCTCAAGACCTTCTACGGCCGCGAGCGGCCCGATCTCGTGGCGCACGGCGGCTATGTCTATTCCCACAGCTTCCCGTCCGGCCATTCGGCCATGGCCGCAGCCGTATTCCTGACCTTGGCTACGGTCGTCGCCAGCGTCGAGCCGCGCCGGCGGACCAAGGCGCTGATCTACGCCCTGGCGGTCGGGCTTGTCGTCGCCGTGGGCGTCAGCCGCGTCTATCTCGGGGTCCACTGGCCGACCGACGTGCTGGGCGGTTGGGCGCTCGGAACCGGCTGGGCGCTGGTCGGCTGGCTGGTCCTGTCGCTGGGCCGGCGGGCGCGATGACGCCGATGTGTCCGGCCCGCGCGATCATTTCCGGTTGATCTGACGCCCTCTCGCCGCAATTTCGGAGGTGGGAACCCACGAAACTGCTGACGGAGGCACATGCCCCACCATACCCCGTTGATCGCCACCATCGTCGCCGGCCTCGTGGCCGCCTTCGCCTTTGGCGCGCTCGCCCAGCGCCTGAGGCTTTCTCCGTTGGTAGGCTACCTGCTGGCGGGCGTGCTCGTCGGGCCGTTCACGCCCGGCTATGTCGCCGACCAGAAGATCGCCAACGAACTGGCGGAGATCGGCGTCATCCTGCTGATGTTCGGGGTCGGGCTGCACTTCTCGGTCAAGGATCTGATGGCCGTGCGCAAGGTCGCCGTGCCCGGCGCGCTCGCCCAGATGGCGGTCGCCACCGTGCTCGGCATCGGCCTGTCTTCGCTGCTCGGCTGGCCGCTGATCTCGGGCCTGGTCTTCGGTCTGGCCCTCTCGGTCGCCTCGACGGTGGTGCTGCTGCGCGCGCTGCAGGATCGGCGGTTGATCCAGACCGAGCGGGGCAAGATCGCCGTCGGCTGGCTGATCGTCGAGGACCTGGCCATGGTCCTCACCCTCGTGTTGCTGCCGGCCCTGGCTGGCGCCATGAAGGCCGGGGAGGGGGCGAGCGATCCCCTGACCGCCTGGGGCGTGCCTCTGGGCCTGACCGTGCTGAAGGTCGGCGGTTTCGTGGCCTTCATGATGATCGTGGCGCGCCGGGCCGTGCCCTGGGTCCTGCACTACGTCGCCCATACCGGTTCGCGCGAGCTGTTCCGTCTGGCCGTTTTCGCCATCGCGCTCGGCATCGCCTTCGGGGCGGCCATGCTGTTCGGCGTCTCGTTCGCGCTGGGCGCCTTCTTCGCCGGCATGATCCTGGCCGATTCCGAGCTCAGCCACCGGGCGGCGGAGGAAACCCTGCCGCTGCGCGACGCCTTCGCGGTGTTGTTCTTCGTGTCGGTGGGGATGCTGTTCAATCCCTTCGTGGTGCTGGCCCACCCGCTGACGGTGCTGGCGGTCCTGGCCATCGTCATCATCGGCAAGTCGCTGGCCGCCTATGGCATCCTCAAGCTGTTCCGGCGCTCGGACACCACGGCGATCACCGTCGCCGCCAGCCTGGCGCAGATCGGCGAATTCTCGTTCATCCTCGTGGGGCTGGGCGTCGATCTTCAGATCCTGCCGCGCGAGGGGCGCGACCTGATCCTGGCGGGGGCGATCATCTCGATCATGCTGAACCCGCTGATCTTCGCCCTGGCCACGCGCCAGCCGAAGGCGGCCGCCGAACCGGCGCCGGCCCGTCCCGTCGACCAGGCGCCCGAGCCAGCCAACGACCTCCTGCCCACGGCGCTGTCCGAGCACGCGGTCCTGGTGGGCTACGGCCAGGTGGGCCAGGCCCTGGCCGTCGGCCTGCGCGAGCGCGGCCACGCCTTCGTGTTGGTCGAGTCCGAGCCGGAGTTCGCCGCCAAGGCGGCCGAGCGGGGATATGAGGTCATTGTCGGTTCGGCCGTGGAGCTTCGCGTCCTGAAGGCCGCAGGTGTCGCCCGCGCCTCGCGGATGTACGTGGCGATCGCCGACGGCTTCGAGTGCGGCGGCGTGGTCGACCATGCCCGCAAGGCCGCGCCGAACCTCACGATCATCGCCCGCGCCCATTCGGAGGAGGAGGCTGCGCACCTCATCGCCCACGGCGCCGACCGGATCGTGATGGGCGAGGCCGAGATCGCGCGCGGCATGCTCGACTCCGAACCGACGGTTGCGCCCGATGTGGCCGAACAGGCGGCCGAGACCGTCGCCGTCGCTTTCGTGACCAGCGAGTCCGATCAGATCCTCGATGATGCTGAACGGGCGGTTCTGGCGGCTCTGCGCGCCTTCGATATCTGGCCGGGCGAGGCGATTTCCTGGCCGGCGATCCGCGACGCCGCCCTCCAGCGCGGCTTCGAGGGCGAGCGCCTAGACGCGGCGTCCCACAGCCTGAGGCGCAAGGATCTCATCCGCGACCTCGATGACGAGCGCATCACCCTGACCCGTCCAGGCTTCCTCGCCGCCCCCCAAGCCGCCTGACGTCAGGAGCTTTACCGCCGTTTTCCGCGCTTCGCCGGCGCCTTGCCGGCCCCGCCGCCGCGCTTGGGGCCGCGGAATTCGGTGCGGGCCCGCATGCCCAGGCGCGGCCGCGGCGCGGTCGGGTCGGCGGGGAGGGGTTCGCTCAGCATCTCGAACAGCAGGCCGCCGGTGATGGGCGTCGCTTCCTTCAACTCCACCTGGACCCGCATGCCCAGCGGCCAGCGCCGGCCGGTCCGCTCGCCGACCAGGGCGTGGGCCTTGTCGTCGTGGACGAAGTATTCTCCACCGAGGCTGGAGACCGGCACGAGGCCGTCGGCGCCGGTCTCGTCCAGCCGGATGAAGAGGCCGAATCGCGTGACGCCCGTGATCCGGCCGGCGAACTCCGCGCCCACCCGGTCGGCCAGGAAGGCGGCGACATAGCGGTCGGTCGCATCGCGCTCGGCGGCCATGGAGCGGCGCTCGGCGCTGGTGATCTGCTCGGCCGTGTCCTTCATGGTGGCGATGTCGCGGTCGCTCAAGCCGTCGTCGCCCAGGCCCAGCGCCCGGATCAGCCCCCGGTGCACGATCAGGTCGGCATAGCGCCGGATCGGCGAAGTGAAATGGGCGTAGCGGTCGAGGTTCAGCCCGAAGTGGCCGATATTGTCGGTGGCGTAGAAGGCCTGCATCTGGGTGCGCAGGACCACCTCGTTGACGATCTCGGAGTGCGGTCCCTCGCGCGTCTGTTCCAGCAGTCGGTTGAAGCGGTCGGTGCGCGGCGCCTCGCCCTTGTTCCAGGCGACGCCGATGGTCTGGAGGAACTCGGTCAGCGATTGCAGCTTCTCCAACCCTGGTGCGTCGTGGACGCGGTAGATCAGCGGGCTCTTCTTCTGCTCCAGGGTCTCGGCGGCGCTGACGTTCGCCTGGATCATCATCTCCTCGATCAGGCGGTGCGCCTCCAGCGAGGCGCGCGGCGTGATCGAGACCACCTCGCCCTCGGGATTGAGGACGATCTTGCGCTCCTGGCTTTCGATGGCCAGCGGCGCGCGGGCCTTGCGGCCCTTCAGCATCACCTCGTAGGCCGCCCACAGGGGCTTCAAGATCGGCTCCAGCAGCGGATTGGTCTGGTCGTCGGGAAAGCCGTCGATGGCCCGCTGGGCCTGATCGTAGGAGAGCTTGGCCGCCGAGCGCATCAGGCCGCGCATGAACCGGTGCGAGCGCTTGCGCCCGTCCTTGCCGAACACCATGCGCACAGCGATGCAGGCTCGGTTCTCGCCCTGGCGCAGCGAGCAGAGGCCCGCCGACAGCCGCTCGGGCAGCATCGGCTCCACCCGGTCGGGGAAATAGGTCGAGTTGCCCTTCTCCCGCGCCTCGCGGTCCAGGGCCGAGCCCGGGCGGACATAAGCGGCGACATCGGCGATGGCGACCCAGACGATCCAGCCGCCCTCGTTCTTCGGGTCGGTGTCGGGCTGGGCGAAGACCGCGTCGTCGTGGTCGCGCGCGTCCGGCGGGTCGATGGTGACCAGCGGCACGTCGCGCAGGTCCTCGCGGCCCTTCAGGCTCGGCTCCTGCGCGTCCTGCGCCTCGGCTTCGGCCGCCTGGGAGAAACCGGTGGGAACGCCATGGCTGTAGATGGCGATCAGCGAGGCCGCCCGCGGCTGGTCCTCGCGGCCGACCACTTCGAGCACCTTGCCGCGTTTGGGGCCATAGCGCGCCTCGGCGGTGACCTGGGCCAGCACCAGGTCGCCGTCCTCCAGGTTTGCGGCTTCGGCGGGGACCAGGGTCAGGCTCTCCTTGGAGCGCCTGTCGACGGGTTCGACGCGGACCTGCCGGTTGACCTTGCGGATCACGCCGAGAATGCGGTGGGCGCTCTGGCCCAGCCGCTTGATCATGCGCGCCTCGGGCTCGCCGCTCTCCAGGGTCTCGAAGCGGACCAGCAGCCGGTCGCCCAGGCCAGGTGCGCCGCCCACCGCCTCGCGCCGGTCGGGCGCCAGCCGCACCAGCGGCGCATCCTCTCCCTTGGTCAGCCTGACCAGCAGTTCGCCGTCCGGGTCGCGCTCGACCACGTCGACGACGCCGACGGCGGGCAGGGCGCCGGCCTCAGAAAAGCCCTTGCGGCCGCGCCGGCCCAGCGCACCCTCGGCCTCCAGCGCCTTGATCATGTCGCGCAGAGCGCGGCGGTCGTTTCCCTTCAGGCCGAAGGCCTTGGCCATGTCGGCCTTATCGGTCTCGCCCGCCTCGCGGATGAACTTCAGCAGCGTCTCGCGATCGGGCAACCCCTGGGGCGGGCGGGCCGGCTTGGCGCTGAAACGGGCGGTCTTCGGAATGCGGGCTTTGGCCATTCGCCTCTTCTAGCCCAGGAATCGCGGCCTCGCCCTATTCCTCGTCCCAGGGCGGGGCGCTGTCGGCGTCGACCGGCTCGGCGGCCTTCTTGGCGGCCGGCTTCTTGGCCGCTGGTTTCTTCGCCGCCGGTTTCTTCGCTGTAGCCTTCTTGGCCGGCGCCTTCTCGGCCTTGGGCTTGGCCGCGGCCTTGGCCGGCTTCTTCTTGCCGCCGCCCTTGGCCTCGCGTTCGGCCAGCAGGGCGACTGCTTCTCCCAAGGTGACGTCCTGCGGGTCCTTGCCCTTGGGGATATTGGCGTTGGTCGAGCCGTGCTTGATGTAGGGCCCATAGCGTCCGGCCAGCACCTTCACCGGCGCGCCGTCGCCCGGGTGCGCGCCCAGGTCCTTGAGCGCCGCAGCCTCGCCCCGCCCCGGACGGCCGCCGCCGGCCCGCTTTTCGGCCAGCAGGGCGACCGCGCGGTTGAGGCCGACCTCGAACACCTCGTCCACGTTCGGCAGGTTGGCGTAGGTGCCGTTGTGCAGGACGAAGGGGCCGAACCGGCCGATGCCGGCGCTGATCGGCTGGTTGTCCTCGGGATGCAGACCCACCTCGCGCGGCAGCCGCAGCAGGCGCAGCGCCTTCTCCAGGTCCATGGCCGCCGCCGACCAACCCTTGGGCAGGCTCGACCGTTTCGGCTTGTCGCCTTCGCCGAGCTGGACATAGGGGCCGAAGCGACCTGCCTTGAGGAACACGGTCAGGCCGCTGACCGGATCGATTCCCAGCTCGCGGTCGCCGCTCTCCTGGGCCGCCTCGTCGTCCGATTGGGCGAGCTGGCGGGTGAACCGGCATTCGGGATAGTTCGAGCAGCCGATGAAGGCCCCGAACTTCCCCGTCTTCAGCGAGAGCCGGCCGACGCCGCAGGTCGGGCAGGCGCGGGGATCCGAGCCGTCTTCCTTGGCGGGGAAGATGTGCGGGCCCAGCGCCTCGTTCAGCGCGTCGAGCACATTGGTGACGCGCAACTCGGCGATCTCGCCGACCGCGGCGTGGAAGTCCTGCCAGAACTCGCGCAGCAGCGCCTTCCAGTCCATGTCCCCGGCCGAGACCAGGTCGAGCTTCTCCTCCAGCGCTGCGGTGAAGTCGTACTCCACGTAGCGCGAGAAGAACTGCTCCAGGAACGCCGTGACCAGCCGGCCCTTGTCCTCGGGCACGAAGCGGTTCTTGTCCATGCGGACATATTCGCGGTCGCGCAGGACGGTGAGGATCGAAGCGTAGGTCGAGGGCCGCCCGATCCCCAGCTCCTCCATCTTCTTGACCAGGCTGGCTTCGGAATAGCGCGGCGGCGGTTCGGTGAAGTGCTGATCGGCGCGCGCCTCGATCACCCGGGCCGAAGCGCCCTCGGCGACCTGCGGCAGGCGACCGCCTTCCTCGTCGTCGGCGTCGTCGCGGCCTTCCTCGTAGACGGCGAGATAGCCGTCGAACAGCACCACCTGGCCGGTGGCGCGCAGGCCGGTCTTCCCGTCCTGGCTCTCCAGCTCGATGGTGGTGCGCTCGATCCGCGCGGCCTCCATCTGCGAGGCGATCATGCGCTTCCAGATCAGCTCGTAGAGCCGGCCAAGGTCGCCTTCCAGCCGCAGCGAGCCGGGGTTGCGGGCCAGGCTGGTCGGACGGATGGCCTCGTGCGCCTCCTGGGCGTTCTTGGCCTTGGTCTTGTAGATGCGGGCGCTCTCGGGGACGTAGTCCTTGCCGTAGACGGCGCCGATGACCATCCGCGCTTCGTCCAGCGCTTCGGGCGCGGCCTGGACGCCGTCGGTCCGCATATAGGTGATCAGGCCGACGGTCTCGCCGCCGATGTCGACGCCCTCGTAGAGCTTCTGGGCCGCCTGCATGGTGCGCTGGGCCGAGAAGCCCAGCTTGCGCGCGGCCTCCTGTTGCAGGGTCGAGGTGGTGAAGGGCGGCGGCGGCGAGCGGCGGCCGGGCTTCTTCTCGACGGAGGCGACCTTGAAGGTCGCGGCCTGAACTGCGGCCTTGGCGGCGTTGGCGCCGGCCTCGTTCGCCAGGTCGAACTTGGAGAGCCGCTTGCCCTCGTGCTTGACCAGGCGCGCCAGGAACGGCTCGGCCCCGGCCGAGACGTCGGCCTCGACGGTCCAGTATTCCTGGGTCTTGAAGCGCTCGATCTCCAGCTCGCGGTCGACGACCAGGCGCAGGGCTACCGATTGCACGCGGCCGGCCGAGCGCGAGCCCGGCAGCTTGCGCCACAGCACCGGCGAGAGGGTGAAGCCGACCAGATAGTCGAGGGCGCGGCGGGCCAGATAGGCCTCGACCAGCTCCATGTCGATCTGGCGCGGCGACTTCATCGCCTCGGTGACGGCGGACTTGGTGATGGCGTTGAACACCACCCGCTCGACCTTCTTGTCCTTCAGGACCCGCTTCTTCTGCAGGACCTCCAGCACGTGCCAGGAGATCGCCTCGCCCTCGCGGTCGGGGTCGGTGGCCAGGATGATGCGGTCGGACTTCTTGGCCGCCTCGGCGATGTCGCTCAGCCGCTTGGCGGCCTTAGCGTCGACATCCCAGGACATGGCGAAGTCCTCGTCGGGCTTCACCGACCCGTCCTTGGCCGGCAGGTCGCGCACGTGGCCGTAGGACGCCAGGACTGTGAAGTCCGAGCCGAGGTACTTGTTGATGGTCTTGGCCTTGGCCGGGCTCTCGACGACGAGGAGGTTCATGATCGCTCTATATGGGGCGTCCGGATAGGACGCATCTGGGCCGATCGCCCGGAAATCAAGGGCGCGAAAGGTGAGGGCGGCGCCTAGGCGCTGTCAACTGGGGGCGTCAGAGACTTGAGACAAGTCCGCCGGGCGAGAGTTCGGCGCGGCCGGCCAGGGCGAGTTCGGTCAGGGCGGCCATGACGATCGGCGTCGGCGCCCCAGCGGCGCGCACCAGTTCGTCGCGGGAGACGGGAGCAGGCGAGAGCAGGGCGGCGACCTTTTCGCGCACGGCGTCGATCTCGCGATCCGTCGCCGGCGGCGGGGCGAAGGCGCGCTCGGGCTCGCGGAAACCACCGACGCCATCCAGGGCGCGCAGCACGTCTTCGACGCCCTCGCAGAGCGCCGCTCCCTGGCGGATCAGGTCGTTGGCGCCGCGGGCGCGCGGGTCCAGCGGCGATCCGGGCACGGCCAGCACCTCGCGCCCCTGTTCGGCCGCCAGCCGCGCGGTGATCAGCGAGCCGGAGCGCAGTTCGGCCTCGACCACCACCACCGCGCGCGACAGGCCCGAGATGATGCGATTGCGGCGCGGAAAGTCCTTGGCGGTCGCCGTGCGGCCGGGCGCGTTCTCGGAGACGACGCAGCCTTTCGCAACGATGCGCTCGTAAAGATCGCGGTGTTCGTGCGGATAGACGTCGTCGATCCCGCCGCCCAGCACGGCGACCGTCCCGGTCGGCAGGGCCCCTTCGTGCGCCGCGCCGTCGACGCCGCGCGCCATGCCGGAGGTCACCACATGGCCGGCCGCGCCCAGGTCGGCGGCCAGGCCGCGGGCGAATCTCTGGCCGCCGGCCGAGGCGACCCGCGCCCCGACGATGGCGACGGCGGGCCGATGCAGCAGGGAGATCTCGCCACGCGCCCACAGCACCGGCGGCGGTGGATCGACGGCGGCCAGGGTGGCGGGATAGTCCGCCTCGCAGGCGCAGAGCAGCCGTGCGCCGAGCGCTTCGCCGGCCTGCATCTCGCGCTGGACATCGTCCAGCGAGGGGACGCCCAACGGCGAGATGCGTCCGCCCCGCCGGGCGAGGTCGGGCAGGGCGGCGAGCGCGATGGAGGCCTCGCCATAGCGGGCGATCAATTGGGCGAAGGCGACCGGGCCGACATTTTCGGTGCGCGCCAGGCGCAGCCAGTCGCGGCGGGCGGCTTCCGTCAGCGTGCGGATCACGACGCCTCGTTCTTCTTGGCTCCGATCCTGGGCTCCTCGCCCTTGAGCAGCCGTCCGATATTGTCCTTGTGGCGGATGTAGATCAGCACGGCCATGAACAGCGCCATGACCGCAATGGGATAGGGGCGATCGAGCAGCAAGACGTAGACCGGCGCCAGGGCGACGGCCGTGAGCGCGGCCAGTGACGAGATGCGGAACAGGAAGGCCATGACGATCCAGGTCGCTCCGGCGGCCATTCCGACCGGCCAGGCCGCGGCCAGTAGGGTGCCGAAGAAGGTCGCCACCCCCTTGCCGCCCTTGAACTTCAGCCAGACCGGGAACAGGTGGCCGAGGAACGAGGCGCCGCCCGCCAGCGCGGTCAGTTGCGCCTGGGCCGCCGAGCCCGCCTGCCGCGTCAGCCACCAGGCGACGAACACCGCCAGGGCCCCCTTGCCGCCGTCGCCCAGCAGGGTGAGGAGGGCCAGGTCCTTGCGACCGGTGCGCAGCACGTTGGTCGCGCCGATATTGCCCGAGCCGATGTTGCGCACATCGCCGGCTCCGCCCAACCGGGTGGCGATCACCCCGAACGGAATGGAGCCGAGCAGATAGCCGCCGACGACGGCCAGAGCGATCAGAACAGGGCTAAGCGAGTCGGTCGGCATGTTTCCCCCCCAAGGTCCGGCGTCAGTCGTAGCGCCGCGGCCGGCCCGCGTCATCCATCGAGCCGAAGGCCTCTCCACCCGTGGGCGCGGTCACATCGAAGCGCCGTCGACGGCCCGGACGGGCACGCTGCCCACATCGAAATCCCTCAGGGTGCGGGCGTTGACTGCGTACATCCCCGGGCCATGTCCGAAGGTGGAGACCCCGCAGGTCTTGCAGAACTGGTGGCCGATCTTGTGGGTGTTGAAGCGGTACTCGGTGAGCGCAGCCTCGTCGGTCTTCAGCCGGAAGTCGGCCTCCGGCACGAACCAGAGCAGATAGCCCTTGGGCTTGCAGATCGAGCAGTTGCACTCGACGAGTTGCTCGATCTCGCCATCGGCCTCGAACGCCACCGCACCGCATTGGCAGCCGCCATGATAGGTCATGATCGTTCCCTTTTTGTTCGGACCATCGATAACCCCTGGCGGACCTGGGTTCAACCGCGAGTTTCCCTGACCTAGGCCTGATAGACCACGCGCCCGTCCACCAGGGTCATGCGCACTTCGCCGAACAGCCGCCGCCCGTCGAACGGGGAGTTGCGGGACTTGGATCGGAGCTTGTCGAGGTCGACGACCATGGGGGCGTTCAGGTCGCAGAGCACCAGGTCCGCAGGGGCGCCTTTCGCCAGGCGGCCGGCGGGCAGGCCCAGTAGCTCGGCAGGACGGCTGGTCACAGTGCGCATCAGGTCGATCAGCGGAATGCGGTCCTGGAACGAGAGCAAGGCGGACAGCAGGGTCTGCAGGCCGACCGCGCCGGGGGCTGCCTCGTCGAAGGGCAGGCGCTTGTCCTCGGCGGGGGCCGGGGCGTGGGCCGATACGACAATGTCGATCAGGCCGCTGGCCAGGGCTTCGATGGTCGCCTGGCGGTCGTCCTCGCTGCGCACTGGCGGATCGAACTTCAGGAAGGTGCGATAGTCGCCGATATCCACCTCGTTGAACGACAGGTGGTTGATCGAGGTGGTGGCGGTCACCGGCAGGCCCTTGGCCTTGCCGCGCGCCAGGCTCTCCAGGGCTGCGGCGGTGGTGATCTGGTCGACCAGGAACGGCGCGCCGGTCAACTCGACCAGGGCCAGGTCGCGTTCCAGCATGATCTTCTCGGCGATGGCCGGAACGCCCGGAAGGCCCATGCGTCCGGCGAACTCGCCCTCGGTCGCCGCCGCACCCGTCGACAGCCACGGATCGGCCGGACGGTGGGCCACCAGGGTGTTGAAGCTCCTAGCGTAGCTGAGGACCCGCCGCAGCACCTTGGAGTCGATGATCGGGCGGTCGGCGTCGGTGACATAGACGCAGCCGGCCTCGCGCATCAGGCCGATCTCGGCCATGCGTTCGCCCTTGGCGCCCTTGGTGGCGGCGCCGGCCGGATAGACGTGCACCAGTTCGATGTCGCGCGTGCGGCGCAGCAGGAAGTCGACCACCGCCGGCTCGTCGACCACCGGATTGGTGTCCGGTTGCAGTACGATGGAGGTGACGCCGCCGGCTGCGGCGGCCAGGGCGGCGGACTTCAGCGTCTCCTTGGGCTCGGAGCCGGGCTCGCCGGTCTTGACCCGCAGGTCGACCAGGCCCGGCGCCAGCATCGCGCCCCTGGCGTCGATCACCTCGATGTCGCCCGACAGCGGCCCGAGATCGCCGCCTTGGGCGACGTCGGCGATTCGTCCGTCCCGGACCAACAGGGCGCCGGGGCCGTCCCAGCCGCTGGCCGGATCGACGAGGCGGGCGTTCACGAAGGCGGTCGGGCGTTGGGTCATGGCAGGCGAGGCGCTCATCAGTCGTTGTTCAGCCGCGCGGCCAGCGAGGCGAGCACCGCCATGCGGGCGGCCACGCCCATCTCCACCTGATCCTGGATCAGCGAGACGGCGAGATCGTCGGCGACCTCGGAATCGATCTCCACGCCACGGTTCATCGGGCCGGGATGCATCACCCGCACGTGCGCGGCGGCGTGGCCCAGCTTCTCGCGGTCGAGGCCGTAGAAACGGAAATATTCGCGTTGCGAGGGGGCCATGACCCCGTCCATCCGCTCGAGTTGCAGGCGCAGCATCATCACCACGTCGCAGCCCTCGATGCCCTTGCGCATGTCGTGGTGGATGGCCGCGCCCCAGCGGTCGGCGGCCGCCGGCATCAGGGTCGGCGGGCCGACCAGGCGGACCTCGGCGCCCATCATCTGCAAGAGGCCGACGTTCGAGCGGGCGACGCGGCTGTGCAGGATGTCGCCGCAGATGGCGACCTTCAACCCGGCGATACGGCCGAAGGCGCGGCGCATGGACAGCATGTCCAGCAGGGCCTGGGTCGGGTGTTCGTGCTGGCCGTCGCCGGCGTTGACCACCGAGCAGGTGACCTTCTGCGCCAGCAGCGAAGCGGCCCCCGACGAGGCGTGCCGCACCACCAGCAGGTCGGGCTGCATGGCGTTCAGCGTCACGGCCGTGTCGATCAGGGTCTCGCCCTTGGAGATCGACGAGGAGCGCGGGCTCATGTTCACCACGTCGGCGCCCAGCCGCTTGCCGGCCAGCTCGAACGAGCTTTGCGTGCGGGTCGAGTTCTCGAAGAACAGGTTCATCAGCGTGCGACCCTTGAGCAGGTCGAGCTTCTTCGAGGTCTGGCGGTTGAGCGAGACGAAGCTGTCGGCCAGGTCCAGCAGCCCGGCCACCTCGACCGGGTTGAGGTCCAGCACGGACAGGAAGTGGCGCTTCGGGAAGGGGAAGGTCCTGCCGAGGACGTCGTTCAGGCCGGTAGGGGGCGTATTCATTAAAGCGCCCTCATAGGCGAGGCCGGTACGGGCGCCAAGGGTCGTTCGCAGGGCGGTCGCGATGCGCGGTGGATT
>NZ_JAYRST010000045.1:0-23044 GCF_041920015.1 Phenylobacterium sp.
GAAACGCCGAAGCCCACCAGGACTCCGGTGATCATCCCCCAAGGCGCCGTCTTGAAGACGACGTCCGCCCCGGCTCCGAAGCCCAGGCCCACGAAGACCCCGCCTATCAGCACGCCAATCAGGCGATAGCCGTAGCCGGCGGCCTTGGAGCCGTAATCGTGCGTCGTCGGGGTCGTGCGCTGTTCCAGCGCGGCGGCCCGTTCATCGAGGCGCCTGATCGCCTCGTCACGCGAATTTTCCGGATGCGGCATGCGTCGGAGGCTTGTTTAGACCACGACGTCGCCGCCGCGGCCGGGGCTTCAAGTCGCGCGGAACCTATAGGCGTGGGTGCGGTGCGTCAAGGCTGGGGTTGTGTGATTTAGCGGGCTGTATTTGTTGAGTTTTTCGCCGTCGCGACAACTCGTCCGCCGCCCGCGGCGTCCGTTCGGCGAAGGCCGGTCGCGAACCGCATGGAGATTCCGTTGCGGAACCTTGGCCTATTGCGCCGCCATCGCCTCGGCCTGACGCAGGTCCACCGAGACCAGTTGCGAGACCCCGCGCTCGGCCATGGTCACGCCGAACAGCCGGTCCATACGGGCCATGGTGACGGGGTTGTGGGTGATGGTGATGAAGCGGGTCTCGGTGCGCCGGCGCATTTCGTCGAGCAGGTTGCAGTAGCGGTCGACATTGGCGTCGTCGAGCGGGGCGTCGACCTCGTCCAGCACGCAGATCGGGGCCGGCTGGGCCAGGAACACTCCGAAGATCAGGGCGCAGGCGGTCAGGGCCTGTTCGCCGCCGCTCATCAGGCTCATGGTCGACAGCCGCTTGCCGGGCGGACAGGCGTAGATCTCCAGGCCGGCCTCCAGCGGATCGTCCGATTCCACCAGCCGCAGCTCGGCCTGACCGCCCTGGAACAGCGCCTGAAACAGCGCCTTGAAGTGCTCGTTGATGACGTCGAATGCGGCCAGCAGCCGCTCTCGGCCCTCGCCGTTCAGTTCGTCGATTCCCTGGCGCAGGCGGGCGATGGCGCCGGTCAGGTCGGCGCGCTCGCTGAGCATGGTCTCCAGGCGCGCGCCGTGCTCGGCCATCTCCTCCTCGGCCCGCAGGTTCACCGCGCCGATCGAATCGCGCTGGCGCTCCAGGTTGTAGAGGTGGGCCTCCATGCCGCCGGCGTCGGTCGGGATGGCCACCGCCTCGCCCGCCAGGCTGCGGCCGAGTTGTTCGGGCTCGGTCCGCGCGGTCTCGCGGATCTGGCCGGTGATCTCGGTCAGGCGCTCGGTCGCCGCCTCCAGCTTGGCGGCGAGGGCGGCGCGCAGCTCGCGCGCCTCGCCCGCCGCGCCCTCGGCGGCGCGCAGGGCGCGGTCGGCTTCGGTGCGCGCGGCCTCGGCCTGGGCCAGGGCGTCGGCCGACTGGGCGCGGCGGGCCTCGGCCTGGGTGAGTTCGTCCAGCAGGCGGGCGAGCCGTTCCTGGTGCGAGGCGGGCGCCTCGCGAGCCTTGTCGAGATTGGCCTGCACCTTGGCCCGGCCCTCGGCCAGGTCTTCCAGCCGGCGCGCGGCGGCCTTGCCGCGCCGCGTCCAGTCGTCGGTGTCGCGTTTCAAGGTCTCGTGGCGACGCGCGCGGCCGTCGCGTTCGCGGATTTCCAGCTCCAGGGCGGAGCGGGCGGCGGATGCGGCCTCCCGCGCCACGCCGGCGGCGGCGCGCGCCTGGGCCAGACGCTCGGCGAGGTCGCTCTCCTCGGCCTGGCCGGCGGTTTCGGCGAGGGCTGTAGCCAGGATCTGCTCGGCCTCGGCCAGTTCGCCTTCGTAGCGGCCGATCATGTCGTCCAGCGACTGCGCTTGGGCCTCGCGCCGCGCGGCCTCGCGTTCCAGCTTTTCCAGGTTGGTGCGGGCGACGGCGACCTTCTGTTCGGCGGCTGGAGGTTCGCGGCGGGCCGCGCGCGCGGCGTCCTCGGTCGCCCGGACGCGGGCGCTGGCTGCGGCCAAGGCCTCCTTCGCCGCCGCGGCGCGGGGCGAGACGGTCTCGATCTCGGTCTCGACTTCGGCCAGCCGGGTCTTCTGCTCCATGCGGATGGCGGCGGGCTTGGGCGCGTCGGCGCGGGCGACGAAACCGTCCCAGCGCCAGAGGTCGCCTTCGCGCGAGACGATCCGCGCGCCGGGCGGCAACTGCTTGCAGAGCCGCTCGCCGTCCTCGCGCGCGACCACGCCGATATAGGCCAGCCGCGCAGCCAGCGCGTCCGGCGCCTTCACCTTCGCCGCCAGGGGCTCGACGCCCGGCGGCCAGGCGGCGGGCGGCGCCTGGCCGCCGCTCCAGTGGGCCGGCGCCTTGGGGTCGAGGGCGGCGTCGAGGTCGTCGCCCAGGGCCGCGGCGACCGCGCGCTCGTAGCCGCGGGCCGGGATCACCGAATCGAGGGCCGGAGCAAAGCCGGTCCGCCGCTGCTGGGCGACGATCTGGGCCAGGGCGCGGGCCTCGGCCGTCAGCCGGCCCAGGTGTTCATCCTGCTTGCGCGAGGCTTCGCGCGCCTCGGCCTCGGCGGGCGCGGCGCAGGCGCGTTCTTCCTCGGCCGCTTCCAGCGCCGCGCGGAGGGCGGCGAGATGGGCCTGGGCGGTTTCGAGTTCGGCGCGGGCCGCCTCGATCTGCGGCGTCGACGCCGGGCCGAGCTGGGCGCGGTCGTTGCGGGCGCGCTCCAGGGCGCCGCGCGTGCGGGCGAGCCGTGTCTGCGCTTCGTCCACCCTTGCCGCGCCCGCCCGGCGGCGGGCTTCGGCGGCGGCGGCCTGGGCCGCTAGGTCCTCGACGGCCTTGTCGGCGGCGGTGCGCGCCTCTTCGGCGGCCTTGGCGGCGGCCTCCAGCTCAGGAACCCGCTCGGGCGCAGCGGCGATGGCTGCTTCCAGCGCCGCAAGATCCTCGGCCAGGCGCTCCAGAGCCGCCTGCGCGTCGTGGGCGATCTGGGTCTCGCGGGCGCGGTCGCCGTCGATGCGGGCAAGGTCCGAGGTCAGCCGCTCGACCTCGGCGGCCAGGGCTTCCCCCTCGCGCTCCAGCCGGTCCTTGTCGATGGCCAGCCGGTGCAGGATGGCCGCGGCGATGGTCTCGGCCTCGCGCAGCGGCTTGATCGCCTCCTCGGCCTGGGCGGCGCGGGTCGTGGCGGCGGCGGCTTGCCGGGTATGGGTCTCGACCGCTGTGGCCGCGGCGGCGGCCTCCTCGCGCAGCCGCGCGGCGGCGTCGCGCGCCTCCGACCAGCGGGCGAACAGCACCGCGCTCTGCAGGGTGCGGATCTCGGCCGACAACCGCTTGTAACGCTCGGCCGCGCGGGCCTCGCGCCTCAGGCGGTTCAGCGCGCCTTCCAGTTCACCGGCCACGTCGTCCAGGCGGGCGAGGTTGGTCTCGGCCGCCCGCAGCCGCAGCTCGGCCTCGTGCCGACGCGAATGCAGGCCCGAGACGCCGGCCGCCTCCTCCAGGATCAGGCGGCGGTTCTGCGGCTTGGCGGCGATCAGTTCGGAGATCTGGCCCTGGCGCACCAGGGCCGGCGAGTTGGACCCGGTGGAAGCGTCGGCGAACAGCAACTGCACGTCGCGTGCGCGGACCTCACGCCCGTTGATCCGATAGATCGAGCCGGCGCCGCGGTCGATCCGGCGCACCACCTCTAGCACCGGGCTGTCGTTGAAAGCCGGCGGCGCGCGCCGGTCGGAATTGTCGATGGTGAGCGTGACCTCGGCATGGTTGCGCGAAGCCCGCGCGCCTGAGCCGGCGAAGATCACCTCGTCCATGCCGCCGGCGCGCATCGCCTTGGCGGAGTTGGCGCCCATCACCCAGCGCAGGGCTTCCAGCAGGTTCGACTTGCCGCAGCCGTTCGGCCCCACGATGCCCGTGACTCCGGGCTCGATCCGAAATTCCGTCGGATCGACGAAGGACTTGAAGCCGGAGAGTCTGAGCCTCTGGAAGTGCACGGGCCGGGGGCGCCTCCTACCGCTTGGAGGCTTGCGCGATGGCCGCGTCGAGTTCGGCCAGCGTCATTTCGCCCACCTTCACGGTCTTGCCGTTGATGACGAAGGTGGGGGTTCCCTCGATCTTGCCCTCTTCAAGGGTTTTGGAGACCCGGGCATGCATGGCGTCCAGACCCTTCTGGTCGACGATGCAGGCCTTGACCTGGGCTTCGCTGAGTCCGCCGGCCGCACCGGCCCGGACCACCGAGGCCAGGGCGTCGCCGCTCTCGATCCAGACCGGCAGCTCGCGGAACATCGCATCGACCACGGCGAAGTACTTGTCCTTGCCGGCGCAGCGCGCAGTCAGGAAACCGGCGGCGGCGACCTGGGCCGGAGGGGTGGGTACCTCGCGCAGCACGTAATGGACCTTGCCGGTGTCGATGTACTTCTTGCGGAAGGCGGGGAAGACATCGCGGTTGAAGGCCGCGCAATGGGTGCAGGTGACCGAGGCGTATTCGATCACCTGAACCTTGGCCTTCGGATCGCCCAGCGCCATGTCGCCGTCCAGCGAGGCGGCGAGAGCCGGCCCGCCAGCCAGCGCTAGGGCCCCGAGAACCGCGACGGCGATGTGGCGGGTCGGCCCGGCCATGACCTACTTCGAGGCCTCGGCGACCGCGGCGTCCAGCTCGGCCATGGTGACCTCGCCTTCCTTGATCTTCTTGCCGTTGACGATGAACGAGGGGGTGGCGGTGATCTTGTCGGTCTTGATCGCCTTTTCCATCCGCTCGTTCAGCGACTGGAGAGCCGCTTCGTTGGTGATGCAGGCGTTGAACTGCTCTTCGGTCATGCCCGCCGACTGGGCGGTGCGCAGCAGCACGCCGCGCATGTCGCCGCTGGTGAACATCTCTTCCTGGGCGTGGAACAGCGCGTCGACCACGTTGAAGTACTTGTCCTTGCCCGCGCAGCGTGCGGTCAGGAAGCCGGCGGCGGCGACCTCGGCCGGCGGAGTCAGGAATTCCTTGAACGTGTAGTGGACCTTGCCGGTGTCGATGTACTTCTTCTTGAACTCGGGGAAGACGTCGCTGTTGAACTTGGCGCAGTGGACGCAGGTGACCGAGGCGTACTCGACCATCTTCACCTTGGCGTTCGGATCGCCCAGGGTCATGTCGGCAGTATCGGGCGCGCCAGCGCCGCCGCTCTTGGAGCAGCCGGCCAGGGCGAGCGCGCCCAGGGCGGCGGCGACGAGAAGACGACGGTTGAAGTTCGGCATTTGCACCTCTGCGGAATTCCGAATGAAAGATTAAAGCGCGATTCCCGGCGGCAGGAACGTGGCCGCCGGTCGAAAGTCAATCGGCCCGGCGCCGCAAGACGCCGCGACCCAAGCGGAGCAATGCGGCTTTCAGAGGGCCGTCGGGAACCCCGTCCAAGCCACGGGCCAGTTCGGCCTCCTGGGCGGCGTCCAGCGGCGGCGTCCGGCGCGGCTGGGGGCGGGGTTCGGGGGCCAGGCCGCGCAAGGGGCCCTGGACGATGCGCAGCTTGTTCACCGCCCCTTCGCCGAGGAACAGGTTCACCCGCGCGACGATCTCCGGCGCCTGGTGCTGGATGAGGGCGGCCGAGGCGCCGGCGACGCGGATTTCCAGCGCGCCCGGCCCGCCGCCGCGCGGCTTGGAGAGCTTCACCGGCTCGGTGCGCCGGGCGATGTCGGGGCCGACGATCTCGCGCCAGCGCGCCTGTAGCGCGCCCGGACCCTGGCCATACTTGGCGTCCAGCTCCTTGAGCAGCTTGCGAAGTCCGCGCCCGGCCGGCGGCGGCGGACGCCGCTGGGGCAAGGTCCGCTTGCGCGCCAGGATCTCGGCGGCTTCGGCGGGAGTGGGGAGCGGGCGTCGCATCGCCGCCATCCTACAACAGGGCTCCCGGTCGAGGCGAGGATCGGGTAGCGAGGAGGCCGTGACTCCCGAGACCCTGCGCGCCCGCCTGCTGGCCTGGTACGATGCGAACGCCCGCGACCTGCCCTGGCGTGTCGGGCCGGGCGACCACGCGGCCGGGGTGAGGGCCGATCCCTATCGCGTCTGGCTGTCGGAGGTGATGCTCCAGCAGACCACGGTGCCGCACGCCGCGCCCTATTTCCTCAAGTTCACCGCCCGCTGGCCGACCGTCTGCGACCTGGCGGCCGAGGCGGACGAAGAGGTGATGGCCGCCTGGGCGGGACTTGGCTACTACGCCCGCGCCCGCAACCTGCTGGCCTGCGCCCGGGCCGTGGCGCGCGGCCATGGCGGCGTATTTCCCGATACGGAGGAGGGGCTGCGGAGCCTGCCGGGGCTAGGGCCGTATACGGCCGCGGCCGTGGGGGCGATCGCCTTCGACCTGCCGACCAATGTGGTCGACGGCAATGTCGAGCGGGTGATGTCGCGGCTGTTTGCGGTGCAGACGCCGCTGCCGGACGGCAAGGCCGAGCTGAAGACCCTCGCCGGCTCGCTGGTGCGCGACGAGCGTCCGGGCGACTGGGCTCAGGCGCTGATGGACCTCGGGGCGACGATCTGCCGGCCCAAGGCGCCGCTCTGCGACCGCTGCCCGATTTCGCAAGGATGCGCGGCGTTCGCGGAGGGGCGGCCGGAGACCTATCCGCGCAAGGCGCCCAAGGCTGCGCGACCCCGGCGGCATGGCGTCGCCTACATCCTGACGCGGGGAACCGAGGTGGCGCTGGTGCGCCGGCCGCCCAAGGGCCTGCTCGGCGGCATGCTGGCCCTGCCGACCAGCGACTGGCGGGCGGCGGGTTGGGGCGACGCGGAGGCGCTGGCCGTAGCGCCGGCGGCGGCCGACTGGCGCGCGGTAGGCGAGGTCGAGCACGTCTTCACCCACTTCAGCCTGACCCTGCGTCTGCTGCGGGCGGAGGGGGACGCCGAGGGCCTGATCTGGACGCCGCGCGCGGGCCTGGACGCCCTGCCGAGCGTGTTCCTCAAGGCCGCGCGGGCCGGGCTCGGGAACCTGCTCTGAGCTCAGGCGCTCGGCATGGCCGAGCGGATCTTGGCGCGCAGGACGTCGATAGGGGCCAGGCCCTTGTCGGACTTGAAGTGCCAGTAGGTCCAGCCGTTGCAGGCCGGGGCCGACTGCACCATGGCGCCGACCTTGTGGATCGATCCGGAGAGCTCGCCGACCACTAGGCTGCCGTCGGCGCGCACGCGAGCCATCCGCTCGCCCTTGGGGCAGTAGAGCGCGTCGCCGGGACTGAGCAGGCCCGCTTCGAGCACCTGGCCGAAGGGCACGCGCGGTTCGGACTTCTTTGAGCCGGTGACCTCCAGGTCGCCCGGCGCGATAGGGACGATCTTGCTGATCCGCTCCTTGGCGAGCGCGACGTACTTCTCGTCCTGCTCCAGGCCGATATAGCGGCGGCCCAGGCGCTTGGCGGCCGCGCCGGTGGTGCCGGTGCCGAAGAACGGGTCGAGGATGATGTCGCCGGGCTTGGTCGAGGCCAGGATCACCCGATGCAGCAGGGCTTCGGGCTTCTGGGTCGGATGGGCCTTGGCGCCGGTCTCGTCCTTCAGCCGCTCCTCGCCGGTGCAGAGCGGGAAGGTCCAGTCCGAACGCATCTGGACGTCGTCATTGGCCATTTTCATGGCGTCGTAGTTGAAGGTGTACTTGCGTGCGCCGCGGCCCTTGGCGGCCCAGATCAGGGTCTCGTGGGCGTTGGTGAACCGGGTGCCCTTGAAGTTCGGCATCGGGTTGGTCTTGCGCCAGACGATGTCGTTCAGCAGCCAGAATCCCAAGTCCTGCAAGGCGACGCCGACGCGGAAGATGTTGTGATAGCTGCCGATCACCCAGAGGGCGCCGTCGTCCTTCAGCACCCGGCGGCACTCGGTCAGCCACTCGCGGGTGAACCGGTCATAGGCCGCGAAGCTCTCGAACTGGTCCCAGTGGTCGTCGACCGCATCGACCTTGGAGTTGTCGGGCCGCAGAAGCTCGCCGCCGAGTTGAAGGTTGTAGGGCGGGTCGGCGAAAACCAGGTCGACGCACTTGTCGGGCAGCTTGCGTAGCTGCTCGATGCAGTCGCCTTGGATGATCGTGTCGGCCTGGAGACCCATAACTCACCTCGATGTCCGGAGTTAAGAATCCTGAGTCATCGTGGTGAAGAGGGGTTTACCGAACGTGGTTAACAGCCGTTGATCTTGGTTAACGCCAGGCGCACCGGCTCCCAGCCGCGGCGGTGGATGGGGCAGGGGCCCAGGGTGCGCAGCGCCTCGACGTGGACCTGGGCGTGGTAGCCCTTGTGGCCGGCGAAGCCGTAGCCGGGATAGAGGGCGTCCATCTCGACCATCAGCCGGTCGCGGGCCACCTTGGCCAGGATCGAGGCGGCGGCGATCGAGGCGCTGATCGCGTCGCCCTTGACCACGGTCTTGATTTCACAAGGTAATTTAAAGCGATAGTTGCCGTCGACCAGGGCGAAGGTCGGGGCGACGGAAAGCTGCTCCACCGCCCGCCGCATGGCCAGGCCTGTGGCGTGGAGGATGTTGAGCTCGGCGATCTCCTCGACGCTGCCGAAGGCCACGGCCCAGGCGACGGCGCTCTCCTTGATCTCGATCTCCAGCGCGGCGCGGGCCTTGGGGCTGAGCTTCTTCGAGTCGTCCAGGCCGGGCGGCACGCGGGCCGGATCGAGGATCACGGCCGCGGCGCTGACCGGGCCGGCCCAGGGGCCGCGGCCGGCCTCGTCCACCCCGCAGACGGGGCTGGTCGGGCAGGCTAGTTCGAGCATCATGTCCGGCATTCTAGTGGGCCAGCCGCTTGACCTGCTCATGCCGGTGGCAGCAGGTCAGGTGGTCGTTGACGAAGCCGGTGGCCTGCATGAAGGCGTAGACGATCACCGGGCCGACGAACTTGAAGCCCTTGGATTTCAAGGCTTTGGATATCTCCTCGGCGACGCGGGTCTGGGCCGGCACCTGGCCGATCTCCTCCCAGCGGTTCTGGATCACCCGGCCGTTGGTGAAGCTCCAGAGGAACTGGCTGAAGTCCTCGCCCGCCTCGCGCATGTCCAGATAGATCCGCGCGCCGGCGATGGCCGCGTCGATCTTGGCGTTCGAGCGCACGATGCCGGAATTGGCCATCAGGGCGGCGCGCTCGGCCTCGCCGAAGCGGGCCACGGCCTCGGGGTCGAAGCCGGCGAAGGCCTCGCGGAAGGCTTCGCGCTTGCGCAGGATGGTTATCCACGAGAGCCCGGCCTGAAAGCCGTCGAGGACCAGCTTCTCCCAGAGCGCGCGCGAGTCGTACTCAGGCACGCCCCATTCGGTGTCGTGATAGGCCTCGTAGAGCGGGTCGCCGGCCATGCCGCGCCAGCCGCATCGAATCAGGTCGCCGGTCATGGGACGCAGTCTTGGCGTTCGGCAGGTTCGGCTTCAAGCGGCGCCGATAGGGCCTCTATCGGCAGGTTTAGGGCCTGGAGCTTCCAGAAACCCTTACGATAGAGGGCTATTTGGCCGGATGTCGCAGGTTTGCGAAGCTTCGACACATCGAAAATCGGCGCGGTTATCGGCAGCCGGCAGGTTTAAGCGCGGCCGCCCCGATCTGGGTGGTGTTCCAATATTCGTCATCCTCGACCGGAGCGAAGCGGAGTGTCGGGGACCCATAGACGCAGCGAGGCATGCGCGAGCGCGGAGATTTCGGTGTTCATGGGTGGTTGGGACAAGCCCAGCTATGACGATCTAAAAATTAAAACAGTCAGCAGTCTCCGCGCAGACTATGTTGCTATCACCTGAACTTGATGGTGGTAATCCTTGGGTGCGTGCTTCGAGAGAAGCTCGTCGCTTGAGAATCTACGGAAGCGTAGTTGACGGCCTCTGGGGGAGTGATGCGTTTCTTGTACCGAACTATTGCGGCCGGATTTACATTGCTGGTGATTTCCGCTGGCGGGCCTTTGTCTGTGCATGCGTCCACGCTTGAGCAGCGCATCTTAGCTGCCAGCGAGAAGCTCGAACAGGGAGACTGCCGCGGCAGCCTGAAGTACTGGGATGCCGTGCTGCGCGACAAAGCGTTCCCGAATCTTACGGAGTCTGCACGGGACGCGACCTATAATCTGGCGGTCTACTGCGCTCTGCGGACCAATCAGGATGACCGAGCTTATCGGTACGCCTTGGGCGGAACGCGCCAATCCATCGGCACGGAATTTTTGTGGCGCGTTCGTTTCTCGACGGAACTGGATCAACTGCGCGACGTCCAAGCCGTTGAGACAGCGGAAGCTATGGCGATGCATAATCCCGCCGCCTTGAATGAGATGCCAGTGAGGCGGCTATTCCAACTTGAATATCGCGTGAGCTCTGATCCGCAGATGCATGCCCGTCTCCTGCGTGTGGTCGCAGCTCCAAGTTATCGACCGTATGATGTCTTTGGCGCGTCCGATGGCTTCAGGCGGAAGTACGCTGTGATGTTGGCCGACGCTGGCGATATAGCGGGCGCGCTGGAGTTGGTGCGATCGATCGAAGATCCCCCCAACCTCCTCAAGGCAAGCACCGACTCACGTCTGCGTGCGGCTTTGCCCCCCGAGTTCGATGGCCGCGCCCAAGTGGAACGCAGCCTAGCGAAGTTCAGCGATTTTGCCGCCAATCATCCAGAGTCGCTCGCGGTCGTGGTGCGCGTGGCGCAGCATCAACGCATGCTTGGCCTTATGGAGGAAGCGCTGGCGACGCTTGAAGCAGCGAGACCCGACCAACCAGGGAAAACTGCCTTTGTCGACCAAGATGAGTATATCAAGTGGTGGTGGGACGAGATGGCCCGCAGCTATCAGTGGCTTGGTCGTTATGATGACGCCGTGGCAGCGCTGCGCGCGGGTATGCTGATCGATGAGTACGGAAGGTCGAATGTCAGTCAGACGCTCAACCTCAGCCTTGCTCAATACCGGTTTGGCCGACCGGACGACGCGCTGGCCACCATTTCGGACATCGAGAAACGACTCAACGAGGTCAGCGCCTATGGCCGGATGGTAATGCATCTGGTTCGTGGGTGTTCACGTATGGCCACCGGTCAGGCCGCTGCAGCGCAGGCGGACTTGAGCTACGCTGTGGCACATGAGTTGGATCATCAGGAAGCCTTGACCACCCTTCAGCTATGCGCCGGGGATCTGGATGGGGCGGCGGCGACCCTAATTCGGCGACTTGACGACCCCGGCCGACGCGCCGAAGCGCTTCTCGAACTCAGCGACTTCGATCCTCCGCCCGCCACTTATCCGACGACGGCTGCTGACCTTCGTTTTGCTCAGGTATCAGTGCGTAAGGATGTGCAGGCCGCGATTGCTCGCGCCGGTTTAGTTCACCGCTTTCGGCTCCAGAAGACGGGTTTTTAGCTGTGAGCGCCTCAGCATGGTCGTATCGCCGGCCATCCTAGCGGGCAGTTTTCACTCCGGCGGAAGCGTCCTCGGACATGTCTTACCTTGCCTTGGTGCAAGAATGCCGTCCGGGATAGTTCATCCCATTATTGACGCAGCGACGCATGCGCGAGCGCGGAGATTCGGTGTCCATGGGTGGCCGGGATAAGCCCGGCCATGACGACCTGGGAAGCAAGACGATCTAGGAAGTAAGCCACTCCGGCGTTTCGGCCCGCACGGCGATCCCCTCGGCGACGAGGTCGCCGTCGAGGCGGTCGAGGCGAACGAGGGCGATGGCGCGGCCGGGCTGGCCGGAGAGGACTTCGCCGGCGCGGCGCTCGCCGTTCAGCAGCAGCTCGGCGCCCGGCGGCGGTGGCGCGCCGTCGAAGGCCAGCGGCAGCATGCGGTTCTTGATCTGGCCGCGGCGCTTCATGCGCGAGGTGGTCTCCTGTCCGACGAAGCAGCCCTTCTTGAAGTCGATGCCGTGCAGCAGGTCGAAATTGGCCTCGATGGGATAGGACTTCTCGACGCCCCAGTCGGCGGGGCCGGGCACGCCGAGGGCGAGGCGATGGGCGTCGTAGGCGATCTCGTCGGCGTCGGCGGTGACGGCGATGTCGTAGCCGCGCCAGCCGAGGGCGGGCAGGCGCGGGTCGGGCAACCACTCGGGGCCGGGATCGGCGTCCCAGGCGGCCAGCACCGGCGCCTCGTCGGGCGCGATCGTCACCTTGGCCCGCAGCCGGTACATGGTCAGGCGCAGGATCAGGGCCTGGCGATGCTCGCGGGCCACGTCGAGCCAGGCGCCGTCCTCGCGCCCGACGACGAAGAGGTCGTAGAGCAGCCGGCCCTGCGGGGTCAGCAGGGCGCCGAAGCGGACCTCGCCCGGGGCCAGGGTCTCGACGTCCTGGGTGATCAGGCCCTGGAGGAAGCTTCGCCAGTCCTCGCCCCCCAGGGCGATCAGGGCGCGGCTGGTCAGGGCGGCGATCTTCGGCTGCGTCGTCATGCGCCAGGAGTTAAGGGCTCGCCCGCTAGAGCGCCAGCGGAAGGAGCCCTATAGAAGAGCGATGGCGCACGGGGCTTTCCCGATTCTGTTCATCACCGCGACCCGCATCGGCGATGCGGTGCTGTCGTCCGGCTTGATCAAACGCCTGCTGGACGAGATCCCGAACGCGCGCTTCACCATCGTCGCCGGCAAGGCGGCCGCCCCGCTGTTCGCCGAGACGCCGCAGCTCGATCGCGTGATCGTGATGGAGAAGGCGCGCAACGGCGGCCACTGGTTCAAGCTGTGGCGCGAGGTGCGCCATCGCAAATGGGGCCTGATCGTCGACCTGCGCGGCTCGGCGGTCAGCCAGTTCCTTCGCCGCGAGCGGCGGGCGGTGTTCAAGCGCGGGTCCGGCCCGCCGGTCCACAAGGTGATCGAGGCCGCGCGGTTGCTGAAGATCGAGGACGAGGACGCCCCGGCGCCCTTTCTTTTCACCTCGGCGGCGACCGAGGCCTATGCCGACGAACTGACCGCGGGCAAGGGGCCGATCCTGGCCATCGCCCCGGCCGCCAACTGGGTGGGCAAGACCTGGCCGGCCGAGCGGTTCGCCCAGGTGGCGATCCAGCTTCTGGGTGGGCCGATGGCCGGCGGGCGGCTGATGCTGGTCGGCGGGCCCGACGACGGACGGGCGATCAGCGCCCTGCGCAGCGTGGTCCCGCGCGAGCGGACCATCGACCTGGCCGGCAAGGTCGAACTGCTGGCCACCTATGCCTGCCTGAAGCGCGCGCGGCTGTTCGTCGGCAACGATTCAGGCCTGATGCACATGGCCGCCGCGGCCGGGACGCCGACCATCGGCCTGTTCGGGCCGTCGGACGATCGGCTCTATGCGCCGTGGGGGCCGCACGCCAAGGTCGTGCGCGGGGTTCGGCGGCTGGAGGAGATCCGCGAGGTTGACCCGGACCTCTCGCAGGCGCTCTGTCACATGATGGACCTGCCGGTGGACTGGGTGACCGCCGCCGCCAGGGACCTGCTCGCCGAAACCGCTTAGTTCCAGACAGTCAGGACGATCCCATGCCCGAGACCTTCGACCTCATCGTGAGGGGCGGCGAGGTGGTGAACCATGCCGGCCGCGGCCTTGCCGACGTGGGCGTGCGCGGCGGCAAGATCGTCGAGATCGGCGACCTGTCGCAGGCCAGCGCGGGCCAGGTGTTCGACGCCAAGGGCCTGACCGTGCTGCCGGGGGTCATCGACAGCCAGGTCCACTTCCGCGAGCCGGGGCTGGAATGGAAGGAAGACCTGGAGACCGGATCGCGCGCGGCGGCCCTGGGCGGGGTGGTGGCGGTGTTCGAGATGCCCAACACCGAGCCGACCACGACCGACCCGGACGCCCTGACCGACAAGCTCGCCCGCGCCAGGGGGCGGATGCACACCGACCACGCCTTCTATGTCGGCGGCACGCACGAGAACGCCCAGTTCCTCGGCGAACTGGAGCGGCTGCCCGGCTGCTGCGGGATCAAGGTGTTCATGGGCGCCTCGACTGGGAGCCTGCTGGTGCAGGACGACGAGGGCATCGAGCAGGTGCTGCGCCATGTGAACCGCCGCGCGGCCTTCCACTCCGAGGACGAATACCGGCTGGCCGAGCGCCGGCCGCTGGCCCGCACTGGCGACTGGACCAGCCACGAGGAGGTGCGCGACGCGGCCTCGGCCCTGGAGAGCACGCACCGGCTGGTGCGGATCGCCAAGGCGCTGGGCAAGCGCATCCACGTGCTGCACGTCACCACGCGCGAGGAGATCGAGTTCCTGGCCGGGCACAAGGACGTGGCCAGCGTGGAGGTCACGCCCCAGCACCTGACCCTGACCGCGCCGGAAGCCTATGAGCGGCTGAAGGGCTACGCCCAGATGAACCCGCCGATCCGCAACGCCTATCACCAGGCCGGGCTGTGGCACGGGATCGCCGCGGGAATCGCCGACGTGCTGGGCTCCGACCACGCCCCGCACACCAAGGACGAGAAGGCCCGGCCCTATCCGGCCTCGCCGTCCGGAATGCCCGGCGTGCAGACCCTGGTCCCGGTGATGCTGACCCACGTGAACGAGGGGCGGCTGTCGCTGGAGCGGTTCGTCGACCTGACCAGCCACGGCGCCAACCGGGTGTTCGGCATGGCCGACAAGGGGCGGCTGGCGGTCGGCTACGACGCCGACATCACCGTGGTGGACATGAAGGCCCGCCGCATCATCAAGCACGAGGACATGGCCACCCGCGTCGGCTGGACCCCCTTCGACGGCTTCGAGGCCAAGGGCTGGCCGACCGCGACGATCATCCGCGGCACGCTGGTGATGCGCGACGACGAACTGGTCGCCCCGAGCCAGGGCCAGCCGGTGCGGTTCGCCGAGACGCTGGGCGGGTAGTGAGGCGGGCGGGCAGGGGCGGAGGTCAGGCCTTCGCCAGCCAGTCCTCGCATCGCAAGCCGTCGACGCGGCGGAATTCGGCCAGGTTGCCGGTGACGACGGTCAGGCCCCGGCTGCGGGCGTGGCCGGCGATCAGCAGGTCATAGCCGCCGATCGGTTCGCCGCGACGCTCCAGCGCGGCGCGGATGTCGGCGGCATGGTCGGCGGCGGCTTCGTCGAACGGGAGGACATCCAGCCGCGCCGCGAAGCGCTCGACTTCGCCGCGGTTATGCTCCGGACGGGCGGACTTGGCGGCGCCGTGGAGCAATTCGGTGAAGACGATCGTCGAAATGCAGAGACTGCTGGCTTCCAGGTTGAACCGCTCGCGAACCTGCGGCGGCCGGTCCCGCAACACCCGGATGCAGAGGTTCGTATCGAGCAGGTAGCGCAGCATTCAGAGCGGCTCGCGCGACTGCAGCTCGGGCTGGTCGCGATCGCCGAGGTCGACGCCGGGGGCGTCGAAGAAATCGTCCCAGGCCGCATCGGCCGGCACGATCAGCCGGCGTTTTCCATCGCGCAGAATGACGACGGAACGCACGCTCTCCGGGAACGCGACCTCCTTGGGAAGGCGAACGGCTTGAGAGCGGTTGGATTGGAAAAGGCTCGTTCGGGTCATGGCGCACCTTGGGATATGCCAAACGTATATCCCAAACCCTGACGGATCAAGTTTGCGTCGGCTGGCGCGCGGAGGGGGGCGAGTTTTCCGGCCTGGGTCGTGCCGGTGGGAAAGGCCTAAAGGGAAACACCAAGACCACGAAGAACACTAAGGTCACCAAGGAGGGTGTGGGCCGTCGGGTCTGGCGGGGGGCGGTGTACCTATTTTTGGGCCGCTCCCAGCTTTTTCATCTAACGCCGCCCCGGAGGCGTCACTGTGATCGTCTATTTGCATTTGACGGAGTAGGGTGGCGCATGGACAAGCGACGAGCCGAAATTGAGCGCTCTTTGCGACGCGAAGAGTATCCGCAGTTCGCTCACGATCCTCGCGAGTTGGGGGCGTCTAGGCGACGCAAGCCTCCTGGGGGGAAAGCGGGCGGTACCGAGCCTTTGCCCGCGGAGCCTCGCGGTGGGGGCGGGCTCAGTGGCGGAGCGGCCGCAGCAGTTGATGAGAGCAACGTCCGCTAAGGGGTCGCAAGCGGGCCTTGCGGCCCCGCCGCCTCGCTCAGGCCTGCTTGATGAAGTCGATGACCACGCCGTCGCCGGTGCGATGCCGGTACTCGACGGCCACCGTCTCGCCGAAGCGCTGCTCCATCTGGCGCAGCAGGGGCAGGGGGTCGTGGTCGTTGACGAAGCGCATGGTCTCGCCCGGCTCCAGGGAGTCCAGCGCGCCGAAGATGGCGGCGTGGCGGAAGCGCTTGGCCACGCCGCGCGCATCGAAGGGATAGATCGCATCGGAGGTCGTGTGGGTGTGGCTCATGGGAGGCTCCTTTGCGATGCTTATGGCGCGCGCGGCGTCGCGAGGGCTTGATGTCGAGCAAGTCCGCGCTCCACAATTTCGGCTACCTGCCTCCCATGACCGAGCCATCCCACTTCCAGCAGTTGCTGACTGTCGCCCGCGAACAGTCCGAGCCGCACCGGCTATTGTTCGTCTTCGCCGCCGCCGAACTGCCCGATCATCCGACCCCGGCCCAGCGGGCGGGCTTTCTGGCCGGGCGCGGCGGGGCGCTGGTTCCGCTGATGTGCGTGGACAAGGCGCCCGGCGACCTCGCGGGGTTCGAGGCCCTGGCCGCGGAATCCGAACTCGCCGGCCCGCCCTGGCAGGTGGTGTTCGCCGCCGCCCTCGCCGGGCGGGACGGCAAGCCCCCGGAAGAGAGCGCGGTCGAGAGCGCGTTGAGCTCGATGGTCGAAGCCGTGCGCGTCGGAGCCTTCGGCCGCTTCGCCGCCTTCGATCGGTCGGGCGATCCGCTGGTTCTTTCCTGACGGGCCGCCTTTCCGGCGAAGGCGGAGTTCATGGGTGGCCGGGACCTGACGGCCCGGCCATGACGAAGTTGGAGAGGATCAGTTTAGAGCAGCGGACGCGTCGGCGGTTGGGGCTGGTCAAGATTTCCATGTCAGGAACTGGAAACGGACGCATCCTCCAATCGCAGACGGTCCAGGATCAAGTTCCAGGCCGCCGCGCCCAACTCACGGTCGGCGGCGGGCGTACCGCCCCAGGCGCGTTCGATAGGGGCTGCGAGCTGGGTTTCACCGGGGAAGACAGGGCTGTGGCCAGCGTCAGGGTGTTCTATCAGCGTAGATGATCGTCCATATCGTTCCAGGCGTTCCACGATACGTCTGGCTGCAGTGTCGGAAGGCCAGAGCGCGTCCGCCCGCCCCGCCACAAGGAGGATGTCGCCCCGAATTTGCTCCACCGGAATAGAGGCGGCTGGAACGTCTTCCGCGAAGGTGTTCAGGCTAAGCTCGTACATTGGGCGATAGGCCGGATTTTGCGTACCGAACGGCGGCCAGACACGCGGGTCCCAGACAATAAAGGGCAGCGGTTCGTCGTTCCAGGCGAACGCTGAACGAGGAGGCCAAGCGGAGCCGTCCGTCCCAGGGCCGTTATTCTGCCAGACCACGTCCGACGGGCTGATCGCGATCACGTGGTCGATGCGGGAGTCCCTGGCGGCCGTAAGCAGAGCGGCCATCGCCCCAAACGATGTGCCGAGAAGAGCGATGCGATCACAACCCTCGGCTTGCAGACGGTCGACGCCGCGAACGAATATCTCAAGAGGTACGAGGTTGATGCCTGGCGGCTGACCTTTGCCGCCCCACCAGCGTAGGGCCAGGGCCGTTGCGCCCAGCTTGGCGAAGCGTTCGGCGCGCTCCACATCCACCCGCCCGCTGGAGCCGGTGAGAATTATTATGCCCAGACCGTTTGGGGTGTCCGGGGAAATCAGCGCGCCTTGTATGTCACCGTCCGGCAAGTGCTTGGTGGTGGTCATTCTGGACCTCTGCATCAAACGCATGAAATATGCGCTATGTATAAAATGCATGGTGCGTATTTTTGGGCAATGGATGAAATCACTTCTGAGCGCACAGCCGCCCGTCGAAAGGGCGCCAAGCGCGAGCGCACGCGCGCCGCGCTCATCACCGCCGCTGGTGATCTGATCCGAGACCATGGCTACGAGGCTGCGACGCTTGAGGCCATCGCCGCGAAGGCGGGAATGACCCGAGGCGCCATCTACGGGAATTTTGGCAATCGCGATGATCTGTTCGCCGAGGTCGTGCTGGATCGCTGGACGCCGGTGATGCCGGAATACGTTCCTGGGACCAGCTTTCGCGAGCATATGGCGCGACTTGGGCATGCCTACGCCGCTGCGGCGCGACAGAGAGCTCCGGTCGCTGTTCACGCTGCGTCGTTTCAGTTGCAGGTCCGCCGCCATGAAACTCTACGACGTCGAGTGGCGATCCAGGGGCGCGAGATTATTGAGAACGCCGCACGTGAACTGCTGAGGTTTTATCCCGAAGAAGAACTGCCGATGCCCGCCGTACCCTTCATCAAGACGCTGGCGGCGTTGGGGGAGGGATTAATGGCGGCCTATTTCGCAGACCCTGAAGCGTATCCGGAGGAAGTCTTCGTAGAAGCGTTCAAGGCTATCGCGAGCCGTTGACCCGCTGTGTCCTGGCTATACGCCGCTTGGTGGCGATCAGGTCGGCGGAAGTGAGGGGCAATTCCTCAAGGCTATTAGATTTCCGATCCCATCCAAGGAGATCGTGGCGATCAGCAAGCAAGACTGGGCGCCGTGTACAGCCGAAACCGGAGGGCCACGGTGCTCTTCGCTCCCTGCGTGCGCCTTCGGGTCTCGGAAACACTTGGGCGCTAGGGTGGGCTGGCCGGAGCGGGGTGGCGTTGCGGCGCCGCAGTGACGGGTTCGGTCACATGCGTAGTGAGGAGTTGCATGTCGCGAACCGACGGCGTGGCCGGCGGCACGAGTTTGGCGCTTGAGCAGCAGATCGATACGGCGGCCTTCCTGGGCCTGAGCCTGCGCTGCGCCCTGCTGACGGTCGCGACGCTGGGCCTGTACGGCTTCTGGGGGCGCAGCGAGGCGCGGCGCTGGCTGTGGGACGCCACCGCCCTGGGCGGCGAGCCGCTGGAATACGGCGGGACGGGCGGCGAACTGCTGGCCGGGTTCGTCATCAAGTGGCTGGCGGTGGGCGGCTGCCTGCTGGGCGCGTGGGCGAGTTTTCGGGCCATGGGGCCGTGGGGCGCGCCGCTGATCGCGCTGCTGACCGGCGCTGCGGTCTACGCCTATGGCTTCACCCGGTTCGCGGGGTTCGTGTACCTGGCCAGCCGCACCGCCTGGCGCGGGGAGATGTTCGAGGTCGAGGGTTCGCCGGTGGCGTTCGCGGCGCGGGAGCTGCGCGACGCGGCGCTGATGGTGCTGACCGCCGGCTGGTGGGCGCCGAGGGTGGCGCGGGCGCGGGGCCAGGCGCTCTGGGGCGGGCTGCGCCATCCGAAGGCCTGGCCGGGCTATGACGCGGCGGCGGCGGCCCGCCAGCCGCTCTACAGCGCCTTTGCGATCGGATGGTTCGCGAGCGTGATGGTCGTGCTGTTCGTCGGCGGAGTGATGCTGGGCCTGGCGTCGGGGTTCTTCCCGACGCCGCAGCCGGGCGCGGCGCCGAGCGTGGGGCAGCTTGCGGCCCTGGCCCTGCTGCTGGCGGGGCTGTGGCTGCTGCTGCGGGCGGCCTGGGCGCCCTATGGCCAGGCGGTGCGGGCCGCGAGTGCGGCGGGGTTCGGCCTGCGGCTGGCGTGGGGCGGGAAGGGCGCAGCGCGGGCGGCCCTGGCCGACGGGGCGGCTCTGGTCGGGTCGCTGGGTTTCCTGAAGCCCTGGGTGCGGGCGCGTGAGCGCGTGCGATTGTTGCGGGCCTTGGCGCCGCCCCTTTCCCCTGGAGCCTGGCGCGGCTAAGGCTAGGAGATCATGGACGCCAGAATCCGCCGCATCGACGCTCCGTTCCGCGATCCGCGCTATGCGCCGCGGCGGCTGGAGGTCGAGGACCGGGGCGGGGGCGAGCTGGTCCTGACCAATCCGACGCCGCACGCGACGAACTTCACCACCATGACCCAGGCCCTGGCGCGCTGGGCCGGCGAGGCGCCGGGGCGCACCTGGATCGCCGAGCGCTCGGGGCCGGGCTGGCGCGAAGTGTCGTTCAGCCAGGCCTGGGATGCGGTGCGGGCGCTGGCCGGGGGCCTGCGCGAGCTGGGCGTGGTCGGGGCGCGGCCGCTGCTGATCCTGGCGCGCAACGGGGTGGATCACGCGCTGATCAGCTATGGCGCGATGAGCCAGGGCATGCCGGTCGCGCCGGTCTCGCCGCAATACGGCCTGCCGGGGGCGAACCTCTCGCGGCTGGCTCATGCGGTCGAGGTGCTGAAGCCGGCGGCGGTCTATACCGAGGATGCGGAGCTGTTCGGCGAGGCGCTGGCCGCGCCGTTCCTGGTCGGGCTGCCGGTGATCGCGGGCAAGAACGCGCGGGCGGGCGACGTCGCGCTGGAGCGGCTGCTGGCCGCTGCGCCGGCCGAGCCGACGGCGAGGGCTGAGGATCACGCCAAGTACCTGCTGACCTCCGGCTCCACGGGCCTGCCCAAGGCGGTGATCTGCCTGCACAGGGGGATCGCGACGAACGCCGCGCAGATCGCCGCCTGTTTCGACGACGACGAGCCGCCGGTGATCGTCAATTCGGCGCCCTGGAGCCACAGCCTGGGGGCCAATTCGATCCTGCACATGGCGCTGCACCGCGGCGGCAGCGTCCATATCGACGCCGGCCAGCCGGTCGCCGGACGGTTCGGGGTGACGGTGGAGAACCTGAAGCTGGTCTCGCCGACCTATCACAACATGGTGCCGGCCGGCTGGATGCTGCTGGCCGGGGAGCTGGAGCGCGACGAGGCGCTGGCGAGGATGTTCTTCGCCCGCGTGCGGGTGCTGCAGTACGGCGGCGCCTCGCTCGGCCAGGACATCTGCGACCGCATCCAGGCGGTGGCCGTCGCGACGGTGGGCGAGAAGATCAGCTTCGCCTCGGGCTATGGGGCGACCGAGACCGGGCCGACCGCCTGCAACGTCCACTGGCCCAACGAGCAGATGGGTCTGATCGGCCTGCCGGCGCCGGGGACCCAGGTGAAGCTGACGCCGGCGGCCGGCAAGCTGGAGTTCCGGGTCAAGGGGCCGCAGGTCTCGCCCGGCTATCTGGGGCGGCCGGACCTGTCGGCGCAGAGCTTCGATGAGGACGGCTTCTACCTGCTGGGCGATGCGGCGCGGTTCGTCGAGGCGGGCGACCCGCAGGCGGGCCTGGCCTTCGACGGGCGCATCTCGGAGAACTTCAAGCTGGCCAGCGGCACCTTCGTCACGGTCGGCGAGGTGCGGGTGAAGGCGGTCTCGGCGGTGGGCGACGGCGTCACCGACGCGGTGGTGTGCGGCGAGGGGCGCGAGGCGCTGGGCCTGCTGTTCTATCCCAACCCGACCTGGCCGCGGGAGAAGGTTGAGGCGTCGGTGCGCGAGGGGATCGCGCGCCACAATTCCGCGGCGCAGGGATCGGGCGGCAGGATCGCGCGGGCCCTGGTGCTGCCTACGCCCCCGGACCCGAACGCCGGGGAGATCACCGACAAGGGCTATATCGCCCAGCCCATCGCGCGGAGCTTGCGGGCCGGCGAGGTGGAGCGGCTGTTTTCCGATTCAACTGACGTGATGGTGTTTTGAGCATGAACGGCGCCGACGCCCTGATTACGACCCTCGTGGACAACGAGGTCACCGCCTGCTTCGCCAATCCGGGCACCAGCGAGATGCAGTTCGTGGCGGCGCTGGACCGCCAGCCAAAGATGCGGCCGGTGCTGTGCCTGTTCGAGGGCGTGGCGACGGGGGCGGCGGACGGCTATGGCCGCATCGCCGGGACGCCAGCCTGCACCCTGCTGCACCTGGGGCCGGGCTATGGCAACGGCCTGGCCAACCTGCACAATGCGCGGCGGGCCTTCACGCCGGTCGTCAACGTGGTGGGCGACCACGCCACCTATCACCGCCAGTACGACGCGCCGCTGAACTCCGACATCCCGACCATCGTCGGGCCCAACTCGCTGTGGGTGAAGTCGGCCGACAGCCCCGACAGCGTGGCCGACATCGCCGCCGAGGCCATCGAGGCGAGCTATGGCCCGCCGGGCGGGCCGGTCAGCCTGATCCTGCCGGCCGACTCCGCCTGGCTGGAGACGCAGAAGGTGAGCGCCAAGGCGGTGCGGCCGGTGCGCGCCGCGCCGGCGGCCGGCGCGGTCGAGGACGTGGCCAAGGCGGTGCGGGCGGCGAAGAAGCCGGTCCTGCTGCTGGGCGGCCAGGCGACCGAGGCGGCGGGGCTGGCGGCGGCCGCACGCCTGCAGGCCGCGGGCGTGCGGGTGATGGTCGACACCTTCTGCGCGCGCCAACCGCGCGGAGCGGGCGTGTTCCAGCCGGCGCGGATGCAGTATTTCGGCGAGGCGGCGCTGGCGGACCTGGCCGGGACCGACCTGATGGTGTTCGTCGGCACGACGACGCCGGTCGCCTTCTTCGCCTATCCCGACCGGCCGAGCGTGCTGGTTCCTGAAGGCTGCGAGACCATGACCCTGGCCCAGCGCAGCGAGGATGCGGCGGCGGGCCTGACGGCGCTGGCCGATGTGCTGGGCGCGCCGGCCAGCGGGCCGGCCCAGCCGCTGCAGGTGGCCGACGCCGCGCCGACCGGGCCGCTGACCCCGCAGGCGGCGGGGGTGTCGATCGCCCGCCACCTGCCGGAAGGCGCGATCATCTGCGACGACTCGGTGACCTCGGGCGGCGGGGTCGCCGTGCCCTGTTCCACCGCCAGGCCGCATGACGTGCTGGCCCTGACCGGCGGGGCGATCGGCATCGGCGGGCCGCTGGCCGTCGGAGCGGCGACGGCGGCGCCGGATCGCAAGGTGGTGTCGCTGAACGGCGACGGCTCGGCCATGTACACGGTGCAGTCGCTGTGGACCATGGCGCGCGAGAACCAGGACGTGACGGTGGTGGTGTTCGCCAACCACTCCTACCGCATCCTCAATATCGAGATGGGCCGCACCGGCTCGGGCAATCCGGGGCCGTCGGCGAGCAAGCTGCTCGACCTGGGCGATCCGAAGATCGACTGGGTGTCGCTGGCCAAGGGGCTGGGCATGCCGGCGGTGCGCTGCGAGACGGCGGAGGAATTCGACGCCGCCTTCGCAAAGGCCATGGCCGAGCGCGGGCCGAAGTTCATCGAGGCGGCGATCTAGCGGGGCGTCTCTTTTCTCCCCCATCCGGATGCAGGGCTATCGCATATGGCTCGGATAAGCGGCGGCAGCCCCCTTCGCATGTCGTCCTGGAAAGCGCGCAGCGCTTGTCCGGGATCTATGAACACCGAGCTTTCAGGATCTGGCGCCGCCGAGACGGATTCTGAAAC
>NZ_JAYRST010000046.1:0-23005 GCF_041920015.1 Phenylobacterium sp.
ATATCGAAGTCGATCCCAAGGGCATGTCGGCCAAGTTCATCCGCGTTCCGGAATTCTCCGAGGTCCCGTACCCGGTGAAGATGGAGCCGAACCTGGTTATCGAATTCTACGCGTCCTAACCGGCGCCGAAGACCAGTCTGTGTGCGAAGGCCCCGGAGCGATCCGGGGCCTTTTGCTTTGCGCGGTTCTGTGGCGAGGTGCGGCGATGAACCGTCGATGGCTGATGATCGCAGGCCTTGGCCTGCTGGCCGGTTGCGCCGCGAGCGGCGCGCCGGTCCTCCACCCGGCGCAGGCCGCCCATCCCGAACTGGAGAGGCTCTATGCGGCGAGGGCGGGGCGCGAGGCCCTGGTGATCGAGGTCGCCTCGAACGGCTGCACCGCCAAGCCTGACTTCGCCTTCTATGTCGAGCGTGCAGGAGAGGCCGCGACGCTGTCCTTTGCGCGCAAGCGCCTGGACCCTTGCCGTTCCTTCGCTATGGGGAAGACCGAGCTCAGCTTCACCTGGGCCGAACTCGGCCTTGACCCGCGGCGGCCGGTGTTCCTGCTCAATCCGCTCGCCGCCTGGACGGGGCCGGGCGCGTAGCAAGGTTCAGAGAAAGCGGTCGACGATGTTCTGGCTGACCCGCTTGGGGCGGCCGCTCGCCTGGTCGATCAGGCACCAGACCGTGCGTGCCTGGGCGCACATGGCGCCGTCCGGGCCGTCGATGCGGACGAAGCGGTCGAAACGCGGGCCGTCCGGGGTTTCGGCGACCCAGGTGCGCGCCGTGGCGGTCTCGCCCGGCATCAGGGCGCGGCGATAGTCGATTTCGTGACGCAACACGATCCAGGCCCAGCGCGCCTGGTCTTCGGCCGGCTGGCGCGAACGCCAGTGCGAGATCGCCATGTCCTGAATCCAGCGGACATAGACGACATTGTTCACATGGCCGTTGTCGTCGATATCCGACGCGGCGGGAGTGAACTGACCTGTGAAGACCTGGCGGCCGGGCGGCGGCTCGATCGGCCGGCTCACGCCGACAGGACGCCCTGTTCGGTCAGGAACGACTTGAGTTCGCCCGATTGGAACATCTCGCGGACGATGTCGGCGCCGCCGACGAACTCGCCCTTCACATAGAGTTGCGGGATGGTCGGCCAGTCGGCGAACGCCTTGATCCCCTCGCGCAGGGCGTCGTTCTGCAGCACGTCGACGCCGACGAAGTCCGATCCCAGATGGTCGAGGATCTGGACCACCACGGCCGAGAAGCCGCAGCGCGGCTGTTCGGGCTCGCCTTTCATGAACAGCACCACGGGGTTTTCGGCCACGGTCTTGGCGATGAAGTCGTGGACGGGGTCGGCGGTCGTGGAGTCAGTCATGGCGATGGCCTTCGCGCGAGGATTTGCCGTCCAGAGCTAGGGAGCCGGGGGCGCGGGGTCAAGCGCCTCACGCCGCGTCAGGCGCGTCGCTCGGCTGCGATCTGGCCGAACCGGGCCATCTCGATCTGGGCGGCGACGCCGGTGGGCAGGTCGCGATCGGTGACCGCGGCGATCCGTTCGATGCTGCTGGCGCGGCGCGCCTCGAGCTGGATCGTCGCGAAGGACGGCTCGGTGAGCGTATAGGCCAGGCAGAGTTCCTCCTGGGTCCAGCCCGGAGTATCCTGGAGAAAGGCGTAGGAGCCGACGCTGCTGGACAGCGGATCGATGCGGCGTAGGCCGAGCAGGCCGCGGCGCATCGGCCGCTCTCCGTCGCTGCGCACCACCGGCTTGGGATGCAGGCCCGAGGGGATCGGGTTGCAGCAGATCAGCGTCATGTCGGCGGCCGAGGCGTCGCGGATGCGGCGCCGGGCCTGCCAGTCGGACAGGAGGTTGAAGGAGGTGGCCAGGACGTCGAAGGTTCCGCCTCCGATACAGCGCTCGACGTCCGGCCCGTCGCCGGCGATCCCGATCTGCAGGCATGCGCCGCTGGCGCGCAGGTCGGAGAGGTACTTGATCGCGTCCGGCGTCAAGCTGCTCAGCGCTGTCTCGTCGACCATCAGCAGGTCGAGATAGCGGGCGCGGGTCTTCTGGAGGCCGTTGCGGATATTGTCGGCGATGTCGCGGGCGGTGATCGAGCCGGTCGCCGTTCCGCGCAGGCGCCAGCCCAGGAAGATCAGCCGCCGTTCGACCGCGCCGAGCGCTTCGCCGACCCCGAGCGCCAGCACGTCGGACCCGGAGGTCACCTCGAAGCAGTTGACGCCGTTCTCCATCGCCGCGAACGCCAGGGCGCGCCAGGCTGCGGGCGAACTCATATTGGGGGCGTCCCGCAAAAGCAGGCTGACCGCCGAAACGGCCTTTCCCGACGCGCCGAAGGGGCGATAGCGCACCGGAAACCCCCTTCAGGACGGGGTGGAGGTTTCGAGCGCCAGGGCGTGCAGTTCTCCGCCGACCTTGCCCTTCAGGGCGCTGTAGACCAGTTGGTGCTGCTTGACGCGCGGAAGCCCGACGAAGGCCGCAGAGACGATGCGGGCGCGGTAGTGGTCGCCGTCGCCGGCCAGATCGTCGATGGCGATTTCGGCGTCGGGGAAAGCCTCGCGCAGGCTGGTTTCCAGATCGGCCATGGACATGGGCATGGGGGCGGCTCCGCTTAACGAATCTTTCTGCGTCAGAAAGCTTAACAACCGCTGGATTGAGCAGGCGGTTTGCCGGCGCAAGGGGTCAAAGCGCTGGAGCGGCGCTGGGCGGGAACGTCGCGCATGCCGGCGCGACGTTCCCTGGCGGCTTCAGTCGACGATGGCCGAGTAGATGAGGCTCTTGAGCTGGCCGCGGAAATTGAAGGTGCCGGACGGCATGAGCTGGGTCATGAACACGACCGACAGCTCCTCCTTCGGGTCGACCCAGAAGATGGTCGAGGCTGCGCCACCCCAATAGTAGTCGCCGGCGCCCAGCGCGCCGGTCTCCACCTCGCCCATGGTGGAGGCGAAGCCGAGGCCGAAGCCGACGCCGTCGTTGGCGGTTTCCGAGAAGCTGCCCAGGGCGGTGGTCGAGAGGTCCTGGCCGCCGGGCAGGTGGTTCATGTGCATCATCGCCAGGGTGCGCGGCCCCAGGATGCGATGGCCGTCCAGCTCGCCGCCCCGGCGCAGCATCTCGCAGAAGCGCAGATAGTCGTCGGTGGTGCCGGTCAGGCCGCCGCCGCCGGACATGAAGCTGGCGGGCCGGGAGAAGGCGCTGGTCGCCGGGTCGTCGATGAGCTTGAGCTTCTTGTCGGGCCCGCGCTGGTAGTTGGCGCAGAAGCGGTCGATCTTCTCCGGCGCGACCGAGAAGGCGGTGTCCTTCATGCCCAACGGGGCGAAGATCTCGTCCTGCAGGTAATGGTCGAAGGGCTTGCCGGAGATCACCTCGACCAGGGCGCCGCAGACGTCTGTGGCCAGGGAGTACATCCAGCGCTCGCCCGGATGGTAGACCAGCGGCACCTGGCCGAGCTTGTCGAGGAAGCTCTGCATGCTGTCCTCCCCGCCGGCGGTGCGGACCTTGAGGGCGCGGTAGAGCTTGTCGACCGGGTGCTGGACGCCCACGCCCGGCAGGCCGCCGCCATAGGTGAGGCCGGACATGTGGCCCAGGACGTCGCGGAACGAGACCGGGCGGCGCGCCGGCTCTGTGACCATGGAGTCGTCTTCGCCCGAGACGTAGACGCGGGGATTCTTCCAGGACGGGACGTAGCGGCTGATGGGGTCGTTGAGCTGGAAATAGCCCTTTTCATAGAGGGTCATCAGCGCGACCGAGGTGATCGGCTTGGTCATCGAATAGATGCGGAAGATGGCGTCGTCGGCCATCGGCTTGCCGCGCTCGACGTCCATCGAGCCGAACGACTTGCGATAGGCGAGCTGACCGCGCCGGGCGACGGCGATCTGGGCCCCGGCGATCTTCTGCGGTCCGATATAGGCCCGCTCCATATGCTCGTCGATCCGCTCCAGGCGAGCGGCGTCGAGGCCGGTCCACTGAGACTGGGCGTCCATAAAATTCCTCCCGAAGAAATGGCGGTCGTTCTAATTGGCGGGCATCATGGGCGTGCTGACGTACGGAAGCCAAGAAAAACGAACGGGAGGCGCGAGCACGTGACCGAGGAGATCATCGAACCGGACCTGCCGATTTGCGATCCGCACCATCACCTCTGGGACTTTCCGAACGGGCGCTACCTGCTGGACGAGCTGCTGGCCGACCTGGGGGCCGGGCATAGGGTGGAGAGCACGGTCTTCGTCGAGTGCGGAGCCATGTACAGCGCTGATATGAGCCGGCTGATGTCGCCGGTGGGCGAGACCGAGTTCGTCAACGGCGTGGCGGCGATGTCGGCCAGCGGCCGCTATGGCGCGGTGCGGGCCTGCGCCGGGATCGTCGGGTTCGCCGACCTGACCCACCCCGATGTGGACCAGGCGCTGGAGGGGCACATCCGCGCAGGCGGCGGGCGGTTCCGCGGCATCCGGCACACGGGAGCCTGGGACCCCAGCGATGCGGTGCGCAACGGCCATACCAACCCCCCGCAGGGCCTCTATGGGCGAGAGGACTTCCGGCGCGGCTTCGCCCGGCTGGCGCCCAAGGGGCTCTCCTTCGAGGCCTGGCAGTTCCATCCGCAATTGCCCGAGGTGGCCGACCTGGCGGGCGCCTTTCCCGAGACGACCATCGTGCTGGACCATGTCGGCGGGGTGCTGGGCATCGGCCCCTACGCCGGTCGCCGCGACGAGGAGTTCGCCCGCTGGAAGCGCGACATGACGGAAGTGGCGGCGCACGAGAATGTCGTGGTCAAGCTGGGCGGGCTGGGCATGGCGATCTGCGGCTTCGACTTCCACAAGCGTGCGACCCCGCCGTCGTCGGCGGAGCTGGCGCAGGCCTGGCGGCCCTATGTCGAGACCTGCATCGAGCTGTTCGGGCCGCGGCGGGCGATGTTCGAGAGCAATTTCCCGGTCGATCGGGTCAGTTGCGACTACGCCACCCTATGGAACGCGCTGAAGCGCCTGGCCTCCGGCGCCAGCGCAGAGGAAAAGGCGCTGTTGTTCCGCGACGTGGCGCGAACCGTCTATCAACTGGACGAGGAGACGTAGGATGCGAGCCCTGATGGCGCAGGCCACCGAGATCGGCGAGCAGTTGAAGGCGGCGAAACAGACCGTGGCGGTGGCCGAAAGCTCGTCCGGCGGGCTGGTCAGCGCGGCCCTGCTGAGCGTGCCCGGCGCCTCGGCCTATTATCTGGGCGGCGGGGTGGTCTACACGCCCAAGGCGCGGGTGATGCTGATGGAGATCCCGAAGGCGGCGCTGGAAGGCATGCGCTCGGCCAGCGAGCCTTACGCCCTCTTGCTGGCGCGGACGGTCAGGGAGCGGTTCGGGGCGACCTGGGGCGTGTCGGAGACGGGCGCTGCAGGGCCCACCGGCAATCCCTATGGCGATGCGGCCGGCCATACCTGCGTGGCGGTGTCGGGGCCGGTGGAGTTCGTGACGACGATCGAGACCGGATCGGCCGACCGCGCCGCGAACATGGAAGCGTTCGCGGCCGCAGTCCTGGAACTGCTCCGAAAGGCGAGCGCCTAGAGCCCTTTAGGGTTTGGTGGAATCACCAAACCCGTTGAAAAGGGCTCTAAATCAAGCCTGTAGAGCGCGTTCGGGCGGGTGAACCGCTTACACTTCGCCCTAACGCGCTCTAACCCTCCATATAGGCCGGCATCCAGCCCTCGTGTTCGGCGCGCAGCTTGGCCAGCGGCAGGGCGAAGAGCCCGTCGACGGCCAGGTCCGCGCCGCCGGCCTTGCCGATCTCCACGGCCTCGACCCCGGCCGCCCTGGCGGCTTCCAGGATCGGGGCGGCGTCCTTGACGGCGACCAGATAGCGGGCCTGGTCCTCGCCGAACAGGACGGCGTGGGGGGCTTCGGCCTGGCCCAGGGCGAGGGAGCAGCCGGTGTTCGAGGCCAGGGCCATCTCGGCGGCGGCGGCGATGAGGCCACCGTCGGAAAGGTCATGGCAAACAGTGACTTGTCCGGAAAGAATCAGGTTGCGCACGAAGTCGCCGACCTTGCGTTCCAGCGTCAGATCCACCGGCGGCGGCGCGCCGTCCTCGCGGCCCAGCACTTCGCGCAGGTACATCGAAGCGCCCAGTTCGCCGCGAGTCGAGCCGATCAGCACCAGGGCCTGGCCGTCCTTCATGCCGGCGAAGTCCGCGCGGCGGGCGTAGTCGGCGATCAGGCCGACGGCGCCGACGGTCGGGGTGGGCGGGATCGCCGCCCCGTTGGTCTCGTTGTAGAGGCTGACATTGCCGCTCACGACCGGGAAGTCGAGGTCGACGCAGGCCTGGGCCATGCCCTCGATGGCGCGGACGATCTGGCCCATGATCTCGGGCCGCTCGGGATTGCCGAAGTTCAGGTTGTCGGTGATGGCGATCGGCTCGGCGCCGACGGCGGTGAGATTACGCCAGGCCTCGGCCACGACCTGCTTGCCGCCCTCGAAGGGATCGGCCTGGACGTAGCGCGGGGTGCAGTCGGAGGTGACGGCCAGGGCCTTCTTCGCGCCGTGGACGCGCACGATGCCGGAGTCGGCGCCGGTGGCGCTGTCTTCCAGGGTGTCGGCCATGACGTGGCGGTCGTACTGCTCCCACAGCCAGCGCTTGGAGGCCATGTCGGGGCTGCTCATCAGCTTGACCACGGCGTCCGCATAGTCGGCGGGGGCGGCGACCTCGGCGGGCGACAGGCGCGGCTGGGCCGCAGGCGCGACCCAGGGGCGGTCATAGAGCGGGGCGTCGTCGAACAGCGGGGCCAGCGGCACGTCGCAGACCACCTCGCCCTTGTGCTTGAGGACGAGATGGCCGGTGTCGGTCGTCATGCCGATGGTGGCGGCGTCCAGGCCCCATTTCTCGAAGATGCGGCGGCCGTCCGCCTCGCGGCCGGGCTTGAGGATGGCCAGCATCCGCTCCTGGCTCTCCGACAGCATCATCTCGTAGGCGCTCATGCCCTCTTCGCGCTGGGGCACGTCGTCGAGGTTGAGCTCGATCCCGACCCCGCCCTTGCCGGCCATCTCGACCGAGGAGGAGGTGAGGCCGGCCGCGCCCATGTCCTGGATGGCCGCGACGGCGCCCGAGGCCATCAGCTCCAGGGTGGCCTCGATCAGCAGCTTCTCGGCGAAGGGGTCGCCGACCTGGACGGTCGGGCGCTTTTCCTCCGAGGCGTCGTCGAACTCGGCCGAGGCCATGGTCGCGCCATGGATGCCGTCGCGGCCGGTCTTGGAGCCGAAATAGACGACCGGCAGGCCTGGCGCCGGGGCGGCGGAGTAGAAGATCTTGTCGGCGTCGGCCAGGCCCACGCACATGGCGTTGACCAGGATGTTGCCGTCATAGCCGCGGTGGAAGTTGGTCTCGCCCGCCACGGTGGGCACGCCCACGCAGTTGCCATAGCCGCCGATGCCGGAGACGACGCCGGAGACCAGCCGCCGGGTCTTGGGATGGCTGGGATCGCCGAAGCGCAGGGCGTTCAGCAGCGCCACCGGCCGCGCGCCCATGGTGAAGACGTCGCGCATGATGCCGCCGACGCCGGTCGCCGCGCCCTGATAGGGCTCGATATAGGACGGGTGGTTGTGGCTCTCCATCTTGAAGATGCAGGCCTGGCCGTCGCCGATGTCGATCACGCCTGCGTTCTCGCCGGGGCCGCAGATCACCTTCGGGCCGCTGGTGGGGAACTTGCCCAGGTGCTTCTTGCTGGACTTGTACGAGCAGTGCTCGGACCACATCACCGAGAACACGCCCAGCTCGACCTCGTTGGGCTCGCGGTTCAGGCGTTGCAGGATGACGTCGTATTCTTCCGACTTCAGGCCGTACTCGGCCGCGGTCTCGCGAAGGCTCTTGGCAGGCTGGGCGCTCATGGCCGGGCATATAGCGGGACTCTGCGGTGAGGGGGAGGGGGAAGGGCGCGCCCGGACGAAACCTGATGATCGGCGGCGGGAAATCTGGTCAGTTGAGGGCGTGGCGAGTCACCGGCGCGCCGCCCCATTCTCGACAACCTTGGCGGCCTAGTTCCCGCCTGATGTGGATTTCGCCGATGCGCCATGTGCTTGCGGCGGTGGTCGCCGCGGCTGTCTTCGGCCTGGGCGGGACCGCCGCGGCCCAGAATTCCCCCGCCGCCCAGCAGGTGCTCGACCGGGCCAGGGCCGCCTCGGGCGGCGCGGCGAACTGGAACATGCTGCGCGGGTTGCACGAGATCGGCGAAGAGGCCGGGGTCGCCTTCGAGCGATGGCTGGATCCGCTGCGCTACGGCCTGCGGCGCGAGACGTCCGGGGCGGACGGCGCAAAGCTGGTGCAGGGCTATAACGGCGCGGCCGAATGGCGGCTGCTGGCCGGCGGCGTGGCTACCGGGTCCGAACGCGGCGAGCACGCCGCGAACGTGCGCTCGGACGCCTTCTTCGGGGCCTATGGATATTATTATCCGGGACGCTTCGACCTGCGCGGCAGCCACCTCGGGGTGCGCCAGCATGGCGGGCGCAGCTTCGACGTGCTGCGCATGCAGCCGGCCGGCGGGCGCCCGCGCGAGCTGTGGTTCGACCGCCGAACGGGCCTGCTGGGGCGCATCGTCGAGGCCGGCGCCGCCGGTCCCGAGCGCACGACCGAGGTCGAGGACTATCGGAAGGTCGGGCCGGTGCAGGTCCCGTTCCGGTTCGTCACCAGCGGCGGCGGCCTGGAGACGCCGGTGGTGAGAACCCTGCGCAGCGTCGACTTCCGCCCGGCCGACCGCATGCATTTCAGCCTGCCGCCGCCGGCGCCGCCCAAGCCCCCCGCCAAGGCCGCCGAGGCGGCCGCCCCCGCGACGCCTGCGCCGTCGGCCAGGCCGGAGCGCAAGCGCCGCTGAACGCGCCGCGTCAGCTCTTCAGGGCAGCAGCCTCAGCCGCGCAGTCGCGGGTCGGGGCCTTGCCCGCCGCCCGCGCGGCGACGATCTCGGCCGCGGCGGCGGCCAGGTCGGCCTGGAAGTCGGGATTGCTCTGCAGCTTGGCGACGGTGGCCGCGCCCATCATCCTGCCTTCGTCGGTGTCGCTGAGCCAGTGGACGTTGCAGACGACGCGGCTCTGGCCGAAGGCGCGGCCGCGGGCCAGGATGGCCTCTGCCTTGTCCGGCGCCGCCTGGGCCAGGATCAGCGCCCAGCCCCAGCCGATCGCGGTGTGGCCGGAGGGATAGGAGCCGTCCTTGCGCAGTTCGGCCTCCTCGGCCGGGGTGCAGATCGGCGCGCCGTTCTGGGTGAAGGGGCGCGCGCGCTGGTAGAGGGTCTTGGTCGGATAGGTCGACAGGCCGTTGTCGACCAGGGTGCGGCGCAGCAGCACATAGAGCCGGGGCGTGGTCTGTTCGCTGACCTCGACCCCCAGGGCGCAGGAGAAGGTCTCGGCCGCCTTGGGGAACTTCAGCTCGGCGTCCTTGACGGCCAGGTCCCAGCGGGGCGAGCCATGCTGGGCGACCGCGGCCTTGGCGGCCTCTTCGTCGCGGGCGAGCGCCGCAGAGCCGGGAGCGGGCGGCGGGGGGACGATGGCCAGGCTGCTGGGCGCGGTTCCCATGGCCAGGTAGCCGGCGAGATAGCCCGGAGCGATCTCCTTGACCGGCTCGGCCTTGGCGACCGGCTTTTCCGACGCCGTCGTGCCGCAACCGGCGACGGCCAGGGCGAGGCCGAGCGCGGCGCCTCCTGCTGCGATCTTGAGCATATCTACGCTTTCCCTCCGATTCCGAACCTCCAGCCTAATGGGGTGACGCAGGGTCAAGGAAAGCTGCCGGCGGCCCACCGGACGACCCGGCGAAGAATCTTCGGAATGATCGCCGCGCAGTTGAACCTTCACCGCGCGGGCGCATTTCTCCGGCATGGAGCGTCGGGCGGTCAGACTTCGCATCACCGGAATCGTGCAGGGCGTCGGCTACCGTTACTGGGCCGAGCGCCGCGCGCGCGAGCTGGGCGTCGACGGCTGGGTGCGCAACTGCCCGGACGGCTCGGTCGAACTGCTGGCCATCGGCGGAGAGATCGAGGTGGAGCGGATGGTGGACGCCTGTCGCGGCGGGCCGCCGGCGGCCACCGTCCAGCTCGTTCAGACCCTGGCCGCCGACGACGATGGAACGGTCGGCTTCCAAGCCAGAGCATGATCCGTTTCGATAGAATCGGATCATGCTCAAGACTCTTTGAATTTAGAGCATTTTCTACGCCGAACCGGTGTCCGCTTCGGCGGAAAATGCTCTAGGGCCTGAAGCGACCTCAGCGCCCCTGGAAGTCCGGCGGGCGCTTTTCCAGGAAGGAGGTCATGCCTTCCTTGAAGTCCTGCGTGCGGATGAGCTGCAGGAACTGCAGATAGACGTGGTGGACGTGGTCGTTGAACGACTCCGACAGGCCCATCCGCATCAGGCGTTTGGCGGACTGCACCGCCAGCGGAGCGTTGCGCGCCATCTCCAGGGCGATCTCGCGGGTCTTGGCGGCCAGTTCGGCGTCGGGGACGACGTGATTGACCAGGCCCAGTTCCAGGCTTTCGCGCGCCGACAGCGTGCGGCCGGTGAAGATCAGTTCGGCGGCCTTGGCCCAGCCCAGCAGGCGCGGCAGAATCCAGGTGCCGCCGCTTTCGGGCACCACGCCGCGCTTGACGAAGGCGGCGGCCATCTTGGCGCTTTCGCCGGCGATGCGGATGTCGCAGCCCATGGCGGTGTCCATGCCGTAGCCGGCGGCCGAGCCGTTGAGGGCGCAGATGGTCGGCTTGTCCATGGCGAACAGCACGGTCGGCGGGGTGTTGCGCAGGTCGAGGTTCACCGACACCGCCTGCTGCTGCTTGTCCGAGCCGATGCCCGAGCCCTGGGTCGCGTCCACCAGGTCGAGCCCGGCGCAGAAAGCGCGGCCGGTCCCGGTCAGCACCACCACGCGGACGGCGGGGTCCTCGTTGGCCTTGACCAGCAGGCGGGCCAGCAGGTTCAGCATCGGCCCGGAAATCGTGTTCAGGCGTTCGGGCCGGTTGAGGGTGAGGGTGGCGATCCCCTCGCTCACCTCATAGAGGACTTCTTCCGATCTTGGGGTCGTTTCCACCGCCGCGCTCATCGTCGCTTCCCTTTATGGCGTAAATTAATCTGGCCAGCCTATGCCCGGCCAGGGCGAGCGGCAAGCTTGGCCAGGGGAAGAGGCGGTCAGGGCGCGCCCGAGCGCGAACTCCAGAGCAGCCAGAGCCCGGCGAGCAGGGCCAGTTGCGAGACCGCCGAGATCATCGCGCCCAGCGCCAGGCCGATGTCGATGATCGCCGCCTCGCAGGCGGCCGCCGAGCAGTTGAGCAGGGCGATCTGGGCGGTGAGCGAAATCGCGCCTATGGCGGCGAGGGCCGCGCCGGCCGCCGCTCGTCCTGGCGAAAAGCGATGCGGCGGCGGCGCGGCCCCATGCGGCGAGCTGGAGGGAGCGCGCCGCGAGCCCAGGAGCCGACGCCGCATCGGCGAAGGGGGTTTCGGAAGCGCCATCGGGAACCTCCTGGGTTTCAACGACGGCAGGATGCGCCCGTGCCGTGCGAACGCCTTGACGAAGATCAAAACGCGCGGACGTGGGCTTGGGCTGCTGAGCGCGAGGCCCGGAAAGGACGTTTTCAGCCGCGGCGGGGCTGGGCGGCGAACCAGGGCTCGAGGCGTGAGAGGGCTTCCTTCACCTCGGGCGTGGAGACGGCGAAGGACATGCGGATGAAGTGCTTGCCCTCGACCGGGTCGAAATCGACGCCGGGCGCGGTGGCGACGCCGGTGTCCTGCAGCAGGCGCTGGCAGAAGGCCAGGCTGTCGTCGGTCAGGTGGCCGACGTCGGCATAGATGTAGAAGGCGCCGTCCGGCGGGGCGATGGCCGAGAGGCCGAGCCGCGGCAGCGCCTCCAGCAGCAGGGCGCGGTTGGCGCGATAGACCTCGATGTGGCCTTCCAGCTCCTCGTGCGCGTCCATGGCCGCCAGGGCCGCATGCTGGGCCAGCGAGGGCGGGGTCAGGAAGAGGGCGCCCATATAGGCGATGGCCGCCTTCACATGATGCGGCGGCGACAGCAGCCAGCCGAGCCGCCAGCCGGCCATGCTGAAATACTTCGAGAACGAGTTGACCACGAAGGCGTCCGGCTCGAACTCCAGGATCGAGTGCGCCGGTTCGACATAGGACAGGCCGTGATAGATCTCGTCGGAGACGATCTTGATCCCGCGCTCGCGGCAGACCTTGGCGATGGCCTCCAGCTCGTCCTTGGGGATGATGGTGCCGGTGGGGTTGGCCGGGCTGGCGATGATGACGCCGGCCGGCGGCGGATCGAGGGCGGCGATGCGCGCGGCCGAGAGCTGGAAGCGCTCGTCCGCCCCGCAGGCCAACTCGACCGGCTCGATGTGCAGGGCCCTCAGCGTGTTGCGATAGGCGACGTAGCCTGGGCGGGCCAGGGCCACGCGGTCGCCGGGCGAGAAGGCCGAGGACAGGGCCAGCACCAGGGCCGGAGACGCGCCGCAGGTCAGGGTGAGCTGGCTGGGGGCGACGGTGACGCCGTACTTTTCCTGATAGTGCCGGGCGATGCGCGCCTTCAGCGGAGCGCTTTCCCAATAGCCCATCGGGTCGGTGTCGAGCACCCTATGCGCCGCTTCGATCGCCGCCTTCGGCGCGCCGGTGGAAGGCTGGCCGAACTCCATGTGGATCACCGAGCGGCCCTCGCTCTTGAGGCGATGGGCCAGGCCGCTGACCGAAATGGCGTAGAAGGGATCGATGCGCAGGGTCATGGGCGTCCAAGTGGCCCAGGCCCGCGGGCAAATCAAGGACGCGTCGCCGGTGGTCCTAAAGCTCCAGCACGTCCTCGTCCGAGGCGCGGCGACGCGGGCCGTGATAGTCCGGCGACTGCCGGCGGCGGCGGTCGGGGCCGAAGAAGTCCGGCGCCTGGATATAGGGGCGCGGGTGCATGATCACCGCCTCCAGCCGCAACAGGATGTTGCGGGCGGTGACCGGCTTGGCGAGGAACTCGTTGACGCCCCGGTCGCGCGCGGCGCTGAGGCGCAGCAGGTCCGAATGGCCGGTCAGCATGATGATCGGGGTCAGGCGCGCCGCTCCGCCCTGGGCGCGGACCCGGGCGATGAAGTCCAGGCCGTTCATGGTCGGCATCTCGTAATCGGCGTAGACGACGTCGATCTCGTAGCGCGCCAGCGACTCAAGGCCGGCCCGGCCGTCGGCGGCGTAATAGATGCGGCCGACGCCGGCGGCGGCCAGCACCGTCCCGATGATCGTGCGCATCTGTTGGTTGTCGTCGACCACCAGGATCGACAGCGCCCGCAGACCGATGGTCATGCGTTTCTTCCCTTAAAAAGGCGGTTCTTATTTGAAGACGCGAATCACGGTGACGCTTGATGCCGCTTGACCTTGCGCCGTTCAAGCGCGAAGCCGACCAAAAAGGTGGGGATGTGAATGGCGAACAGTGTTGAAGCGCCCTCGGCGCGGCGGATCCTGACGGCGAGCCTGGTCGGGACCGCAGTGGAATTCTACGATTTCTATATCTACGCCACGGCCGCCTCGCTGGTGTTCGGGCCGCTGTTCTTCCCCGCCGCCTCGCCGGCCATGCAGCTCCTGTCGTCCTACGCCACCATGGCGGTGGCGTTCTTCGCACGGCCGTTGGGCGCCATTGTCTTCGGCCATTTCGGCGACCGCATCGGACGCAAGTCGACCCTGGTGGCCTCGCTGCTGCTGATGGGCGGATCGACCGTCGCCATCGCCTTCCTGCCCACCTATCACCAGGCCGGCTGGCTGGCGCCGGCCCTGCTGTGCGTGCTGCGCTTCGGCCAGGGCTTCGGCCTCGGCGGCGAATGGGGCGGGGCGGCCTTGCTGGCGGTGGAGAACGCTCCGCCGGGCTGGCGCGCGCGCTATGGCATGTTCCCGCAACTGGGCGCGCCGGTCGGCTTCATCGCCGCCAACGGCCTCTTCCTGATCCTGGGCGTGCTGCTGACGCCCGAGCAGTTCCAGGCCTGGGGCTGGCGCATTCCGTTCGTGGGCAGCATCCTTCTGGTCGGGGTCGGGCTGTGGGTGCGGCTGCGGATCACCGAGACCCCGGCCTTCGCCAAGGCGCTGGAGCACGAGAAGCCGTCGGACGTGCCGCTGGCCGAGCTCTTCAAGCGCCACCTGCTGCCAACCCTGGCCGGCACCTTCGCGGTGGTGGCCTGTTTCGCGGTCTTCTATATCTCCACCGCCTTCGCCCTGGGCTACGGCACGACGACGCTGGGACACAGCCGCGAGACCTTCCTGGGCGTGCAACTGGGCGCGATCGGCTTCATGGCCCTGGGCATCGTGCTGGCCGGCTACTGGTCGGACGCCAGCAACCCGCGGCGCGTGCTGATGGCCGGCTGCTTCATGGCCGTGGCGGTAGGCGCGCTGATGGCGCCGATGATGGGCTCCGGATCGCTGCTGGGAAACTGGGGCTTCCTGTCGCTGGCGCTGCTGACCATGGGCTTCGTCTATGGGCCGCTGGGGGCGTTCCTGCCCGGCCTTTTCCCGGCGCGGGTGCGCTATACCGGCGCCTCGATGAGCTTCAACGTCGGGGGCATCATCGGCGGCGGCCTGACCCCGGTGGTCGCCCAGGCCCTGGCCACCAACGGCGGCGGCCTGCCGGCGGTCGGCGTCTATCTGGCGGCGGCCGCGGCGATCAGCCTGGTCGCCCTGCTGCCGCTGAAGCAGCAGCAGGTCTGACCGCTCACCAGTGGTTCTCGACTTCTTCGGCGAAGCCGATCAGGTCGCGGACCTGCAGCACGGTCCCGTCGTCCAGCATAGCCGCGCCCGAGAAACGCCCGAAGACCTGGTGCTGCAGGCTGCTGATCGGGCCGTGGGCGAACCGGGCGTGACGGTCGACGATCGGCTCGAAGGTCATTTCGAACCGGCCGTCCGACGAGGTGAAGCGCCAGGGGCCGCTGTCGTGGGCGCCGGTCGGCAGGTGGAAGGTCACCGCGTCCAGCTTGTGCGCCCGGCCGTCGAAGAAGAGCATGTTCTCGCTGGCCGCCGAGGTGTCGCCGAAGCCGTAGCCGATGTTGAAGCCGAAGGGCTTGCCCTCCACCAGGCCCGAGGCCGAGCCCCAGTACCAGGTGTTGTCGAAGGTCCAGACCCCGCGGCCCCAGTCCAGCACGGCGAAGGCGTTGCCTGGCGCGAAGTCGTAGGTCTCGCCGGCATAGGCGACGGCGCCTCGCGCGGGCATGCAGTTGATCTTCTGATTGTAATAGAAGGCCTGGTCGTTTTCCGCGAACGGCGTGGCGATCACCATGCGGTCCATCGGCGGCTGGTCGAGCCAGATCTCGCCGGCGAGGCCTCCGCCCTTGTCGAAGCGCGGCGCATCGATCGTCAGCCGCCGCCCGCCCGGCTGGTGGCGGAAGGCCAGCGAGAAGCCGTCGTGCTCGAAGACCAGGTCGCCGCTGTCGGCGCTGGGCGGCAGGTCCATGGCGCCGTGCGGAGCGGGCAGGGCGACGCCGCCATTGACGAAGGTCCGCGCCTGGAAATCCATCCACGAGGCGCCGAGGAAGCCCATGTGGCCGTTGTCGGCGATGGTCAGGGCCAGGCCGAAATCGGGGGTGAGGATCGCGTAGTAGTCCCACTCCTTGATCGCCGGATCGTCGGGGGCGACGCCGATGGCGGCGCGGGCGTAGCGGCGGACCTCGCGGACGGCCCAGCCCCGGTCGGCCAGGCGGCCCTGGCCGTCGAGGAGGTCGCCCTCGCCCAATCTCGTCTGCGCGCCTGCCGCCTGCATGTCAGCCTCCCTCGTTCGCCCCTGGATAGGGCATGACGCAAGGTCAGAGGAAGCAAGCTCGATTGACGGGCGACCTGCCGAGGCGTATCGCTATTGCGAGTCATTCGCAATTATTGATGGAGCGCCCCATGAGACCCGGACCCCAAGCCGCCTCGGCCCTGCGGATCGGGCCGCCGGGCCTGTCGCTGGGCGAGCAACTGGTGCTGGCGGGCCTGCGCACCTGGGCCAGGGCCAGGATGGCGGGGGACGAGCCGCGCTGCCTGATCCGTCCGGGCCTGACCCATGTGGCCTCCAAGCCGGTGGCCAGCGTGTTCACCGCCATGATGGAGCATATCGAGCGCGAGGCGACGCGGGCCATGCGGATCCACTGCGTCGCCTGCAGCGGCTATTCGGAGGACGAGCAGCGGGTGGTGCTGGCCTGCGGGGTGGCGCGGGCCTCGCTGGGCGCAGCCTTCGACCTGATGCGCCCGCTGGTCAAGGCGCCCGAGACGCCGGTGCTGCTGGCGCGGACGCTGAACGTAGCGCTGTCGAACGCCGGCTATCCGCTGCCGGTGCGGATGTGGGACGACGAGCCGGTGAGGGCCACGATCCATTAGGTTGCGCCGCGCTAAACCTGTGGGGCTGAGGAGGGCGCGGCCATGAGCGACAACGACGGTGATCTGGGATTCGACGGCGGCGGCTATGACGTCGACGACTGGATGCGGCTGCGGCCCTTCGTCGGCGCGGCGGCCACCCTGGACGACGTGCAGCGGCGCGCGGCGATCTTCGCGCTGGGCGACACCCATGGCGGGCGGCCGATCGAGATGGAGCTGCCCCAGCCGGTGATCTGGTGGGACGACGACGGCGAGGTGGCGGCCGTGGCCGTGCAGGCCGAGGCCCACGAGGCCGAGGACGGCGAGGTCATGGAGGTCCTGGGCCTGATCCTGCCGGACGGCGGCGGGGCGGTGGCCTTGCTGGAGGACGTCGACCTGGTCGACGACAGCGATCCCATCTGGCGCCGGCTCGTCACCGAGGCGATCGGCGACGAGACCGGCAAGGAAGACGAGGCCGATTAGGCGCTGGCCAGGACGCTCTGGAACAGCAGGGCGCCGTCGGCCGAGCCGAGCTCTTCCTCGAAGGCGCGGTCGGGGTGCGGCATCAGGCCGAGCACGTTGCCCTGCTTGTTGATGACCCCGGCGATGTTGCGCGACGAGCCGTTCGGATTGTCGAGATAGCGAAACACCACCTGACCCTCGCCCTCGATCCGGTCGAGGATCTCCTCGTCGGCGAAATAGTTGCCCTCGCCGTTGCCGACGGTCATCTCGACCTCGCGCCGGCCCTGATAGGCGGCGGTGAAGCGGGTCTGGGAGTTGGTGACCTCCAGCGCCACCGGCTTGCAGACGTATTTGAGCTTCTCGTTGCGCAGCAGGGCGCCGGGCAGCATCTTCGACTCGGTCAGCACCTGGAAGCCGTTGCAGATGCCGACGACGGCGACGCCCCGGTCGGCGGCGGCGCGCACCTCGGTCATCACCGGCGCCAGCGCGGCCATCGCCGCGCAGCGGAGATAATCGCCGTAGGAAAAGCCGCCCGGCAAAACGATCAGGTCCAGCCCTTGCGGCAGGGCGGTCTCGGCATGCCAGACCATGTCGACCTTGGCGCCGGTGGAGCGTTCGACGGCGACCTTGCAGTCGCGGTCGCAGTTGGAACCGGGGAAGACGATGACGGCGGCTTTCATGGGCGCGGCTCCTAGCAGGCTTCGCTCCAAATGTCCCTAGGTCGATGGCGCCGCAAGGGGCGCCAGAAGGCCCTGGGCGGCGACGGACTTCACCCGCAGGTCGGGGACTTCGGTGAAGGCCAGGTCGGAGACGCCGAAATATTCGGCCTGGTTGGCGGCGCACCAGTCGGTGGTGACGATGCGGGCGGGGCCGCGCCCGCCGGTGCGCCGGATCCGTTCGCCGTAGACGAAGTCGCCGCTACGCTGGTCGAACGGGGTGGGGCGGTCCTGGTTGGCGCGGGCGAGGAACCGGGCCAGGCGGTCGCGGGAGACCTCGGCGGCCATCAGCTTGCCCTCGAAGCGCACCACGGCGTCGAAGGCGTGGCGCGATACGGGGCCGGCGGGCAGGCCGGTCCCGAGCGTGGTGTGGCCGATGAAGCCGGCGTCGGCGCCGGCCGCGCGGGCCATGGCCGCGGCCGCCGCGCGGCCGGTGTCGCCCAGCGAGAGGGCGCGGGGCGAGACGCCGAGGATGGCGCGCTCCTCGCCGGTCAGGGCCTTGCCCAGCGTATCGGCGATCAGGGCCGAGAGGCGCGGCGAGGCGGGCCCGTCCAGTGCGACCGGCCGCGAGACCGCCTCGGCCGAGCCGTCGGCGCGCAGGGTCAGGACCGTGAAGGCGTTGCTCCACGAGCCGGTGTGGACATAGAGATTCGCGCCCTGCCGGTGCTGGAACAGCAGGTGGTTGTGCCCGCCGATCATCGGGACGCGGCGCGGCAGCAGGGGCAGGATCTCCCGGTCGGCGGCTAGGCCCGCATGGCTCATCACCAGGGCCAGGTCCGCGCCGGCCAGGGCCTGGACCAGATGCGCTCGCGCCCAGTCGCCGGGGACGGGGATGTCCAGGTCCGGCCGGCTGGCCGCTGGATAGGTGTTCAGGGCGTTGGTCGCCACGCCGACGACTGTCAGGCGCCGGCTTCCCAGTTGCAGGACGGCGGACGCCGGCGCGAACGGCCGGCCCGAGCGCTTGTCGGCGATGGTGCTGACCACGGTGACGCCCAGGCCGCGCAGGCGGGCGACGACCTCGGCCAGGTCGGGCGTGATGTCGTTGTCGTGGTTGCCGAGATTGACCACGGTCGGGGCCAGCCTGGCGGCTTCGCCGAGGAAGGCCCAGTCGATGGCCCCGCCGGAGCGGACGGCCGCCACATTGCCATGCTCGAAGATGTCGCCGTCGATCGCGATCAGGTGCGGGACGCTCTGGCTGGCGATCTCCGCCTCCAAGGCCGCGAGCAACTGGCTGGTCCGCTCATAGGCCGAATGCAGGTCGGACATGGCCAGCACCCGCAGGACGACCGGAGAGGCCAGGCCCGCCAGGGCGGGGCTGGCCAGGACGGCGGCCGCGGTTCCGAGGAACAGGCGGCGGCGGGGAGAGGCGAGGAGTTCGGGCACGAAGCGTCTGATCCCATCATTTTCGGGCGCGGGCAACGGCGCGGCCCGACCTATGCAGAAAAGGCGCATGTCGCGAAAAATTCACACGAGAACGTGATTATGCGTTGGCGATCCGGCTCCCCGGGGCGTAGGGCGACGCCACTTTTCGGTACTCGGGGATAATTCAAGCAATGACTCGTCGTCTCGGCGCGCTCGCCTGCTCGGTCAGCGGCCTGGCCCTTCTCGTTTCCACGCCCGTCCTGGCCCAGGCGGCGGCTTCGTCCGACGAAGCCGTCACCGTCGAGGATATCGTCGTCACGGCCCAGCGTCGCAGCGAGAACATCCGCGACGTTCCGTTCGCGGTGAGCGCGGTGAACCAGGAGACCATGGCCGACGTCGCCGCCGGCGGCGCGGACATCCTGTCCATGACCGCCCGCGTACCCAGCCTGCAGGTGGAAAGCTCGAACGGCCGCTATGCGCCGCGCTTCTACATCCGCGGCCTCGGCAATGTGGACTTCGACTTCAACGCCTCGCAGCCGGTCTCGGTGGTGCTGGACGACGTGGTGCTGGAAAACGTCTTCCTGAAGGGCTTCCCGCTGTTCGACGTCCAGCAGCTCGAAGTGCTGCGCGGGCCGCAGGGCACGCTGTTCGGCCGCAATACCCCGGCCGGCGTCATCAAGATCGACACCGTCAAGCCGGGCCCCGAGTTCGGCGGCTTCGGCTCGCTCGCGGTCGGCAATCTGGGCGCGGTGCGCGCCGAGACCGGCGTGACCATCCCGCTGACCGACACCCTGCAGGTGCGCGTCGCCGGCCTGTGGAACCACCGCGACGACTGGATCGACAACATGTACGACGCGCCGTTCGTCGACCGGAACGGCAAGGACCTGGGCAATTTCGACGACGTGGCCGGCCGCCTGCACGTGGCCTGGGCGCCGACCGACCGCTTCTCGGCCCTGCTGACCCTGCAGGCCCGCGACTACGAAGGCACCGGCACGATGAACCGCGCCAACGTGCTGACCACCGGCTCCAACAAGCTGAACGCCAATTTCGACCGCGAGCGCGTCTATTACGACGGCGGCCGCAACAACTTCCAGAAGCAGGAAACCCGCTCGGGCTCGCTGCAACTGGCCTATGACTTCGGTCCGGCGACCTTGACCGGCGTGGTCGGCCGCTACTGGGGCGCCTCCATGGGCGACGGCGACATCGACGGCGGCGTGGCCTCGGCCCCGGCCGGCGCCGCCTACAAGACGCCGTTCAACTCCGAGACCGGCACCCTGGACAGCGACCTGACCCAGGACACCTACGAGCTGCGCCTGGCCTCGAACGGCGACGGCCGCTTCGGCTGGCAGGTCGGCGCCTTCTACTGGGAAGAGCGCTTCAACCTGATCTCGGCGACCTTCAACGGCGTGGGCGGCCTGGCGCCGACCATCGTCACCGACATCGTGCAGGAGTCGGACTCCTGGTCGGTGTTCGGCCAGGGCAATTACCAGGTGACCGACGCCCTGAAGCTGACGGCCGGCCTGCGCTACACCGACGACGCCCGCGACTTCCGCGGCCAGCGCACCCTGGGCGCCCCGCTGGACGTCACCAAGACGGTCGGCGACGAGCAGGTGAGCTGGGACGTCAGCGCCCTCTACACCGTGAACAGCGATTGGAACCTGTTCGCCCGCGTGGCCAAGGGCTATCGCGGCCCGTCGATCCAGGGCCGGATCGCCACCTCGAACGTCGTGACCACGGCCAATTCGGAAACGGTGATGTCCTATGAAGCCGGCTTCAAGGCCCGCCTCTGGGAAGGCCGTGCGCGCCTGAACGCCACCGCCTACTACTACGAAGTCACCGACCCGCAGTTCACCGCCATCGGCGGCGAAGGCAACTTCAACCAGCTCATCAACGCCGACAAGGGCGAGGGCTACGGCCTGGAACTGGACGGCGACGTCTATCTGGGCGGCGGCTTCAACCTGGCCGGCGGCTTTGCCTGGAACCACACCGAGATCAAGGACAAGGACCTGCTGGTCGCCTTCTGCGGCGCGGCCTGCACCGTCACCGATCCGATCGTGAACATCGGGGCGACCCGCCGGGCGAACATCAACGGCAACCCGTTCCCGCAGGCGCCGGAATACACCGCCAACATCACCTTGAGCTGGGAGCACACCCTGGCCAACGGGGCCGAGCTGTTCGCCTCGACCGACTGGGTGCTGCAGAAGAACTTCAACCTGTTCCTCTACGAGTCGGTAGAGTTCAAGCAGGACACCTCCTTCGAAGGCGGGGCCCGCGCGGGCTGGCGCGCGCCGGAACTGGGCCTGGAAGCGGCGGTCTATGTCCGCAACATCACCGACGAAGCCAATGTTATCGGTGGGATCGACTTCAACAACCTGACCGCCTTCGTCAACGAGCCCCGGACCTTCGGGATCCAGCTCACCAAGCGCTTCTGATCCAAGAGCTTGAGGCCGGGCCGCCAGGCCCGGCCGATCCTCGTCCCCGGTCCGCATCTCGCGGCCGGGGATTTTTCATGCTTGGGGCAGCGGGCGCGGGTCAGCGGGCGCCGAGGCTTTCCAGATAGGCCATGACCTGATCGAAGCCGGCCTTGTCGCCATAGGCGCAGCCGGTGTTCTTCATGACCTTGCGGCCGTTTTCCTGCACGGCTTCCTGCTTGAACACCGCCGGGTGGCCGGGCGCGCCGGGCTGGGTCAGCACGAAGGCCTCGCCGCCGCCGGCGACATTGTGGAAGCGATAGGGCTCGCCGCGCTCCTGCGGGGCGGGGACGAGGCCGGGATAGGCCAGCACCTTGGCCGACAGCGCCTCGTAGGGAAGCGAGCAGTCGAGCGCCAGGCGCGGCGGGGGCGCGGGCTCGGGGTCCGGCGCGCAGGCCGCCGCGGTCAGCGGGAGGAGGAGGGAAAGGGCGAAGGCCGCCCTCACGCCACCTCGACCCGGTAGCTTTCGATGACGGTGTTGGCGAGCAGCTTCTCGCACATGTCCTTGACCTGGGCCTCGGCGGCGGCCTTGTCGGCCGCGTCCTTCAGGTCGAACTCGATGGTCTTGCCGACCCGCACGCCGTCGACCTGCGGCCAGCCCAGGCCGTGCAGCGCGTTCTCGACGGCCTTGCCCTGAACGTCCAGCACGCCGGGCTTCAGGAACACATGAACTTTCGCGCGCACTAGTGCAGGCCTCCTTGGATGACGGTGGGCATTTCTTTCATGATGCCCAGACGGCGGGCGACTTCGGTGTAGCCCTCGATGACGTCGCCCATGTCGCGGCGGAAGCGGTCCTTGTCCAGCTTCTCGTTCGTCTGGCTGTCCCAGAGGCGGCACGAATCGGGGCTGATCTCGTCGGCGAGGATCACGCGCGAGAAGTCGTTTTCATAGATGCGGCCGAACTCGACCTTGAAGTCGACCAGCGTGATTCCGACGCCCGCGAACAGGCCGGTCAGGAAGTCGTTCACCCGCAGGGTGAGCGCCATCATGTCGTCGATCTCCTGGGTCGCGGCCCAGTTGAAGGCGGTGATGTGCTCCTCGGCCACCATCGGGGCGGAGAGCTTGTCGTCCTTCAGGTAGAACTCGATGATCGAGCGCGGCAGGGCCTGGCCTTCGGGCAGGCCGAAGCGCTGCGACAGGCTGCCGGCGGCGACGTTGCGGCAGACCACCTCCAGCGGGATGATCTCGACCTCGCGGATCAGTTGCTCGCGCAGGTTCAGGCGGCGGATGAAGTGGTTCTGAACCCCGATGGAGTTCAGCTTGGTCATCACATATTCGCTGATGCGGTTGTTGATGACGCCCTTGCCTTCCAGGATGGCCTTCTTCTGTGCATTGAAGGCGGTGGCGTCGTCCTTGAAGTATTGGATGAGTGTTCCAGGCTCGGGCCCTTCGTACAGAATCTTGGCCTTGCCTTCGTAGATCTTCTTGCGGCGGGTGGTCATATGCGCCTTCTCCCAGGGCGAGGGCTCGGCCGCTGCCGGAGAACGAAAAACGCGCGCGTTTCGATCCCGACGCGCGCGGCTCCAGCTTCAAGGCCCTCTCACTCATATGAGGCGCCCGGAAAATAGCCGAACGGGCTTTGCGGCGCAAACGGCGCAAGCGCCGCATGGCCAGCTCGTGCGTTTACGTTGCGGGGGACGGGATCAGAGGATATGCAACGCCGACCGACCGCCTATCCGGGGAACACATGACGACCTTCGACGATCGCGAGCGTGGCTTTGAAAAGAAGTTCGAGCTCGAC
>NZ_JAYRST010000047.1:0-22876 GCF_041920015.1 Phenylobacterium sp.
ACCCTCGTGCCATGGGCGACCGCGCCAGCTCGATCGGAAAGCGCGCGCTCGCCCACCCCAACCATGGCGTCAGCAAACGCTGTGCACTAACATCGAAACTGGATCACCCCGTGGGGGCAGGCCACAGTCGCGGATGGCGTCGGCCACCATCGCCACAGGCTTGACGGTAGGATGCATCGCCAGGGCGTCGTTGCGTCCGGCGCCCAGGCTGCTGACGCCGGGATAGTCCCAGACATTGGTGCGATAGCGACCGCCGCCGCCAAGGCCGAAGGTGTTGGTGTGGGGGGCGGTCCCGACCTTGAAGACGAACACCAGCTCGTGCTTGGAGCGGTAGAAGGTCCCCATGCCGCCATTGGTCTTGTTCCAGACGCAGACGTTCTTCAGGTCGCTGAAGACGGCCTGGCCGGCCGTAAGCAGTTCGCCGATGTGACGCCAGTCCATGCAGACAAAGGCGATGGCCCCGTCACGGCACATGGCGGCCGAGACCGCGAGCGACTGCAACAGGAAGTGCATGAACTCGATTTCGGACATCTCGCCCGCCGCCATGGCGAACTCGCGATGGCGGATGGCGCCCAGGCCGGTGACGTGACCGTCGATCGGAACATTGTACGGCGGGTCAGTGAAGATCAGGTCGGCTTGCTCATTCCCCATCACCGCTACGTAGGGGGAGGGCTCGCGCGCATCGCCGCAGACCAGCTTATGGCGACCGAGGATCCAGACATCGCCCGGCCGGGTCACGGGCGCGCTGGTTACGATGGGTACTTTGTCCTCGCGCGCGGGCCCGCGATCGGGATTGGCGTCCTGAGCGGCGTCGAGAATGAAATCGGTCTCGGCGATGCTGAAGCCCACGGCGTCCAGATTGAAGTTCAGGTCAATGAGCGCCTGGAGTTCGATCGCCAGCGTCTCGCTGTCCCAGCCTGCGTTCAGGGCGAGCTTGTTGTCGGCCAGCACATAGGCGCGGCGCTCGGCCTCGGACAAGTGCGATAGCCGTAGCGTCGGCACGGTCTCCAGGCCGAGCGTCTTGGCGGCCTCCACGCGGCCGTGGCCGGCGATGATCTCGTCGTTGTCGCCGACCAGGATCGGGTTGGTGAAGCCAAAGCGCTGCATGCTGGCGGCGATCTGGGCGATCTGCTTCTTCGAATGCCGCCGCGCATTGCCAGGATAGGGCCTCAGATCGCCCGGCCTGCGGAGCTCGAGAGATGGGTGTGTGAAAGGGATCGGAGAGGTCATGACGCGAGCGTGCACGAGCTCGCGATTCGCGTCAACTTATTGATAAATATAATCTAAATTGACGGCGCGGTCAATGGGGAATGTGCCAATTGCGCCTTTCAAGAAATCTGGGCTTCTGGCCTTAAAAAGTCTCTCCGCATCCTCACTGTCCCGACTGCGCTGCTCCAGGGTTTCGACATTGAGCGCGGCGTCATGGGGAATGTTCGAAGTGAGGAGGTTCGCACCATCGGCGCGCGTTTAAGACCGATGCGAACATTCCCTGTTCAAGCTCGTGAAGATCCCTGTTTTCGACCTTGGATTTCCCTGTTCTGCGGCGGGAGACATCCCTGTTCCAGTTCTGGAGGCGCGGCGGATAACGGCCTGTAAGGGGCGGATTTATCAGGTGTTTTTTTGTTTCCAGGCGCAGGCGCCCAGGCCCTTCAACCGGTAATTTCTTTGCATAACAGGGAATAACAGGGAAAGGGCCACGCCACAGGGAAACCAGACCGTTGGCGGGACTCGCAGAGACGGGGCGCTGTTTGGGCCGATTTTCTGGGGAAACAAGAGGCCGAAATTGGCCCCTGCAGTCTGATATGCGCGGCAATTCGCACGTGAATTCCGGCAGCTATCCGGACCACGGCGAAGGGAGACAAGTCGCAGGGACTGAATGGCGGTGAGAGAGGGATTCGAACCCTCGATAGGCTTTCACCTATACACGCTTTCCAAGCGTGCGCGATCGACCACTCCGCCACCTCACCACAGGCCTTGAAGGGCGTGAGGCCCCTCGCGGAAGGCGCGCAATATACTCATGCGGCCTGCGCGGGCAAGCGGCCTTGGCGTGCGGCGTGCAATCGCCGCGTTCCGACCCTATGTTTGCGGCGAACCTCATTGATCGGGCGCGCCATGCTCTTCGCCAAGAAGTCCCTCGAACTCCCCACTGTCGACACCGCCCTGCCGGGGCGGGCCACGCCGCTGCCGACCGCGCAGGCCCATTTCGTCAACGGCCGGCCGCTGAAGGGGCCCTATCCGGACGGGCTGGAGATCGCCGACTTCGCCATGGGCTGTTTCTGGGGCGTGGAGCGCAAATTCTGGCAGGTCCCCGGCGTCTGGACCACGGCCGTCGGCTATCAGAACGGGATAACGCCCAACCCCACCTATGAGGAGGTCTGCAGCGGCGGGACCGGCCATGCGGAGGCCGTGCGCGTGGTGTTCGACCCGCGCGTGGTCACCTACGAGGACCTGCTGAAGGTGTTCTGGGAGAACCATGACCCGACCCAGGGCATGCGTCAGGGCAACGATATCGGCACACAGTACCGATCCGGAATCTACGTCCACAACGACGCCCAGGGCGCGGCGGCCGCGGCCTCGCTGCAGGCCTACCAGCAGGCGCTGTCGGCGCGCGGCTACGGCGGGGTGACCACCGAGATCGCCGAGGCGCCGGAGTTCTATTTCGCCGAGGACTATCACCAGCAGTACCTGGCCAAGAACCCGCACGGCTACTGCGGGATCGGCGGCACCGGCGTCACCTGTCCGATCGGCGTCGGCGTCCGCGCGTGACGCGGGCGGAGGTCGAGGCCATCGCCCTGGCCCTGCCCGCGGCGCAGAAGGTCATCCAGTGGGGCGGGGCGGAGGTCTACAAGGTCGGCGGCAAGGTGTTCGCCATCTGCGGCTTGCGCGGGGGCTTGTCGTTCAAGGTCACCGAGATCGGTTTCATGGTGCTGACCGATGAAGGCGGGCCGGGCCGCCAGGCGCCCTATCTCGCCAAGGGCCAGTGGGTGATCGTCGATTTGGAGGACGCCGGGGCCGAAGAGGCGCGTGGCTGGATCGCCACGTCCCACGACCTGATCGCCGCCAAGCTGACCCGAAAGGCGCGCGTCGAACTGGGGCTTTAGCCGCCTTCGATCAGCCGGCGCAGGTCGCGGATCGCCCGCGCGGCCGGCGAGCGGCGCTGGCGCATGACCAGCAAGCTCACCGCCGCCAGGGTCACCATCACGAAGGCCTGCGGCCCGAACAGCCAGGACGCGGCCGCCAGCCCGAAGTAATAGCCGCGGACTCCGCGATTGAAGGCCGACAGGGCCGGGTTCATCAGCCGGGCGGCGATGTCGCCATAGGCGGCCTGGAACGCCTCATCCTCGCTCTGCGGCGCCGCGCCGATCACCGCCAGGCAATAGTTCATCTGGCGAATCGCCCAGATGAAGTCGAGCAGCCCGCGCGCCAGGGTCAGCAGCACCAGGGCGATCTGCACCTCGAACAGCAGGCGAGAGGAGGTCTTCAGCACCTCCAGGCTGGAGGCGCTCTTGAACGCGCCTTCGCCGCCGAACAGCACCCCGGCCGCCCCCGCGATCAGGATCAGGTTCGAGGAGGCGAAGAACGAGGCCGAGTTCAGGGTGTGGCCCAGCAACTGGCCGTCCATGAACTTGTTTTCGCGCCCGGCCATGGTCCGCATCCAGGCGGCCCGGATCACGGTCATGTCGGTGTTGATGACGCCGCGCCCGCGGGCGACCGCCTTCAGCATCGGCTCATAGGCCAGCCACAACGCCAGGAAGACGGCCAGGGCGGCCATATCGGCCAGGGAAAGGGCGCTCAGGATGTTCAAGGCTCGGCGTCGGTCTCTGGCGGCGGGGCGTCCGGCCGCCGGCCCCTCGGCGCGGCGACACACGATCCTCCATACCTCGCCGCGCCGGCCGGGGCGCGGATATTCCGCGACCGTCGGGTCGGGGCGAAGCTAGATGCGTCCCATCAGTACCAGGATCAGCACGATGACCAGGACGAGGCCCAGGCCCCCGGTCGGCATGTAGCCCCAACTGCGCGAATAGCCCCAGGTCGGCAGGGCGCCGATCAGCAGGATGATCAGAATGATGAGCAGGATGGTTCCCAGGCCCATGACGTTTTCTCCCTCCAGCGCCGGGGGCGGCGCCTCAGGTGAAGGCCAACGGGCGGGCCGAACGGCGGTTCCGTCCGGCGTCTGGGCGCCGGATCAGCGGTCGGCGAGGTCGGCGGTGTGGATCGCCCCGTCGCTCCGTTTGACGCCCAGCGCATAGAGCAGGCCGATCAGCCAGCCCTTGTTCAGCGGCAGCAGCAGCAGGGAGACGAGCGCCAGCGGGATCAGGGTCGCCGGCAGGATGATCGCGGGCGAGGCTTGCCAGATCACCGGAAACAGCAGCAGCGGCGCCACGACCATGTGGCCCACCATCAGGATGGTGAAATAGGCCGGGCCGTCGTCGGCGGGGTATTTCGACAGGTTGTGGGCGCAGGTCGGGCAGGCGTCCTGAACCTTCAGATAGCTGCGGAACAGCTTGCCTTGGCCGCAATGCGGACAGCGGCCCTTCAGGCCCCGGAGCATGGATTGCACGAACATTCGAACGCCGCCTGACTGAAGCGTGACAGCTTCGAATGGAAGCCGGCCTAAGCCGCGTCGCGCCCTGACTTCAAAGACTGGCCCCGATATGAGCCTTCCCGGCGGTGAAGGAAAGGCCCCGGCGTCGCCTTGTCGCGGAACGCTCCAGCCGCCGAGGCGCTATCTGCCCGGAAGGGAGACGTCGATGGACGACGAAAAACGCCGCGAGCATCCGGTGCACGGCTACACCGGCCCGACGACGCCCGCGGAGGACGCGGCGCGCGAGGCGCCGCCCGCCGCAGTGCCGCCGCAGGACAAGAAGCGCATCGCCGAGGAGGCCTCGCGCCAGGAGGACGCTTGAGGCCTTAGAGTATTCCGCCGAAGCGGCCGCCGGCTCGGCGCAGAAAATGCTCTGAATTCAAAGAGCCTAGCGCCGGGCGTCGTTCGCCGCGCCGGTGACCGCGCTGCCGGCGGCCTGCACGTCCTTGCCGACGCCGGCCACGGTGTTGCAGGCGGAGGTCAGGAGCGCCGCGGCGACGGCGGCGAGGACGACGATCTTGCGCATGGAATAGGTTTCCCTCGGAATAGGACGGCGTCACATGGCGACGCTTCGCGACGCAATTTAGGCTGGGCCGTGGCGGCCGATCAATCAGGGCCGATCTGGTCCTAATCGGCGTCCATCTTCAGGGCGGCGATGAAGGCTTCCTGCGGAATCTCGACCTTGCCGAACTGGCGCATGCGCTTCTTGCCCTCCTTCTGCTTGTCGAGCAGCTTGCGCTTGCGGGTCATGTCGCCGCCATAGCACTTGGCCGTCACGTCCTTGCGCAGGGCGCGGATCGTTTCGCGCGCCACGATGCGCCCGCCGATCGCCGCCTGGATCGGAATCTGGAACATGTGCTGCGGGATCAGGTCCTTCATCCGCTCGACCATCGAGCGGCCGCGCGTCTCGGCCCGGCTGCGGTGGACCAGCATCGAAAGCGCGTCGACCGGCTCGGAATTGACCAGGATCGACATCTTCACCAGGTCGCCCTCGCGATAGCCTTCGATCTGGTAGTCGAACGAGGCGTAGCCCTTCGAAACGCTCTTCAGCCGATCGTAGAAGTCGAACACCACTTCGTTGAGCGGCAGGTCGTAGACCACCAGCGCCCGGCTGCCGACATAGCTCAGCTCCCGCTGCTCGCCGCGCCGATCCTGGCAGAGCTTGATGACCGAGCCGAGATATTCGTCCGGCGTCAGGATCGTCGCCTTGATCCACGGTTCGCTGATCGAGGCGATCTTCACCGGGTCGGGCATGTCGGCGGGGTTGTGCAGGTCGATGACGCTGCCGTCGGTCATCTCGATCTTGTAGACGACGCTGGGCGCCGTCGCGATCAGGTCGAGGTCGAACTCGCGGCTCAGCCGTTCCTGGATGATCTCCAGGTGCAGCAGCCCCAGGAACCCGCAGCGGAAGCCGAAGCCCAGCGCCGCCGAGGTCTCCATCTCGTAGGAGAAGCTGGCGTCGTTCAGGCGCAGGCGGCCGATGGCCGCGCGCAGGTCCTCGAAATCGGCCGCGTCGACCGGGAAGAGGCCGCAGAACACCACCGGCTGCACTTCGCGGAAGCCGGTCAGCGCCTCGGCGGTCTGGCGCTTTTCCTCGGTGATGGTGTCGCCGACGGCGGCGTCCGACACCTGCTTGATCTGGGCGGTGATGTAGCCGACTTCGCCGGGGCCGAGTTCGTCGACCTCGGTCTGCTTGGGGCGGAACACGCCGATCCGATCGACCTGATAGGTCGCGCCCGCGTTCATCATCCGCACCCGCTGGCCGGCCTTCAGCACGCCGTCGAACACGCGCACCAGCACCACGACGCCGAGATAGGGGTCGTACCAGGCGTCGACCAGCAGCGCCTTCAGCGGCGCCTCGCGGTCGCCCTTGGGCGCGGGCAGGCGGGTGACGACGGCCTCCAGAACGTCGGCGATGCCGACGCCGGTCTTGGCCGAGCACTCGACCGCGTCCGAGGCGTCGATGCCGATCACGTCCTCGATCTGCTGGCGCACGCGCTCGGGCTCGGCGGCCGGCAGGTCGATCTTGTTCAGGACCGGCACGATCTCGTGATTGTTGTCGATGGCCTGATAGACGTTGGCCAGGGTCTGGGCCTCCACCCCCTGCGAGGCGTCCACCACCAGGATCGAGCCCTCGCACGCGGCCAGGCTGCGGCTGACCTCATAGGCGAAGTCGACGTGGCCGGGGGTGTCCATCAGGTTGAGGACATAGTCCTCGCCATCCTTGGCGCGGTAGTGCAGCCGCACGGTCTGCGCCTTGATGGTGATGCCGCGCTCGCGCTCGATCTCCATGTTGTCGAGGACCTGCTCCTTCATCTCGCGTTGTGAGAGGGCGCCGGTCTCCTGGATGAGCCGGTCGGACAGGGTCGATTTCCCGTGGTCGATGTGGGCCACGATGGAAAAATTGCGGATGCGGGACAGGGGCGTGGTCATTGCGCCCCGCCTCTAGCACATTCGGCGGATATCGCGAGTAGGCTCGGCGCGCGGCGCCGTCATGGTTAATCGGCCGTTAAGCCTGTGGCCGCATTCATGTCCATCGGGGATGTGAGGCTCGTTCAAAGCTTCAGGGAAAATCGCGACACATGGACCGCCGCACACTGATCGTTTCTGGCCTGGCCACCCTGGGCGTCACCGGCTGCGCCACGGCGCGGCCGCAGGACCCTGGCTCGCTGCCGCCGCCCTCGCCCAGCGCGAGCGCCAATCCCAGCTATTCGACCGGCCAGGCCGAGACCTACAGCCGCGACGAGATCGTCAACACCGTCTCCGATTTCCTGGGCGTCACCGCCGAGGCGGCCGGCGGGGCGATCGAGCGCGTCTTCCAGGACAATGGCCGTCCGACCGCCTACATCGCCGGCGAGGAGGCTTCAGGCGCCTTCGTGGGCGGCGCGCGCTATGGCCGCGGCCTGCTCTACATGAAGAACCGCCAGCCGATGGAAGTGTTTTGGCAGGGGCCGTCGGTCGGCTGGGACTTCGGCGGCAACGCCAGCCGGGTCTTCACCCTCTGCTACAATCTCCAGTACCCGGAAGTGATCTTCCAGCGCTTCCCGGGCGTGGAGGGCTCGGCCTATCTCGTCGCCGGCCTCGGCGTGAACTATCTGCGCTCCGACGACGTGACCATCGCACCGATCCGTGCGGGGGTGGGTCTGCGGCTGGGCGCCAATGTCGGCTATCTCGGCTTCAGCCGCCAACGCCGGACCTTGCCCTTCTGACGGCGGTCATGGGGGCGATGCGGCCGGTCAGCGAGACCAAGTGGATTCGGTGCCAGATCGGCGCGGACGTGCTGGTCTTCGCCGCCAGGCCCGAGCTGCGCGAGCGGCACAAGTCGATCGTCGTCCTCATCCATGACGCCGCGAGCTCGGTGGAGGATCTCGCGCCCTGGTTTGGCCAGCTCGAGCCGGAGGCCGAGCTGGTGCTGTCGGTCCTGCCGGGCCACGGGAACGCGCCGCCCCTGACCGCGCGCGGGTGGGACGTGCTGGTCGAGGCCTATGCCGGCAGCCTGCGGACCTTCGCCCAGGGCCGGCGCGTGCTGGTTGCGGGCCTCGGCCTCGGCGGCCTCCTGGCCCTGGCGCTGAACGCGCGCGGCTACGCCGCCGTGGCCTTCGATCCGTTCTTCGCCACCGCCGGACGCCGGCCGCTGGAGGAAGCGCTGGAGCGCGCCGTGCAGAGCGGCTGCTCGCCCGATCCCGATTTCCTGTTCGAGACGCTGGGCTGGCGTGAGGGGGCGATCGAGCAGAACCGCAGCTATGGCGGCCTGCTGGACCGGCTGAAGGCTCCCGCCCTGGTGGTCTGCGGCGAGGCCTCCCTGACGCAGGCTCCGTCGCTGATGGACGAGGCCGATCACGCCCTGGCGGCGGCCTATCCCGACCTGCGCGTGCAGGTCGCCGCCGGCTGCGGCCACGATGTCCTGAGCCAAGCCCCCGACCTCTGCCGCGATATCCTCTTGGACGAACTGGCCCGCGCCTAGAGCCCTTTAGGGTTTGGTGGAATCACCAAACCCGTTGAAAAGGGCTCTAAATCAAGACTGTAGAGCGCGTTCGGGCGGGCGAACCGCTTACACTTCGCCCTAACGCGCTCTGAGCCGCCGGCCGCAAGCCTCAGTGCTTGTCGGTCTTGCCCGCCAGCCAGTCCATCAGCGCCAGCAGCACCCCCGACACCACGAAGGTCACGTGGATCACCACCAGCCACATCAGGCTGCGGTCGGACAGCTCCTTGCCTTCCGACAACTCCATGAACGCCTTGAGCAGAGCGATGGCCGAGATCGCCACGATCGAGGCGATCAGCTTCATCTTCAGGCCTGAAAAGTCGACCGTACCCATCCAGCTCGGCCGGTCTTCGTCGTCGGCGGTGTCGATCTTGGAGACGAAGTTCTCGTAGCCCGAGAAGATCACGATCAACAGCAGGTTGCCGGCCAGCGACAGGTCGATCAGCGACAGCACCATCATGATCGCCTGGTTGGGCTTCATGACGAACAGGTGCGACAGCTCGTGGACCGCCTCGTTGAAGAACACCACCAGCAGCGCGATCAGCGCCGCGACCAGCCCGACATAGAACGGCGCCATCAGCCAGCGCGAATGGAACAGCCCGGCCTCCAGCCAGCGCTCGGCGGTGGGCTTGGGCTTGCGGCGCGCGATGTCGGGCATGCGGTGAGGGTCTCTCCTTTGAACTTCGAGGAGAGACCCCGACCTGCGCTTTCAGGTCAAGCCCGCAGCTTCGCGCCAGTGGCCTTTTCCGCCGCGGCGACCACCTTGGCCGACAGGGCCTCGATCTCGGCGTCGGTCAGGGTCTTCTCGCGCGGTTGCAGCAGGATCTCCACCGCCACCGACTTGGCGCCGTCCGGCACGCCGGTTCCGCGATAGACGTCGAACACCCGCGCCTGGGTGATCAGCGCCTTGTCGGCGCCGGCCACGGCCTTGGCCAGGTCGTCCGCCGCCACCGCCTCGTCCACCAGGAAGGCGAAGTCGCGCGACAGTGGCATCAGGGCCGAGAGCTCCAGGGCCGGCTTGGTCTTGGCAGCCTTCCTCTTGGGCTCAGGCACATTGTCCAGCACCAGTTCGAAGGCCAGGACCGGCCCGTCCACGTCCAGCGCCTTCAGGATGCGCGGATGAACCTCGCCGAACTCGACCAGGTTGGTCTTGCCCAGGCGCAGGGCCGCGGCCCGGCCCGGATGCCACCAGGCCGGCAGGCCGCTCTGAACCACCTGCAGCGAGCCGGTTGGAGCGCCGATGTCGTCCAACAGCGAAAGCAGGTCGGCCTTCAGGTCGAACAGCGGGTCGGCGGCGATCCCGTCCCAGCGGCGCGGAGCATGCGGGGCGACCACGGCGCTGATCGCCGTCGCCTGATCCTCCGGCCTGTCGCCGCGATAGAACGGGCCGATCTCGAACAGGGCCACGTCCGGGAAGCCGCGATTGGCGTTGCGGCCCGCCGCCTCGATCAGGTTCGGCAGGATCGACGGGCGCATGCAGTCGAGGTCCGAGGCGATCGGGTTGGTGATCACCAGCTCGGGCGCGCCGCCGCCGAACAGGGCCGCGGTCTCGCGCTTGGTGAAGCTCCAGGTGATGGTCTCGGCATAGCCCTTGGCGGCCATGGCCCGGCGGCCGGCCCGCATCCGCGCCTGTCGGGCGGTCAGCACCCCGCCCGGCGGCAGGGCGATCTCCGGCAGGGGCGAGGCGGGCAGGGCGTGATAGCCCTCGATCCGCGCCACCTCTTCCACCAGGTCGGCCTTGCCTTCCACGTCGCGGCGCCACGACGGCGGCTGAACCTTGTCGCCGTCGAAGGAGAAGCCCAGGTCGCGCAGGATGTCGTCGATGCGCTGGGCGGTCAGGTCCAGGCCCGAGAGCTGCTTCACATAGGCTCGGTCGAAGGCGATGACGCCCGGCGCAGGCAGGGCCTCGCCGACCAGCGACACTTCCGACGGCTCGCCGCCGCAGAGGTCCAGGATCAGCTTGGTGGCCAGCTCGATGCCGGGGACCAGGCTTTCGGGATCGACGCCGCGCGCGAAACGGTACTGGGCGTCGGAGTTCAGCGTCAGCGTACGGCCAGTCTGGGCCGTTACGATCGGGTCGAACCAGGCGCTTTCGATGAAGACGTCGGTGGTGGCCTCGTCGCAGCCGGTCGAGGTTCCGCCCATCACCCCGCCCAGGCCGATGGCGCCCGAGGCGTCGGCGATGACGCTGATCTGCGGCGTGACCGCATAGGTCTTGCCGTCCAGCGCCTCCAGGCTCTCGCCGTCCTTGCCGGCGCGGGCCTCGATGAAGCCGCCGGAGAGCTTGGCCACGTCATAGACGTGCAGCGGCCGCGCGCGGTCGTAGGAGAGCAGGTTGGTCACGTCGACCAGGGCGTTGATCGAGCGCAGGCCGATGGAGGTCAGCTTGCGCTGCAGCCACTCCGGCGAAGGGCCGTTCTTCACGCCGCGGATCAGCCGCCCGGCGTACTGGCGGCAGCCTTCCGAACCGTCCAGGCGGATCTCGATCGGGTTGGGGAACTTGCCTGGGACCGGCGCGACCCCGACGTCCTTCAGCACGCCCAGGCCCGCGGCGGCCAGGTCGCGCGCGATGCCGACCACGCCCAGCCAGTCGGGGCGGTTCGGCGTCACCTCGAAGTCGATGACCGCCTCCAGGCCCAGGGCCTGCGCCACCAGGGTCCCGACCGCCAGTTCGTCCGGCAGCTCCATGATCCCCGAGGACTCGCCGGCCACCTCCAGTTCGGAGGCCGAGCAGAGCATGCCGTTGGAGACCACGCCGCGAACGGGCTTCTCCACCAGGGTCACGCCCAGGCCGGGCACGTAGGCGCCGATGGGGGCATAGACGACGGTGATCCCGGCACGCGCGTTCGGCGCGCCGCAGACGATCTCCTTGCGGCCGTCGCGTGTCTCCACCTGGCAGACGCGAAGGCGGTCGGCGTTGGGATGCTGGACAGCCTCGACGATCTTGGCGACCGAGAACGCCGCCAGCCTGGCCGCCGGATCGTCGACATGCTCGACCTCCAGCCCGGCCATGGTCATGGCGTCCACGACGTCTTGCGTCGTGGCTTCGGTCTCCAGGTGATCCTTGAGCCAGGAAAGCGTGAACTTCATGGTCGTCTCTTCCTAGATCCTCCCCCTTAGGGGGAGGTGGCGTTCGGAGCGAAGCGACGGGCGACGGAGGGGGCCAGCGGCGGCGGCTGGCGTCCTATTCCCCCTCAGTCCGCTTCGCGGACAGCTCCCCGGGAAGGGGAGCAATTGGGTCGTGGCGCGGCTCAGGAGAGGCCCGACGCCTGGTTCGGCGCGGCGAAGGCCGAGAAGCCGTAGTGCTCCAGCCAGCGCACGTCGCTCGCGAACATGTCGCGCAGGTCGGGCATGCCGTACTTCAGCACCCCCAGCCGGTCGACGCCGCAGCCGAAGGCGAAGCCCTGCCACACGTCCGGGTCCAGGCCGCAGTTGCGCAGCACGTTCGGGTGCACCATCCCGCAGCCGAGGATTTCCAGCCAGTCGGTCCCCTGGCCGATCTTCACCTCGCCGCCGGACCGGTCGCACCGCACGTCCATTTCGGCGCTCGGCTCGGTGAACGGGAAGTGGTGCGGCCGGAAGCGGGTGACCACTTCCGGGGTCTCGAAGAACCGTGCCAGGAAGGTCTCCAGCGTCCACTTCAGGTGGCCCATGTGGATCGCCTTGTCGATCACCAGGCCTTCGATCTGATGGAACATCGGCGTGTGGGTCTGGTCGGAGTCCTTGCGGAAGGTGCGTCCCGGCACGATCACGCGGATCGGAGGCTCCTGCCCATTAGCGATCCAGCCGGGCAGCTTCTCGTTGACCTTGTGCATCACCCGCACCTGCACCGGACTGGTGTGGGTGCGCAGCACCTTGCGCTCGCCGTGCTCGTCTTCCGGCAGGAAGAAGGTGTCGTGCATCTCCCGCGCCGGATGCTTGGGCGGGAAGTTCAGCGCCGTGAAATTGTTGAAGTCGGTCTCGATGTCCGGGCCTTCGGCGACCGAGAAGCCCATCTCGGCGAAGACCGCGATCATCTCGTCCATGACCTGCATGGTCGGATGCACCGAGCCCTTGCGCCGCGGCGGGGCGGGCAGGGAGAGGTCGACCCGCTCGGCCGCCAGCCTGGCGTCGAGGGCGGCGGCCTCCAGCACCTCCTTGCGGGCGGCGATGGCGGCCTGGACCCGGTCGCGCAGGCCGTTGATCTGCGGGCCGCGCTCGCGCCGCTCGTCGGGGCTCATGCCCCCCAGCGATTTGAGCAGGTCGGAGATGGAGCCGGACTTGCCGAGGGCGGAGACGCGCACGGCCTCAAGGGCGGCGGCGTCGCTCGCGCCGTCGACGGCGGCGAGGATTTCAGCTTCGAGTTGGGCGGTCATGACGGGGCTGCTTTAGAGGGTGGCGAGGGGCGCGGGAAGAGGGCAGCAAAAAGCCCTCCGGCGGTTCACGCCGAAGGGCTCTCGATTGCTCAGTGAGTCCGGGGACTCAAACGGCCTCAAGCCAGGGCGGCACGAACCTTGTCGGCGATGGCCTTGAACCCGGTCGGATCGTTGCCCGCGATGTCCGAGAGGACCTTGCGGTCGATTTCGATCCCGGCCTTGTCCAGGCCGAAGATAAACTGCGAGTAGGTGAAGCCTTCCAGACGCGCAGCGGCGTTGATGCGCTGGATCCAGAGCGAGCGGAAGTTGCGCTTGCGGACCTTGCGGTCGCGGTAGGCGTACTGTCCGGCCTTGTCCACGGCCGCCTTGGCGGCGCGGATGGTGTTCTTGCGGCGCCCGTAGAAGCCCTTGGCTTGCTCGAGAACCTTCTTGTGCTTGGCGTGGGCGACGACGCCCCGTTTCACGCGAGCCATGTGTCAGTTCTCCTTAAAGGCCGTAGGGGAGCCAAAGCTTGACGATCTTGGTGTCAGCTTCGGTCATCACCTTGGTGCCGCGGTTCTGACGGATGTACTTCGCGTTGTGGCTGATCAGGCGGTGACGCTTGCCCGCCACGCCGGCCTTCAGCTTGCCGGTCGCGGTCATTTTGAAGCGCTTTTTCACGCCCGATTTGGTCTTCAACTTCGGCATTTCTCTGCAGAGCCTTGTGGGCCCTGTCCTCTGGCGTATTGATGAGCCGCCCTGGCATGCCTTTGGCCAGACGACTCCGAAGAGCGGGGCGTTTACGTCAAACCCTCAGCGAAGGCAAGGCTTTGAGTCGGGCTGCGACGACTTGAGGCCTTCGGGATATAGGTGCAGGCGAAGGTTTGCGCCGAGGATTCCATGACGTCCGCCAAGTCGTTTCGTCACCGCATGCTGGGTCCGTTCGCCGCGCGCCCGCGGCTGCTGGCGGCGATAGGGGCGGGGGGCGGCGCCTGGGCGCTGCTGCTCCTGGTTCCCAGCGACCTGTCGCTCACCACCAGCGCCATCCTCGCCTGGGACGTCACCTGCGCGGTCTACATCGTGGCGGCCGTCGCCATGATGTGGCGCGCCGACGAACACCGCATCCGCTCCACGGCCGCGACCCAGGACCAGGGCCAGGGCGTCATCCTCGCCCTGGTGATCGCCGCGGCGGCGGCCAGCATCTGGGTGATCGCCAAGGAGCTGTCGGCCGCCAAGGCCGATGTCGGCCTGCTGAAGGCGCTGCGCGTGGCCCTGGTCTTCGCCACGGTCGCGGCCTCCTGGTTCATGGTCCAGCTCGTCTTCGCCCTGCACTATGCGCACGAATACTACGCGCCGGGGGACAAGCCCGGCGCCGACGCTGGCGGCCTGCTGTTCCCCGGCGGCGAGGCGCCCGACTACTGGGACTTCCTGCACTTCTCGATCGTCATCGGCGTCGCCAGCCAGACCGCCGACATCGCCTTCACGGCCAAGGGCCTCCGGCGGGTCGGCACGGTCCACGGCGTCACGGCCTTCACCTTCAACACCGTGGTTCTGGCCCTGACGATCAACCTGCTGGCCGGGCTGTTCTGAAGCCGGCGCGTCAGGCGACCCGCGGCGTGCGCCGCATGATCTGCAGCGCCAGCCAGGTCGCCGGCACGATCAGCACCGCCGTCACCACGAAGGCCGCGCCCGGATCGACCAGCGAGAAGAGCTGGCCCGCATAGATCGGGCCGCCGATCCGGGCCAGGGCCATGTTCGACATGTTGAGGCCCAGGGTCTCGCCCTGCCGGTCCGGCGGCGTCGACTGCGAGATCAGCGCCGTCAGGCAGGGAAAGCAGATCGACTGGCCGAAGCAGACGAAGGCGAAGCCGACCATCGCCACATGCCAGTTGGGCGAGGCGAACTGGAAGATCATGCCCACCCACATCGCCGCCAGGCCCGCGGTCAGCACGCGCGTCTCGCCGAACCGGCGCACCAGCGAGCCGGTCATCACCCCCTGGCAGAAGGCGCCCAGCACGCCGATGGCCATGAAGGCGAAGCCGATCTGCCGCGGCCCCCAGCCGAACCGCTGCTCGGTCCAAAGGCCGTAGGTCGCCTCGATGCCGGCGAACCCGGCGACGGTGATGAAGCTGATGATCATCACCCGGGCGATGATCGGATGAGCCATGACCTCGCGCAGCACCTCGATCTGCCGTGGGCGCGGGCCGCTCCTCGGCTCCGGCCGGCTCTCGCGGACGAAGACCAGCACAGCCAGGGCCGACATCAGCCCGAAGGCGGCGGCGGCGAACAGCGGGATCTGGAACCCGAAGCGGCCCAGCTCGGGATGGGCCAGCAGCCCGCCCAGCGCAGGCCCGACCATGAAGCCCAGCGAGAAGGCCGAGCCCATCAGCCCCATCTTCGCGGCCCGCTCCTCCGGTCTGGTGATGTCGGCCAGGCTGCCTTGCAGGGTCGAGATGTTGCCGGAGAGGAATCCGCCCACGAACCGCGCCAGGAAGGCCAGCCAGATGGTGGGGGCGAAGGCCAGCGCCACATAGGACAGCGCCCCGCCGGCGATGGTGAGCATCAGCACCTTGCGCCGGCCCGTGCGGTCGGACATCCGGCCCCAGAACGGCTCGCCCAAAAACTGCCCGAACGAGAAGGCCGAGAACAGCAGCGCCACTTGCCCGGCGTCCGCCTGCAGCGACTTTCCGAAGAACGGCAGCAACGGGATCACCAGGCCGAACCCGGCCATGTTCAGGAAGATGACCGACAGCAGCACGACGAGGGCTCGATTGTCGCCCCCGGCCTCTTTCGTCTCGGGAGCGTGGGCCATGTCTTAAGCCTCGCTTCCCTGCTCGGGCTCGCGCGCCGCGCGCATCGCCTGCACCCGCCGGCTGGCGGCCAGGGCCAGGAAGATGGCCGGCGCCACCACCGCCGCCCCCAGCCAGAACGGCCCGTCCAGCACCACCGGGAAGATCAGGCCCGCGCAGAACGGCCCCACCACCCGCGCCAGGGCGCCGGTGGCGTTGTTGAGGCCGAGAATCTGGCCCTGCCGATGCGGATCGGCGGTCTGGGAGATCATCGCCCCCACGTTCGGGAACGCCACCGACTGGCCGATGGCGGTCAGGCACATCAGGGCGATGACCATCGGCATGTTGACCGAGAACGGCTGTCCGGCCGCAGCGATCACCGTCAGGGCCATGCCGATCGCCAGCATCCGGCCCTCGCCATAGCGCTCCGACAGCCGTCCGGTGAGGAAGGTCTGGGTCAGGGCCGCGCAGACGCCGGTGAAGGCGAAGACGACGCCGATCTCGCGCGGACCCCAATTGAACTTCGCCAGCGCCCAGAGACCGAAGGTGCTCTCGATGCCGGTGAAGGCGAAGCCGACCATGAAGGTCAGCAGCATCAGCCGCCCGATGACCGGGTGTCCCACCGCATCGCTGATCGCGCCCCAGCGGCTGGGGCGATGGGTGATGGCCTGGTCGCGGGTCTTGCTCTCGCGGATGAACAGCGTGATGGCCAGCACGCACAGCGCCGCCAGGCCCGAGGCGATGAACAGCGGCACCTGGAAGCCGATGGGGCCGGCGTTCGGATGGGCGAAGATGCCGCCGATCGACGGGCCGACGATCAGGCCGACGTTCCACGCCGCGCCCTGGTAGGAAAGCTGGCGCGCGCGTTTCTCGGGCGGGGTCACGTCCGAGATGTAGCCTTGCACCACCGCTCCGTTGCCGGCGGCCAGCCCGCCGACCAGGCGGATGAAGAACGCCGCCCAGATGTTCGGTGCGAACGCCAGCGCCAGGTAGCACAGGCAGTTGCCGGTGATGGTCGAGATCAGCAGCGGCTTGCGGCCGTACTTGTCCGACAGCCGTCCCCAGAACGGCTCGCCGAAGAACGCTCCCACCGAATAGGCCGAAAAGATCAGCGCGATCTGCCAGGCCGGCGCATCGAACGACTTGGCGTAGAACGGCAGCAACGGGACGATGATCCCGAAGCCCAGCATGTTGATGAAGATCACGGCGATCAGCGCCGGCGCCGCCAGCGGCGACGGTGCGGCCGCACGCCTCTCGGAGTCGGACATGTGAACGCTGTTAAGCGGACCTGCTCTGCGCCGCAAGCTCGGACGCGAGCCGAATTTGCAGGACCGAACGCAGTGCGGCTTCAAGGCCTCAGTATGGACGAAAGGCGGCCCGCCGAACCCCGGTTCTCAGCGCTCGGTCGCCGCCTCGCCACGCCAGGCGCGCGCCAGCTCCGCGACCGTGGCGAACCGCTCGGCGGGCGGCGCCGCGCAGGCCCTGGCCATCGCCGTGTACTGATGCGCCTCGCCGCGGAAACCGGCGCGCGCCAGCCCGCCGTCGCCGAGATATTCGGCCATGGCGCGGCCCAGGTTGAAGACCGTGGTGCGCTCGTCGATCACCGCGCCGCGCTCGAACTCCTCGGGCGCCATGAACCGGGTCGAGCCGAACATCCGGCCCATCTCGTTCACCGTCGGCCCGCGGTGATAGTTGTCCAGGTCGATCAGCCTCAGCCGGCGGCCCTCGAAGTCGTAGATGATCGAGCCGTCATAGAAGTCGCCCGCGATCCATCCCGCCCCGCAGAGCTCGACATGCGCATCGAGGATGGCGTCGATCGCCGCAGCGGCCTCGGCCGGCGGCAGGCTGCGAAACCGGCGAAAGGCGCTGGCCGGATCGTCCCGCCGCTTGGCGGGCGCATGCACCAGCTCGCCCGTGACCCATTCATAGACCAGCATCGGGCCCCAGCCGGATTGGACGGCCCCGGCCAGGGCGGGAAGAACGGGGCTGCGCACCGACTGCGCCAGCGTCTGGGCGTTTTCCAAGAGGGCGATACGCTCCGCGTGCGACAGGAACGGCGCCGTGTCCTGCGGATCGCCCGCGCTCTTCACGAACCACCGCCGCCCGCCCGCCTCGACCCCGAACGAGACGTTGCCGGAATCCTGCGTCCGTGAGTCGAACCGCGTGAACACCCTTCCGACCCTGTTCAGATAGTCGGCGGGGGCAAGGTCGGGCCGGTCGGCGAACGGATGATTGATCAAGGCGCGTCTCCTTGGATTCGGCGAACGGGGATGACGTTCGATCCTGGCCCCTTATGGTGGGCGCACGTTGTTCTGCAACCTCGGCCCGCTTGGTTCTCATGCCCGCAACCAACCCCGACGATCCGGCCGACCTGCGCCGCGTGGCGGCCTATTTCGGGCTTGTCGGCCTTCTGACCCTGCCGTTCTGGATCGCCGCCGCCTTGATCAAGACAAGGCTGATACCCGGCCTGTCGGTCGCCGCCCTGGCGGTGGTCGCCCCTATGCTCGCCGCTGTGATTGTGGAGGCCCGAGCTGGAGGGATCGCCGCGGTCCGCGCCCTGTTCGGATCGCTGGGCCGCCCCGGTCGGCGCATGGTCTTGGTCGGATTCTACGCGGTGGCGATTCCATTGGCGGTCGGCCTGGCGGCCTGGGGCTGGTCGGGGGCGAACGGCAGGCTGGCGTTCGCCGCCGCGCCGTCGTTGATGGCGCTGTTCCTCGTCGCCGCCCTCGCCGAGGAAATCGGCTGGAGCGCCTTCGCCGCCCGGCGTCTGGCCCGCGCGGGCCTCGGCGTGACGAGCATCGGCATGGTCGTCGGCCTTGCCTGGGCGCTCTGGCATTTCCCGGCCTTGATCGACCTTGGCCGCTCGGCCGGCTGGATCGCCTGGTGGTCGCTCGGAACCGTCGCCCAGCGGATTGTGATGGTCTGGCTCTACCAGCGTGGCGGATCGTGGATCTGGGCACCGATTCTCTTCCATGCGTTCGCCAATGTCGCCTGGCAGGTGGCGGGCGACGCCTTCGATCCCCGCAGTCACGGTCTCGCCATGGCCGCGGTCGCCGCCCTGGTGGTGCTGGCGCGCCCAAAGTCGGCGAACGGGTGATCGATCAAGGCGGTGCTCCTCCATCCGGCTCGTCCCGATATTCGACTCCACCAGATAGACCCGATCCCCAGGGCCATGCTTGGCGACCTTCAGCAGGTCGACGACGCCGGCGAAGCCCGAGCGGCGGGCGAGATCGGGCGTGACGTCCGCCAGCGTGATCTCGCGCAGCGCGGTCACATGGATCGCGCCAGGCCCCAGGGCGTAGCGGCCGCCGACCTTCACCCGTGGCTTTTGCCAGATGCGGACGCTGCAGGTGACTTCGCCGCGCATCACCGGCTCGCGAAGTTGCTTGGTGAACATCATGGCGGGCCTCACGCGGCGAGGTTCGGCCGGGCGCGCGGCGGGCGCAAACGAAAACGGCCGCCCGAGGGCGGCCGTTCGCGGGTCTTTGAATCTCGTCCTAGCGCGGGGCCAGGATCATGATCATCTGCCGGCCTTCCATGCGCGGCTCGTATTCGACCTTGGCGACCTCGTCGAAGTCGGCCTTGACCTTCTGCAACAGCTTCATGCCGAGTTCCGGGTGCGCCAGTTCGCGGCCGCGGAAGCGCAGGGTGACCTTCACCTTGTCGCCTTCGTCGAAGAACCGGTGCATCGCCTTGGTCTTCACTTCGTAGTCGTGAATGTCGATGTTCGGACGGAGTTTGATCTCCTTGATCTCGACGACCTTCTGGCGTTTGCGCGCTTCGTTCTTCTTCTTCTGCTCCTGGAACTTGAACTTGCCATAGTCCAGGATCTTGCAGACCGGCGGGTCCGCGTTGGGCACGATCTCGACCAGGTCGAGGCCGGCTTCCACAGCGGCCTCCATGGCGGCCGACGTCGGCATCACGCCCTGCTTCTCGCCATGCTGGTCGATAAGCAGAACCTTGGGGACGCGGATCTCATCATTGATGCGCGGTCCGTCTTTGACGGGCGGCGCCTGCATCGGGCGGCGAATAGGCTTTCGCTCCTAGAGCTGTTGAAACACGTACGGCCGGCAGCGAGGGCGCTCCGGTCGGGCAGCCATATATGACGAAGGCCATGCCCTCGATCAAGCGGTGCTACACCGGCGGCAGCAACGCATTCGCCGCCTGTAGGACCTCGGCCACAGATAGATCGCCAAGGTTTCCGGATCGTAGCACGGTCACATGTCCGCGCGGCGCGGCCAGTTCTGGGTCCGAGGCGCTGGAGAACAACACCACGGTCGGCGAGCCGGTGGCCGCGGCCAGGTGCAGCGGCCCGGTGTCGTTGCCGACCACCAGGGCGGCCTTGGCGCCCAGCACCGCGATCTTGGCGAAGTCGGTGCGGCCGGTCAGGTCGCGGGCCTGGCCCACCTCGCGCTGGATCTGGCGGGCCAGCGCGCTCTCCTGCAGGCCGCCGATGACCACGATGTCGTAGCCCCGCTCGGCCAGGATCTTGCCGAGTTGGCCATAGCGCTCGGCCGGCCAACGCTTGTCCAGCCGGTGCGCCGATCCGCCCGGCACGAAGAGGACATAGGGCCGCGGCTTCACCCCGCTGGGCGTGGGCCGGTTCTGCGGCGACTTAGGCGGCACCCACGACAGGTCCGGCCCCGGCGCGCTGCCCGGCTCGGTCGGCGCATCGGGCCAGATGCCGGCGTATTTGAGCTGGTCGGCCTGCCGCTCCAGGGTGTGCATGCGGTTCCGGTTCGGGTTCTTGTGCGGCAGGGCGCAGCCGGCCGCGATCCCCGACCATTCCGGCGGGAAGGGCGCGAGCATGTGGAAGATGCGCGCCGACTGGGCCGAGGTCTGCAGGTCGTAGACCCGGTCGTATTTCGCCGCCTTCAGCCGCTTGCGCAGGGCCAGCCATTCGCCCAGCCCCTGCGGCCGCCCGTCGGTTTCCACCGCGTTGAAATAGGGGCTCGCCTTGGCCAGCGCCTCGAAGGGCGGGGTGGTCAGGAGGGTGATGTGCGCGCGCTTGTGCGCCTCGCGGATCTTCTTCATCGCCGCCAGGGCCAGGACGAAATCGCCCAGGGCCGACAGCTTGATCACCAGGATCTTGCGGACTTCGCGGCTCATGGGCGGGCGAAACCGGAACTGCGCGCCGCCAGCACCTGGGCGTAGGCGTCCAGCGTCGCCTCGCACATCGCGTCCACCGAATAGAGCCGCCGCGCGCGGTTGGCCGCGGCCTGGCCCATGGCCGCCAGGCGCGCCGGGCCCATCTCGATGGCCTTGGCCATGGCGTTCGCCCAGGCCTCGGCGTCGTCCACCTTGACCAGCCAGCCGGTCTCGCCGTGCAGCACCGTCTCGGTGGTGCCGCCGTGGTCGCTGGCCAGGACCGGCTTGCCCATCACCTGCGGCTCGACCGCCGTGCGGCCGAAGGATTCCGGCTTGGTGGTCGGCAGCATGGCGATGTCGCAGATCTGATAGGCCGCCGGCATGTCGTCGCAATGGCCGACCAGCGAGACGTCGCCCGACAGGCCCGCCGCGGCGATCGCGCCCTCGACCTCCTCGCGATAGCCCGTGCGGCCCTGGTCGTCGCCGGCGAAGATGATCAGGAAGTCCTCGCGCCCCTGCGCCTTCATCAGCCGCGCGGCCTCCACGATCATCAGGTGGCCCTTGATCCGCGTCAGCCGTCCGGCCAGCAGCAGCTTCACCCGCCGGTCCTTGGGATCGAGGCCCCAGGCCTCGCGCAGCGCCTGCACGCGCTCGGCGCCCACCCAGCTCGGATTGAACCGCTCCAGGTCCACTCCGCGCGGGATCGAGACGATCCTGGCCGGATCGATCCCATGTTCGGCCAGCACGTGGTCGCGGGTGTAGTTGGAATTGGCGATGACAAGGTCGCCGCGGGTCATCACCGCATTGTACCAGCGCTTGAGGCCGTTCCTGGCGTTGTAGACGCCGTGATAGGTCGCCACGAACGGCGTGCCCGTCGCCTGGGCCGCCCACAGCGCCGAGAAGGCCGGCGCCCGGCTGCGCGCGTGGACGATGGAGACCTTCTCCTTGCGGATCAGGTCGACCAGCCGCGCGGCGTTGCCCAGCATCACCAGCGGGTTCTTGGTCTGCACCGGCATCTGGGCCAGCCGCCCGCCGTCGGCCTCCAGGCGCGCGGCCATGCGCCCGCCGCGGGTGGCGACCAGGGCCTTGCCGCCGGCGCGCACGACCGCGTGGGCCACGTCGATGGTGGTCTGCTCGGCCCCGCCGGTCTCAAGCTCCGGCACGACCTGCAGAAGGGTGAAGTCTGGGGGAAGCGTCACGCCGCCCTGCATAGCGCAAGCCTTCGTTTGGTAAACCCCGGCGGTGCGCTAAACCCCCTCACACTTGCGCGTTATAAGGCCCGAAATGACCGAGACCAGCGGATTTCTCGCCCGGCCGGACGGCCATCGCCTCGCCTGGCGGAAGGTCGAGGGCGCCGGCCCTGTCGTGGTCTGGCTGGGCGGCTTCCGCTCCGACATGGCCGGAACCAAGGCCCAGGTCCTGGCCGACTGGGCCCAGGCGCGCGGCCGCGCCTATGTCCGCTTCGACTATTTCGGCCACGGCGAGTCGGACGGCGACTTCGCGGACGGAACGATCACCCGCTGGCGGGACGACGCCCTGGCGGTGCTGGAGCATCTGACCCAAGGCCCCACGGTCCTGGTCGGCTCGTCCATGGGCGGCTGGCTGTCCTGCCTCGTCGCCGGCGCGGTTCCAGATCGCGTGCAGGCCATGGTGCTGATCGCCCCGGCCCCCGACTTCACCGAAAAGCTGATGGCGCCGGAGATGACGCCAGCCGACCGCGCGCAGATGGCCGCCAGCGGCGTCTGGCTGCGCCCCTCCGATTACGGCGATCCCTATCCCATCACCCGCCAGTTGCTGGAGGATGGCGCCCGCTGGTCGATCCTGCCGGGGCCGGTGAACATCGACGTGCCGGTTCGCATCCTGCAAGGCGGCGCCGATCCCGACGTGCCCTGGCGCCACGCCCTCGACCTCGCCCAGGCCATCCGCGGCCAGGACGTGGTCTTCAGCCTGATCAAGGACGGCGACCACCGCCTCTCCCGCCCCCAGGACCTCGCCCGCCTGACCGCGGCGCTGGAGGAGCTTGCCGTCTGAGCCCTGGGGCGGGGCGACGAAATTGGTGTCAGGCGAATAAGAAAGATGCTCCCCCGCTGGGGGAGCT
>NZ_JAYRST010000048.1:0-22875 GCF_041920015.1 Phenylobacterium sp.
GGGGGGGGGGCGGCGTACCCCCAAACCCCCCCGGGGGGGGGGGGGGGGCGGGCGGCGGCGGGGGGGGGGGGGGCTGCTGAGTCAGAAGTCCCCCTCAGTCAGCCAGTCGGCTGACAGCTCCCCCAGTGGGGGAGCAATTTCAGGTCCTTACCCCATCGCCTTCGCCACCGCCGCGCCGAGTTCGGCCGGGAAAGTCCCGTTCATGCCTTCGACGGCGGTGTTGGTCAGGGCGACCACCGTGGTCGCGCGAGCCGGGATGATCTGCCAGGAATGGCCATAGACGCCGCCCCAGCTTACCGTGCCCGCGATCAGGGGCGAGGACGCCTCGGCCGGGTCCTTCAACACCGCCCCGCCGAACGAGAAGCCCCAGCCGGGGCCGTGGGTGACGACGGCGAGGTCGCCGATCTGGTTGGTCAGCATGGACTGGGCCGAGGCCGCCGACAGCACGCCGGCGCCGCCGCTGCGGACCGCCTCCAGCAGCTTCAGCACATCGGGCGCGCTGCCGACCATGCCGGCGCCGCCCGAGGGGAACGAGGCCGGGCGCGTGGCCCGGGCCGGCGAATAGCGGATTCCCGACAGCTCCATGAACGGCGAGACGTCCGGCTCGGCCATCGGCCTCGGCGGAGCGCCGTCCATATAGGGCGTGACGAGGGCGTCGGCGCTTTCGACATAGAAGCCGCTGGAAGCCATGCCAAGCGGCTTCAGGACCAGCTCGTCCACCGCCTGGGGCAGCGGCTTGCCGGTCGCCTGCTCGATCGCCGCGCCCAGCACATCGAGGCTGAGCGAATAGAGCCAGGCCGCGCCCGGCGGGAAGAACAGCGGGACGGACGCCAAGCGCTTCAGCTCTTCGGCCATCGGCAGGTCGGGGTCGGCCAGGCCGTCCGAGACGCCGGCCGCCAGATAGGGCCCGCCTTCCGGCTGCAGGAAGCCGTAGCCGAGACCGCTGGTGTGGGTGAGCAACTGGGCGATGGTGATCGGCGGCGCCGAACCGTCCGCAAGTTTCGGCTGGAAATCCGGCAACCAGCGGGAGACCGGCGCGTCGAGCGCGAGGTCGCCGCGGTCGACCAGGGCCAGGGCCGCGGCGGCGACGATCGGCTTGGTGACCGAGGAGAGCCGGAACACCGCATCGGTGGTCATGGCCTTGCCCGCCTCGCGGTCGGCCTGGCCGGCGGCCCGGCTATAGGCGAGCTCGCCATTGCGGGCGACCAGCACCACCGCCCCGACGATGCGGCGCTCGGCCAGGGCGCGGTCGATCACATCGTCGATAGCAGTATCAAGGGTGGCGGCGGTCATGCGGGCTCTCCGTTCAGCAGAGCCTTACATGACCACAGCAGGATGCGGCGCCCAAGGGCGCCGTCGGGGCAACGGACGGCTTTTCCCTCCCCACGAGAGGGAGGGAGAGCCAGGGCTATTCCGCCGCTTCGCGGACGCCCAGGCGCCGGGTCAGAGCGGCGTGCTGGTCCCAGAGCTGGGCGGGCAGACGGTCGCCGAACTTCTTGTAGAAATCGGGGATCAGGGCGGCTTCCTCGGCCCAGACCTCGGGATCGACGGAGAGCAAGGTTTCCAGCGCCGCATCGGTGAGGGAAAGGCCCGAGAGGTCCAGCGACTCCTTGGTCGGCACGCGGCCGATCGGGGTGTCGAGCGCCTCGGCGGTCCCGTCCAGGCGACCGGCGATCCATTTCAGCACGCGGCTGTTATCGCCATAGCCGGGCCAGAGGAACTTGCCGTCGGCGCCCTTGCGGAACCAGTTGACGAAATAGATGCGCGGCAGCTTGGCCGGATCGGCGCCGGCGCCGACCTTCAGCCAGTGGCCGAAATAGTCGCCCATGTTGTAGCCGCAGAACGGCAGCATGGCGAAGGGATCGCGACGCAGCTCGCCCACCTTGTTCTCGGCCGCGGCGGTGCCTTCCGAAGCGACGTTGGCGGCCAGGAAGACGCCGTGCGCCCAGTCGAACGCCTCGGTCACCAGCGGCACGGCGCTGGCCCGGCGGCCGCCGAACAGGATGGCCGAGATCGGCACGCCGGCCGGGTCGTCCCATTCGCTGGCGATGACCGGGCACTGGTCGGCCGGTACGGCGAAGCGGGCGTTGGGATGGGCGGCGGGCTCGCCCAGGTCCGGCGTCCAGGCGCGGCCCTTCCAGTCGGTCAAGCCTTCCGGCGGGGCGTCGGTCAGACCTTCCCACCAGACATCGCCGTCGGCGGTGAGGGCGACGTTGGTGAAGACGGTGTTGGCGTGCAGGGCGTCGACCGCGTTCTTGTTGGTCGCTTCGCCGGTGCCCGGCGCCACGCCGAAGAAACCGGCCTCCGGATTGATCGCATGGAGCCGGCCGTCGTCGCCGAAGCGCATCCAGCAGATGTCGTCGCCGATCGTCTCGGCCTTCCAGCCGGGGATCGTCGGCTGCAACATGGCCATGTTGGTCTTGCCGCAGGCGCTGGGGAAGGCGGCGGCCACATAGCTGACCACGCCCTGCGGCGAGGTCAGCTTGAGGATCAGCATGTGTTCGGCCAGCCAGCCCTCGTCGCGCGCCATCACCGAGGCGATGCGCAGAGCGTAGCACTTCTTGCCCAGGAGCGCGTTGCCGCCGTAGCCCGAGCCGTAGGACCAGATCTCGCGGCTCTCGGGGAAGTGGACGATGTACTTGATGTCGTTGCAGGGCCACGGCACGTCGGCCTGGCCCGGCTCCAGCGGCGCGCCCACCGAGTGCAGGGCCGGGACGAAGAAGCCGTCGTCGCCCAGCATGTCGAGGGCGCCCTGGCCCATCCGGGTCATCACCCGCATCGAGATCGCGACATAGGCGCTATCGGTGATCTCCACGCCCAGGGCGGAGATCTTCGAGCCCAGCGGTCCCATGCAGAACGGCACGACGTACATGGTGCGGCCGCGCATGCAGCCCTTGAAGAGCTGCTTCAGGTCGGCCCGCATCTCCTCGGGGTCGAGCCAGTTGTTGGTCGGACCGGCGTCGGCCGGGTCCTTCGAACAGATGAAGGTCCGGCTCTCGACCCGCGCCACGTCGCTGGGGTCGGACGCGGCGTAGAAGCTGTTCGGACGCTTGTCCGGGTTCAGGGCCTTCAAGGTGCCGGACTTCACCAGTTCGGCGGTGAGGAGATTCCACTCCGCATCCGAGCCGTCGCACCAGTGGACCCGGTCCGGCTGGGTCAGTTCGGCGACCTCGCGCACCCACGCCAGAAGTCCTGCATGTTTGGTCGGGGCCTCGTCGAGACCCGGAATGGCCAAGCCCATCAGGCTGCGCCCCTTTTGTTTACCCACGCGTTCGTCGCCTGCGGCCGGGTCTCTGACGGACCCGGTCCATGACCGGCGACATCGGTGATATGGACGAATTCTGACGCACACAAGCCGACAACGCCCAACCGGCCCCGTCAAAGCGGCCGTCTTGCGGCGCAAACGAAGATTTGACCGGGGCCGCGCCGCGCCCTTCCACGGTCACGCTTTCAGGGAACGACGAACCGGCTGCGCCGTTGTTGCGCCCTATTGACGCCCTTGGCGGGCTGTACGACCAGCCCCTACGACCTTCCGGCGAACGGAGCCCTTGATGACACGACTGACCCGCCGCGCCCTGGCGCTGGGCCTGGCCGCCCTGCCCCTCCCCGCCTTGGCCCAGAAGACCGGGCCCACGCCGCTGTCGCAGGCCGACCGCGCCCTGGTCGACCGGGCCGCGACCTATCTGCAGGGGCTGACCGAAGCCAAGGGACGGTTCGTGCAGACCGACGCGCGCGGGGCGACCACCCAGGGCTCGCTCTATCTGAAGCGCCCCGGCAAGGCCCGGTTCGAGTACGACAAGCCGTCGGGCCTGCTGGTGGTGTCGGATGGCGGCAACGTCTCCATCGCCGACTCCCGGCTCAAGACCTTCGAGGCCTATCCGCTGATGGCCACGCCGCTGTCGCTGTTCCTGGCGCGGCAGATCAAGCTGGACAAGGGAATCAACATCACGCGCGTGACCCGCATGGCCGATGGTTTCTCCGTCACCGCCCGCGACGGGCGCAAGGAGGCCGAGGGCCAGATCACCCTGACCTTCTCTGATGCGCCGCTCGCCCTGATCGGCTGGACGGTGACCGACGCTCAGGGCGGCTCGACCCGCATTCGCCTGACCAGCCTCGCCAAGACCAGCGGGCTGGCGCCGTCGCTGTTCATCCTCAAGGACCCGCGGCCCAAGAACGTCGGCCGAGGCAAGATGTGACACATTCACAACAGGCAAGCGCGGTCGTGAATCTCGCTTGACTTTTTTCGGAGCCTCGTGGCATTAATGACACATTGAGTTCGCGCGATCGCGAGCTCTTTCCGTGCCGGAACCTATCCCCTCCCGGCGGCGGCATGAGAGACACACTTAACGCTCGGGCTTCTCCAGTGCCCGGGCGTTTCTTTTTGCGCAAAGCCGCTTAATTAGCATCGCATGCGCCTTCGCCTTTGCACCTGGAACGTCAACTCCGTCCGCCTGCGCGTGGAACAGATCGCCCGCCTGGTCGACGAACAGGCTCCCGACGTCCTGTGCATGCAGGAGATCAAGTGCCAGGAGGGCGAGTTCCCGCGCGAGGCCTTCGCGGCGGTCGGGCTGCCGCACCTGAAGATCGCCGGGCAAAAGGGCTGGCATGGGGTGGCCATCGCCTCGCGCCTGCCGATCGAGGACGCAGCCCCGCTCGACGTCTGCCGCGAGAAACACGCCCGCTGCGTGGGCGGCAAGATCGCCGGGATCGAGATCCAGAACTTCTACATCCCGGCCGGCGGCGACATTCCCGACCGCGAGGTCAATCCGAAGTTCGATCACAAGCTCGACTTCTTCGAGAAACTGACCGCCGACTTCGCACGCCGCGATCCGAAAGCGCCGCTGGCGGTGGTCGGCGACCTGAACGTGGCGCCTGGCGAGTTCGACGTCTGGAGTCACAAGCAGATGTCGAAGATCGTCAGCCACACCCCGGTCGAGCTGGAAGCCTTCGCCGCCCTGAAGGCCAGCCTCGACTTCATCGACCTGCCGCGCGAAGCCGTGCCGGAGCCGGAAAAGCTGTTCTCCTGGTGGAGCTACCGCGCCGCTGATTTCCGCAAGTCCAATCGCGGCCTGCGGCTCGATCACATCCTGGTGACGCCGGGGCTGCGCGAGGCGGCGTTCCGCACCGGCGCGGTCTCCTCGCGCGTGCACGACAACGTGCGCGAATGGACGCGGCCGAGCGACCACGCCCCGGTCACGGCCGACCTGGCGATCTAGAGCATTTTCCGCCGAAGTGGATGCCGGTTCGGCGTAGAAAATGCTCTAAATTCAGAGAGTCTTGAGCGTGATCCGATTCTATCGAAACGGATCGCGCTCTAGGAGGGCTTGGGCAGCACGCAGCTCGGCGTGCCGTCGCGGGTGATGACCGTGGCGGCGCGGCCCGTCCCCGGCGCGAAGTAGAAGACGCCCTTCTGCGTCGTCACCACCAGCAGCGCCGGGCCGCTGAACTGGCAGACCGGCGCAAAGCCGTCGCCGTCGGCCACCACATTGCAGTCGGCATGGCCGAAGCGCCGCTCATAGCGGATGTCGTTGGTGATGAAGGCCTGCTTGGCCTTGGCGCCGCGGGCTTCGTAGTCGGCCTTGGTGAGGGTTGGGCAAGGATCGCCCCGAAGAGCGGCCGCATCGACCGAAGCCGCAGACTGCGCGATGGCGTTGTCCCGGCGCAGCTTGGCGCCGGCGCCGACCGCGACGATCCCGATGAGCACCGCCGCGCCCAGCATCAGCGGAAAGCCCCGCGCCAGGGTCATTTTCTTCGCCATCGGTTGCTCCGGCCCGGCTACGGCGCCAGGCGGTAGCCGCCCGCTTCGGTCAGCAGCAGCCGGGCGTTGCCGGGGTCGGGCTCGATCTTCTGGCGCAGGCGATAGACGTGGGTTTCCAGGGTGTGAGTCGTGACGCCAGCGTTGTAGCCCCAGACCTCGGCCAGCAGCTCCTCGCGCGAGACCGGCTTTTCGCCGGCCCGGTAGAGGTACTTCAGGATGTTGGTTTCCTTTTCCGTCAGCCGGATCTTCTTCTGGTTGGCGTCGACCAGCATCTTGGCCGAGGGACGGAACTCGTAGGCGCCCAGGTGGAAGACCGCGCCTTCCGACTGCTCGTGGCTGCGGAGCTGGGCGCGGATGCGCGCCAACAGCACCTGGAACTTGAAGGGCTTGGTCACATAGTCGTTGGCGCCGGCGTCCAGCCCCTGGATCTGATCATCGTCGGTGTCGGCGGCGGTCAGCATGATGATCGGAGCGACCACGCCGCGCTCGCGCATCTGGCGGCAGGCTTCGCGGCCGTTCATGTCCGGCAGGTCGACGTCCAGCAGGATCAGGTCGGGACGGCTTTCGACGGCGGCCTTCACGCCCTCGCCCGCCGTGGCCGCCTCGACGGCGTTGAATTCCTCGGAAAGCTGGAGCTGTTCGGCGATCGCGCCGCGGAGTTCTTCATTGTCGTCTACGACGAGCAGGGTCTTGCGTTGAGCCATGGGCCGGAACATGCACCGTAACGACCCAAAGAGCCAACCGCTGGAGCCAGGCTAACCGATGATCTTCACGGCGTTGTCAGATGGACGCTTCCTGCTGGGCGAACGCACGACCCGTTGCGCGCTCGGGAAAAACGGCGTCGTCGAAGCTGCCGAAAAGCGCGAGGGCGACGGCCGCTCGCCGCTCGGAACCTGGACGATCCGCCGCGTGCTCTATCGGCCCGACAAGGGCGGCCCGCCGCAGACGCGCCTGCCGACCAAGGCGCTGGAGCGCGACGACGGCTGGTGCGACGACCCGCTCGATCCGGCCTACAACCGCCCGGTCAAGCTGCCCCATTCGGCCAGCGCCGAGCAGATGTGGCGGCAGGACGAGCTCTACGACCTAGTCTGCGTGCTGGCGCACAACGACGACCCGCCGGTACCTGGCCGCGGCTCGGCGATCTTCATGCACCTGGCCCGGCCCGATGGAGCGCCGACCGAAGGCTGTGTCGCCCTGTCCCGCGAGGACCTGCTGGACTTGCTGGCCCAGGCGCAGATCGGCGACGCCGTGGCGATCGAGCCGGCTTGAGTTGGTAATTGAGCTTCAGCGCGCGCCGAACAGGGCCGAGCCGACCCGGACGCTGGTCGCGCCGAAGCGTATGGCGGTTTCGAAGTCGTCGCTCATGCCCATGGAAAGCCTGGAAAGGCCGTTGCGCGCGGCGATCTTGGCCAGGAGGGCGAAGTGCGGCCCGGGCGGCTCGGCCGCGGGCGGAATGCACATCAGGCCCTCGACGGTAAGGCCGTAGGTCTTCTTGCAGGCGGCGATGAAGGCGTCGGCCTCGGCGGGCGCGACCCCGGCCTTCTGCGGCTCCTCGCCGGTGTTGACCTGGACGTAGAGACGGGGGCTGCGGCCCTGCCTCTGCGCCTCGTCGGCCAGGGCGCGCGCCAGCTTTTCCCGGTCCAGGCTCTCGATGACGTCGAAGAAGGCGACCGCCTCCTTGGCCTTGTTGGACTGCAACGGCCCGATCAGGCGCAGTTCGATCCGCTCGCGATGCGGCGTCCAGCGTTCCATCGTCTCCTGTACGCGGTTCTCCCCGAACACCGCCTGGCCGGCGGCCAACACTGGCTCGATCCGCTCCCACGGCTGCATCTTGGAGACCGCCACCAGGGTTACGTCCTGGGGCGCACGGCCACAGGCCTTCGCCGCGCGGGCGATCCGGTCTAGGACGTCGGTGAGCGCGGGAGGCACGGTCATCTCTTCAGGCTTCTGGACAGTGGGCAGGACGGCGCAAGCCATAGGTCGCCGCGCAGGACGGCGAAAGCCCCCCTTGCCGCCGCTGCTGTTCTTCACCGACCCCGCACGCACGCCCGACATCGGGGCGGCCATGGCCCGTCTGCCGCGCGGCTCGGGCGTCGTATTCCGCGCTTTCGGAGCATCGGACGCCGAGCAGAAGGGCCGTGAGCTGGCCAAGATCGCCCGACGGCGCGGCCTGGTCCTGTTGGTGGGCGCCGATGCGGCCCTGGCGGCGCGCATCGGTGCAGGCGGCGTGCACCTGCCCGAGCGCATGGCCGCCTGCGCTGCAGCCCTGCGGCGGCCCGGCTGGATCATCACGGCCGCCGCACATACCCCCCGCGGCGTCCGGCGGGGCCTGGCCTGGGGCGCGGACGCCGTCGTGGTGTCGGCGATCTTCCCGTCGTCCAGCCCCTCGGCGGGCTCACCGATCGGACCCCTGCGGCTGGCGCAGATCGTCCGCCAGGCGGGCGGGCCGGTCTATGCGCTGGGCGGGATCAACGACAAAACAGCCCGCCGGCTGCTGCCTGCGGGCGTGGCCGGTCTGGCGGCCGTGGAGGCGCTTAGAACTTGAAGGCGGTCTCGAGCCGGACGCGCGGCGCGGATTCCTGCGGCTCGGTCTTCTTGTAGGACGGGGCTTCCTTCTCGCCCAGGGCGACGGCGCCGCCGACCCGCAGGCTGGGCGTCACGCGGAAATAGGCGCCCGCCTGGACGTCGTTCCATTGCGTGTCGCGTTCGCCTCGCTGATCGAGATTCAGCGAAACCCCCCAGCGTCCTTTGCCAGTCGTCCACTTCAGCGACTTGTTCCCTTGCGGGGTCACGGAGGTTTCGCTGCGCACGGTGAAATCGGCGGCTTTCTTCGCGGTTTCGGCATGCGCCGCCGACGCGCCGCTCGCGAGGAGCGCCGCACCCAGCACCGACATGACCAACCGCTTGGACATAACCACCTATATGGCCCCTAAGCCCCGACCGCGCCAACTGGAGCGCGACCGTCAGCGGCGATTAAAGTCGGCAGGCGGCGCAGGTCAACCTGACTCCGGGCGCCTTCGCCGCCTCTTCGGACAGATGATCGGCGCCTGTGGCGGCAGGGACACGCGATTCCTGTTTGGCGGTTCTGCGGGCATTGTTATAGAGGGCCGGCTGCGAGGGGGCGGCGCCGCGGCGCAGGCCGACGCGGAACAAGGACTAGGAGCCATATATGCCGTTTGTGCGCGGTGGTTTTGTGCGTGGCGTGAAGACCGGAGTGCTGGTGCTGGGCCTCGCGGCGCTGGCGGCGTGCTCGAGCGGCGGTCCCCGGACCTTCCAGACCCAGGAGCAGGGCGGCGGTTTCAGCCTGTTCGGCCTGGGCGGCGGCAAGAAGGCCAGCTCGACGAACGCCAATCAGCCGGCCATCGGGGTCAACGGCTATCTGTGGCGCGCGACGCTGGACACCCTGTCCTTCATGCCGCTGGCCTCGGCCGATCCCTATGGCGGCGTCGTCATCACCGACTGGTACGTGAACCCGGAAAAGCCGGACGAGCGCTTCAAGTGCACCGTCTACATCCTGGATTCGCGCCTGCGCGCCGACGGCCTGAACGTGGCCGTCTTCAAACAGGCCAAGGATGCGACCGGGGCCTGGGTCGATGCGCCCTCGGCCGGCCAGACCGAGACCGATCTGGAAAACGCGATCCTTACCAAGGCCCGGCAGCTTCGGCTGTCCAACATCGGCTAAGGCCTCCCGCGGGGCGCATTCAGCAAGGGTGGAAACCAGGTCGGATGCGCTCCCCTTCCTAGGGCCAGCGCCATACGCCGCTGGCCGACACCCGTCTGAATTCGAGATTCGTCCCCATGGCCCGTTACAACCCCAAAGAGACCGAGCCCAAATGGCGCAAGGCCTGGGCTGACGCCGACGTGTTCCGCGCCGGACCGCCGCAGCCGGGCGCGCCCAAGTACTATGCGCTCGAGATGTTCCCCTATCCGTCGGGGCGGCTGCACATGGGCCATGTGCGCAACTATTCGCTGGGCGACGTGGTCGCCCGCTACAAGCGCGCCCGCGGCTTCAACGTGCTGCACCCGATGGGTTGGGACGCCTTCGGCCTGCCGGCCGAGAACGCGGCCATGGAGCGCGGCGTCGATCCGCGCGGCTGGACCTACGACAACATCGCGCGCATGCGCAGCGAGCTGAAGGAGCTGGGCCTCAGCATCGACTGGTCGCGCGAATTCGCGACCTGCGACGCGGCCTATTACGGCAAGCAGCAGGACTGGTTCCTGGACCTGTGGAAGCGCGGCCTGGTCTATCGCAAGGAAAGCGTCGTCAACTGGGACCCGGTCGACCAGACCGTTCTGGCCAACGAGCAGGTGGTCGACGGCCGCGGCTGGCGCTCGGGCGCGCCGGTCGAGAAGCGTAAGCTGAACCAGTGGTTCCTGCGCATCACCGACTATGCCGACGAACTGATCGAGGGCCTGAAGACCCTGGACCGCTGGCCCGACAAGGTCCGGTTGATGCAGGAGAACTGGATCGGCCGCTCCAAGGGCCTGCGGTTCAAGTTCGGCTGGGCGGGACAGGCGCCGGCCGGCTTCGAGGCTGGTCTGGAAGTCTACACCACCCGCCCCGACACCCTGTTCGGCGCCAGCTTCGTCGGCGTCGCGCCCGACCATCCGCTGGCCGAGCAACTGGCCGCCGCAGACCCCAAGGTCGCGGCCTTCATCGCCGAATGCCGCAAGGGCGGCGCCTCGGAAGCCGAGATCGAGACCGCCGAGAAGATCGGCTTCGACACCGGCCTGACGGTCGCCCATCCCTTTGATCCGGACTGGAAGCTGCCGGTCTGGATCGCCAACTTCATCCTGATGGACTACGGGACCGGGGCGATCTTCGCCTGCCCGGCCCACGACCAGCGCGACCTGGATTTCGCCCGCAAGTACGGCCTGCCCGTCAAGGCCGTGGTCCTGCCGCCCGGCGCGGACCCGGCAACCTTCGAAGTGGGGACCGAAGCCTATACCGGCCCCGGGACCATCTTCGGCTCGCAGTTCCTGGACGGGTTGGAGATCGAGCCGGCCAAGGTCGCGGCGATCGCCCGCATCGAGGCCGAGGGCCGCGGCGAAGGCGCGACCGTCTATCGCCTGCGTGACTGGGGCGTGGCGCGCCAGCGCGGATGGGGCTGCCCGATCCCGGTGGTCCATTGCGACAAGTGCGGCGTGGTCGCCCTGCCCAAGGACCAGTTGCCGGTCGTGCTGCCGGACGACATGGACTTCTCCAAGCCGGGCAACGCCCTGGCCCGGCACCCGACCTGGAAGAACGCCGTCTGCCCCGATTGCGGCGGGCCCGCGACGCGGGAAACCGATACGCTGGACACCTTCGTCGATTCCTCCTGGTATTTCGCCCGCTTCACCGACACCCAGGCCGCCGAGCCGATCGACAAGGCCGCCGCCGACTATTGGCTGCCGGTCGACCAGTATGTCGGCGGCATCGAGCACGCGGTCCTGCACCTGCTCTACGCCCGCTTCGCCACCCGCGCCCTCTCCGACGAGGGGATGCTGAGCGTGCGCGAGCCGTTCGCCGGCCTGTTCACCCAGGGCATGGTCACGCACGAGACCTACAAGCGCACCCAGAGCGGCGAATGGGTGGAGCCCAGGGAAGTCGAGATCTTCACCGAGGCTGGCAAGCGCCAGGCTCGCAGCCTGGAGACCGGCGAAGCCCTGGTCATCGGCGATGTCGAGAAGATGTCGAAGTCCAAGCGCAACACCGTGGCGCCGGAGGAGATCTTCGAGGTCTACGGCGTCGACGCCGCGCGCCTGTTCGTGCTGTCCGACAGCCCGCCCGAGCGCGACACCCAATGGTCGGCGACCGGGGTCGAGGGGGCCTGGCGCTTCGTCAACCGTGTCTGGAACGAGTTCGACAGCCAGCCGGCGGGGCCCGCCCCTGCCCTGGCCGCCGACCCGAAGGCCGACGACCTGCGCGCCGCCACCCATCGCACGATCAAGGCGGTGACCGAGGCGATCGAGAGCTTCCGCTTCAATTCCGGTATCGCGCGGATGTACGAGTTCCTGAACAAACTCAAGGAATTCCCCGCCGAGACCGCGACTCCTCCCGTTCTGGCCGCACGGCACGAGGCGTTGTCGGCCTTTGCGCGCCTGATCTCGCCCTTCACCCCGCACCTGGCCGAGGAAGCCTGGGCGCGGATCGGCGGCGACGGCATGGTGGTCTCTGCGCCCTGGCCGCAGCATGACGAGGCCCTGACCCAGGACGCGGTGCGCGTGCTGCCGGTCCAGGTCAACGGCAAGCGCCGCGGCGAGATTTCGGTGGCCGCCGGGCTCGAACCGGCCGATGTCGAGAAGATCGTGCTTGACGACCCGGAGATCGCACGGCGCCTTGAGGGCCTGTCGATCAAAAAGGTGATCGTCGTGAAGGACCGCATCGTCAACATCGTGGCTGGATGATCTGACATGAACCGCCTCGTCGTCTCCGCCGCGCTGGCGGCCGTGGCCCTCGGCCTCGCCGGCTGCGGGTTCACGCCGCTCTACGGCTCGCCGGGCGTGACCCAGCAGCTCGCCGCGGTTGAGGTGGCGACGCCGCCAGGCCGCACCGGCCAGCTCATCCGCGAGCATCTGGACGACGCCCTGGCCCGCCGCGGCGGGACCGCGCCGCAATACCGGATGAACCTGGCGTTGTCGGAGACGCGCTATCCCCGCGGGGTGCGCGTCGACAACGTGGCCACCCGCTACGAATATGTGCTGACCGCCAGCTACACCCTCTCTCCCGCGTCCGGCGGCGCGCCGGTCAAGCAGGGCGTGGCCCAGGCCCAGGTCACCTACGACAGCGCCGACCAGCCCTACGCCTCGATCACCGCCCAGCAGGACGCCCAGGATCGAGCCGCCGCCGAATGCGCCCGCAAGATCCAGATGGAGCTGGCGGCCTGGCTGGCGACGCAGGGAAAATCCTAGGGATTACAAGGCCGTGATCCTCTCCAAGCGGCCAGATGTCGAGCGGTTTCTGAACCGGCCGGAGCCCCCGATCCGGGTCGCCCTGATCTATGGCCGCGACACCGGCGTGGTCCGCGACCGCGGAACCCAACTGGCCCGGAAACTGGTCCCCGATCTCGACGATCCGTTCAGCGTCGCCTTGCTGACCGACGGAGATCTCGATTCCGACGGCGGGCGGCTGGAGGGCGAACTGGCGGCGCAGTCCCTGATGGGCGGCCGGCGCCTGGTGCGGCTGCGATTCGCCACTGAGAAGGCCGCTCTGGACAAGCAGGTGGCCGAGGCGGTCACCGCCCACGCCGCCGGCAAGCTCAACCCCGAAGCTTTCTTCGTCATCGAGGCGGGAAACCTCGGCCGCGACTCGGCCCTGCGCAAGGCCGCCGAGAAGGCCGCAGAGGCCGTCGCCATCCCCTGCTACGAGGACGAGCCCGGCGATGTGGCCCGGTTGGTCCGCGATGTGCTGTCGCAGGACAGCGTCGGGCTGGACGCCCAGGCCCTGCAACTCTTCGTCAGCCGCCTGCCCAAGGAACGCGGCGTCGCCCGCCAGGAGATCGAGCGCCTCGCCCTCTATCTCGAACCGGGCAGCGGCCGCACCGCCAGCGCCAAGGATCTGGACGACTTCCTGGGCGTAGAGCCGGACGCCTCGCTTTCCGACGCCGCCGCCGACGCTTTCGGCGGACGCCTCGCCGACGCGCAGGCCGCCCTGCGCCGCGCCGCCGCCGAGGGCGAGCCGGGCCCCGCCGCCATCCGGGCCATCAGCCTCTATCTCGGCCGCCTGAGACGCACCCTGACCCTCGCCAAGAACGGCGCCGGCCTGCAGGAGGCGGCCAAGGCCTCCGGCGTGTTCTGGAAGCAGGAGCGCGAGTTCCTGCGCCAGGCCCGAAGCTGGTCGCTGGAAGAGCTCGACCGGCTGCAACCCGAGGTGCTGGCCGCCGACAAGGCCTGCAAGACCGCCGGCTCGCCCGACCAGCTCATCGCCGAGCGGCTGGCCCTCACCATCGCCGGCCGCGCCCGCCGCCTGGGGCTCTGAAAACCCCATTTTGAAATCGGCTCTGTGGCGCATGGAGCGGGACGTGGCCGTACCTATGCACGCTCCGTTGGCTAGAGCGCAAATTTCGAAATCGTGCCCTTTGAATTCAAAGACTTAGCGTCAGACCCGCGCGGTCAATCTGCGGCACAACTCATCAAGCTGTTCGAGGGTCGCATATTTGATGCGCAGTTCGCCGACCCCGCCTTTGTCCAGAACCTCGACATCGAGGCCGAGCGCATCCGACAGATCGACCTCCAGCGCCTGGGTGTCGGTGTCCTTGACGACCGCCTTGCCGCCGGTCTTCTGCCGCGGCGCAGCCGGGGCGCCGCCGCGGGCCAGGGACTCCGCCTCGCGCACCGACAGGCCCTTGGCGATGATCTGCTCGGCCAGGGCTACCGGATCGTCGGCGGTGAGTATGGCCCGGGCATGACCGGCCGACAGCCTGCCTTCCAGCACGTGGGTCCGCACCTGCTCGGGCAGGTTCATCAGGCGCAGGGTGTTGGCTACGTGGCTGCGGCTCTTGCCGATGCTGCTGGCCACCTCGTCCTGGGTGCGGTTGAACTTCTCGATGAGCTGCTGATAGGCGGCCGCCTCTTCGATGGGGTTCAGATTGGCGCGCTGGACGTTCTCGATGACGCCGATCTCCAGCACCTGGACATCGTCCAGCTCGCGCACCAGCACCGGCATTGCCCGCAGGCCTGCCTTCTGGCTCGCCCGCCAGCGCCGCTCGCCAGCAACGATCTCCCATTCGCCGGGCAGGCCCGGCGCGGGCCGCACCAGGATCGGTTGCAGCACGCCCTTCTCGCGGATCGAGGCGGCGAGTTCCTCCACCTCGGCCTCGGAGAACACCCAGCGGGGCTGGTGTTCGTTGCGATGGATCAGTTCGATCGGGATCTCGCGAACGCCGGAGACCTCCTCGACCGCCGCGCCGGCCACGACCTTGGCCTCATCGACGTCGCCCAGCAGAGCCGACAGCCCGCGGCCCAGTCCACGCTTCTCGACCATCATGTCCTCCCCCGAGCACGACCCCAGATCGTGCCCAGCCCGCTGAATAAGGAGCGTGACATCCGCCAAACCCGGCGGCCACTTTTGGCTGTCCCGCTCATGCCGCTTTCGCCCGACGATCACGTTCGCGCATCACCACCTCGCGCGCGAGCTTCAGATAGGCCTGCGAGCCCATGCACTTCAGGTCGTAGACCAGCACCGGCTTTCCATAGCTGGGGGCCTCGGAAACCCGCACGTTGCGCGGGATCACCGTGTTGTAGACCGTCTCTCCGAAGTGGCCGCGCACGTCGCGGGCGACCTGTTCGGAGAGGCTGTTGCGCCGGTCGTACATGGTCAGCACTACGCCCTGGATTTCCAGGTTGGGGTTCAGGCTGCCGCGCACCAGGTCGACCGTACGCAGGAGCTGGGTCAGGCCTTCCAGGGCGAAGAACTCGCACTGCAGGGGCACCAGCACCGCGTCCGCCGCGGCCATGGCGTTGACGGTCAGCAGGTTCAGCGACGGCGGGCAGTCGATCAGGACATAGGTGTAGTCGCCGGCCATGCGCACCGGCTCCAGGGCGTCGCGCAGCTTGAATGAGCGTCGCGCCTGTTGCCCGAGCTCCAGTTCCACGCCGGAGAGGTCGGGGTCGGCGGCGATCAGGTCCAGGCCCGGCAAGGCGGTATTGACCACAGCCGAGGCGATCGGCTGCTCGCCCATCAGCACGTCGTACAGGGTGACCTTACGCTGGGCGCGGCCGACGCCCAGGCCGGTCGAGGCGTTGCCCTGCGGGTCGGAGTCGATCAGCAGCACCTTCTCGCCCACCGCGGCCAGGGCGGTGCCGAGGTTGATCGCCGTGGTGGTCTTGCCCACCCCGCCCTTCTGGTTGGCGATCACCAGGACCCGCAAGGCCCGTTTAGCTTTTCCGGCCACGACCGAGCCTCCTGATCCGAACGATGCGGCCTCTGGCGTCACTCAAGCTCGGCGACACGTCGGCGTCGAAGTCCCATATCCTGGCCGCGTCCTCGAGTTCCGACGCGACATCCTGCCCCTTGAGGAACAGCGCCTGCGCCCCGCGCTTGAGGTAGGGCTGGGCGTACCCCAGCAGTCGCGACAGGGGCGCGCAAGCCCGCGCCGTGACGATATCCACAGTCAGCGACAAGTCTTCCGCACGTGAATTGTGAACCGTGGCGGGAAGCGACAGGCCGGTCACCACCTCGCTCAAGAACCGGCAGCGTTTGGCCAGGCTGTCGACCAGGTGCACGTGAAAGCCGGGACGGTCTTTTCCCAGGATCGCCAGGACGATGCCCGGAAGTCCTGCGCCGGTTCCAAGATCGGCCCAGGTCAGGGCGTCGGGCGCCAAGGGCAGGATCTGGGCGGAGTCCCAGGCGTGGCGGGACCAGAAGATGTCCAGCGTCGCCGGGCCGACGAGGTTCATCTTCTCGTTCCACTCCACCAGGTAGGACCGGTAGCGCTCCAGGTCGGCGATCGCCTGCGGCGAGGCGCCTGTAGCGGCGGCGAAGCTGGCCGCGTCGGTGACGTCGAGGGTCATGGGGTCAGGCGGCGCGGCGGCGGACATGGGCCAGGAGCGCGGTCAGGGCGCCCGGCGTCACGCCTTCGATGCGCGCGGCCTGGCCCAGGGTCAGCGGCTTCACCGCCAGCAGCTTCTCACGCACCTCGTTGGAGAGGCCTCCGACCGCGGCGTAATCCAGATCGGCCGGGAGGCGGAGGTTTTCGTCACGGCGGAAGGCGGCGGCATCGGCCGCCTGGCGATCGAGATAGCCGGCATAGGCAGCGTCGATCTCGATCTGCTCGCGAGCTGTGGGCGACCAGTCGGCCGCCTCGGGGAACACGCGGGCGAGGTCGTCGAAGCCGATGGTCGGATAGGCCAGGAGCTGGACGAAGCTGCGGACCACGCCGTCGGCCTTGACCGGGAGGCCGGCTTTCTGGGCCATGTTCGGAGACAGGGTCAGCTCTGTCGCGCGCTGGCGGACATGGGCGAGTTCGGCGGCCTTGGCGCGATAGGCTGTTTCACGTGAAACGCCGACCACGCCGAGATCGAGGCCGCGGCCGGTAAGGCGTTGGTCCGCGTTGTCCGCACGCAGGGTCAGGCGGAACTCGGCGCGGCTGGTGAACATCCGATAGGGCTCGGTGACGCCGCGGGTGGTGAGGTCGTCGATCAGCACGCCGATATAGGCCTCGTCGCGGCCGAAAACGGCGGCGTCCAGGCCGGAAGCGGCGCGGGCGGCGTTGAGGCCGGCGACCAGCCCCTGCGCTCCCGCCTCCTCATAGCCCGTCGTGCCGTTGATCTGGCCGGCGAGATAGAGGCCCGCCAGCTTCTTGACCTCGAGGGTGGGGTAGAGCTCGCGCGGATCGACATAGTCGTATTCGATCGCATAGCCGTAGCGCTTCACCCGAACGTCCTGCAGGCCCTCGATGGTGCGCAGGAACAGGTCCTGGGTTTCGGCCGAGACCGAGGTCGAGATGCCGTTCGGATAGACGGTGTCGTCGTCCAGGCCTTCGGGCTCCAGGAAGATCTGGTGGCTGTCCTTGTCGCCGAAGCGGACCACCTTGTCCTCGATGGAGGGGCAATAGCGCGGGCCCCGGCCGTTGATCCGGCCGCCATAGACGGCCGATTCCGTCAGCCGCTCGGCGATGATCCGATGGGTCTGCGCATTGGTGTAGGTGATGCCGCAGGCGATCTGCGGCACGGTGATCGCCAGGGTCAGGAACGAGAACGGCACGGGCTCGTCGTCCGCGGCCTGCATTTCCAGCCGGTCCCAGGCGATGGTCGAGCCGTCGAGGCGGGCCGGCGTGCCGGTTTTCAGCCGGCCCATGGTCAGGCCCAGCGAGTAGAGACGATCCGAGAGGCCGATGGCCGGAGCGTCCCCCACCCGGCCGGCGGGAATGCGCTCGTCGCCCTGGTGGATGATCCCCTTGAGGAACGTGCCTGTGGTCAGGACCACCCGACCGGCGCGGTATTCGGTTCCGGTCGCCCCGACCACGCCCTGGACGACGCCGTCCTGGACGATCAGGTCTTCCACCGCCTCGGCCATGACGGTGAGGTTGGGCGTCGCGGCGAGTTCGGCCTGCATGGCCTGGCGATAGAGCTTGCGGTCGATCTGGCTGCGGGGACCGCGCACCGCCGCGCCCTTGGAGCGGTTGAGCATGCGGAACTGGATGCCGGACTGATCCGCCAGGCGCCCCATCAGCCCGTCGAGCGCATCGATCTCGCGGACCAGGTGACCCTTGCCAAGGCCGCCGATGGCGGGATTGCAGCTCATCTCGCCGATGGTTTCGAGCTTGTGGGTCAGCAGCAGGGTCTTGGCGCCGAAACGCGCGGCGGCCGCCGCAGCTTCACAGCCGGCGTGCCCTCCCCCGATGATGATGACGTCCCAGGCGCTCAAGCTTGCCTCCACGCAAGACGCCCCCGGAAGGCCGGGGGCGCTGTCGGCAGGTATATAGCCGATGTGGGGCGGTTTTTCACGGGGGGATTTGGGAATGGTAATTGCTCCCCTCTGGGGGAGCTGTCGGCCGAATGGCTGACTGAGGGGGGAATCCAGAGTCAGCAGGCCCCCTCCGTCTCGCCGCTTTTGCGGCGAGCCACCTCCCCCGGTGGGGAGGAATTAAGGGGACGATGTTTCACGTGAAACGTATGGCCGGGTGTTTCACGTGAAACACCGGCACTACTTTCCGATGCAGAAGCTGGAAAACACTCGGCCGAGGACCTCTTCGGGATCGATGCGGCCGGTGATGCGGTCGAGGGCGCGGCTGGCCAGGCGGACGTCTTCGGCGGCCAGTTCGAGATCATCCTCCAAGGCCAGGGCGTGCTGCACGCGCTCCAGCGCCTCGGCCAGCAGTTCGCGATGACGCAGGCGCGTGGCGGCCGGGGGATCGGCGCCGGCCAGGGCCTCGACGACCCGGCTTTCGAGGGTCTGTTCGAGGGCGGCGATATCGGCAGGTTTCCAGGCCGAGACTCTATGAACCTCCACATTCAGGGCGCGGGCCTCGACCAGGGCGTAGCCGGTCTCGGCCCCCGGCTCCAGGTCGGCCTTGTTGATGACGCAGAGATCGTGGGGATGCAGATCCGGCACGGTGGCGGGGGCCTGGCTGGCGCCGTCGACCACCCAGACGCGCAGGTCCGCCTCCTCTGCCCACCGGCGGGCCCGGCGCACGCCTTCGGCCTCGATCTCGTCGGCGGTGTCGCGAAGGCCGGCGGTGTCGGCGACCAGGACCTTGTAGCCGGCCAGGCGCATCGGAACCTCGATCACATCGCGTGTCGTCCCCGGCGTGGCGGTGACGATGGCCGCCTCGCGCCGCGCCAGGGCGTTGAGGATCGTGCTCTTTCCGGCGTTCGGCGCGCCGACCAGAGCGATGCGGAAGCCCTCGCGCACCCGCTCGCCGCGTTTCACGTCGACCAGGGCCTGTTCCAGTTCGTCCGCCAGATCGCTCAGGGCCGGCCGGGCGCGGGCGGCGACGTCGGCCGGAACCTCTTCGTCGGGGAAGTCGACCGCGGCCTCGAACATGGCCAGGGCTTCGATCAGCCGGTCGCGCCAGCGCGCCTGGGCCTGGCCAAGCGCCCCGCCGAGCTGGTCGAGGGCCTGGCGGCGCTGGGCCTCGGTCTCGGCCTCAATGAGATCGGCGACGCCCTCGGCCTGGGCGAGGTCGAGCTTGCCGTTCTCGAAGGCGCGACGGGTGAACTCCCCCGGCTCGGCCAGACGCAGGCCAAGGGCGGCCAGGGCCTCCAGCAGGCTGGCGACCACGGCCGGGCCACCGTGCACGTGAAACTCGGCGCAGTCCTCACCGGTATAGCTGGCCGGCCCCTCGAACCACAGGACCAGCGCCTGGTCGATCCCGCGCCCCTCGCCGCCCCGCAGGGTGCGGACCGTGGCCTGCCGCGGCGACGGCAGGACGCCGGCCAAGGCCCGCACCGCGGCGCCGGACCTCGGCCCGGACAGGCGCACGACCGCCACCGCCGCGCGGCCGGCGGCGGTGGCGGGCGCGAAGATGGTGTCGGTCATTTGGAGCGGGCGCCGCCCATGCTGGCGTCGACCGCGGCGCTCATCAGATTGCGGAACTGCTCTTGCGCGCCGACGCCGAAGGCGGTCCAGTTCTTGATGAGTTCGTCGGGCGAGAGCATCGCCATGTTGGCGCTCATGCGTTTCTGCATCTCTTCGATGAGCTTGTCGTTCAGGCCCGAGACGTCCGGCAGGCCCAGGAAGGTGCGCGCTTCCTGCGGGGTGCAGTCGATTTCAATGGTCATCTTCATTCGGATAACTCTACAGCCGGAAGGGTGCTTGACCACATTGTTATGAGCGCAGCCGGGCCCTGTCGGCTAGTAGGCCCGGATATTGCCTAGTTATTAAGACGGGAGACGCCGATGGGCGAGATGACGACGATCAAGACGCAGGACGGCGATTTCGCGGCCTATGTGGCGCGTCCGAGCAATCCGAAGGCCCCGGCCGTGGTGGTCATCCAAGAGATCTTCGGCGTGAACGCGGTCATGCGCGGGGTCTGCGACGAACTGGCCGCCGCCGGCTTCCTGGCCGTCTGCCCCGATCTTTTCTGGCGCATCGAGCCGGGCGTCGACATCACCGACCAGTCGGAAGCCGAGTGGAAGAAGGCCTTCGAGCTCTATAACGCGTTCGACGTGGACGCCGGGGTGAAGGACATCGCCGCGACCATCGACCATGTCCGCGGCCTGGCCGAGTGCAGCGGCAAGGTCGGGGCGGTCGGCTATTGCCTGGGCGGACTGCTGGCCTTCCTGACCTCGACGCGCACCGATTCCGACGCCTCCGTCGGCTATTACGGGGTGGGGATCGAGAAGCACCTGGTCGAGGCCGACAAGCTGGCCCATCCGCTGATGATCCACATCGCCGAGGAGGACGGCTTCGTGCCGAAGGAAGCCCAGGCGCTGATCCTGTCGAAACTGAAGAACCATCCGCAGGTCCAGGCCTATACCTATCCGGGCCGCGACCACGCCTTCGCCCGGGTGGGCGGCGAGCATTACGACGCCGCCGACGCCAAGCTGGCCAACGGCCGCACCCTGGCCTTCTTCCAGCAACACCTGCTTTAGGAGCCCGCGATGAAAGCTATCCGCATCGAGCGCACCGGCGGCCCCGAGGTTCTGGAAGTCGCCCAGGTGGAGGTTCCGACCCCCAAGCCCGGCGAAATCCTGGTCCGGCACGAAGCGGTGGGGGTGAACTTCATCGACACCTATCACCGCAGCGGGCTCTACCCCGTGAAACTGCCTACGGGCCTGGGGTTGGAAGCGGCCGGCACGATCGAGGCGGTCGGCGAAGGCGTCGAGCGGTTCAAGACCGGCGATCGGGTCGTCTATGCTTCCGGCCCGATCGGGGCCTATGCCGAACTGCACGCGACCAGCGCAGCGCGGGCGGTGAAGCTGCCGGACGGGATCGACGCCAAGGTCGCGGCCGCCTGCCTGCTGAAAGGCATGACCGCCGAGTTCCTGGTGCGGCGGACCTATCCGGTGAAGGCCGGCGAGACCATCCTGGTCCACGCCGCGGCGGGCGGGGTCGGCTCGATCCTCGTCCAATGGGCCAAGCACCTGGGCGCGCGGGTGATCGGGACGGCCGGCTCGGAGGAGAAAGCCGAGCTGGCCCGGGGCCACGGCGCCGACCACGTCATCCTCTATCGCGACCAGGACGTGGCCGCCGAGGTGCGGCGGCTGACCGACGGCAAGGGCGTGCCGGTGGCCTATGACTCCGTGGGCGCCTCGACCTTCGAAGGCACACTGGCCAGCCTGGCGCGGCGCGGCATGTTCGTCTCGTTCGGCAACGCCTCGGGGCCGGTCCCGCCGTTCGCCCCGCTGCGGCTGTCGCAGGCCGGGTCGCTGTTCTTCACCCGGCCGACCATGTTCGACTACACCGCGACCACCGAGGACCTGGACGCCAGCGCTGGCGCGCTGTTCGAGGTGATCGGCTCGGGCGCGGTGAAGATCGACATCGGTCAGACCTTTGCGCTGGGCGATGCGCGGCGGGCGCACGAGGCGCTGGAGGGCCGCGAGACGGTCGGGGCGAGTTTGTTGATTCCATAGGGGAATCTTTGGCGTTACCCGAGATTTCCTCCCCCGCTGCGCAGGGGAGGAAGAAGAAATCGATCAGCATAGGGGATTGGTCCGCAAAGCGGCCCACTTCGCATGTCGTCCCGGAAAGCGCGCAGCGCTTGTCCGGGATCCATGAACACCTGAGCTTTCAGGCTCTTGCACCGCCGAGGCGGATTCTGAACCGCCTGTGTTCATGGGTCCCGGTCTTGCTTCGCAAACCGGGATGACACCCATATGCGATTGCCCGCCGCACGGAGCGGCAGCGCTGAGTCTGAAGTCCCCCTCAGTCAGCTTCGCTGACAGCTCCCCCAGAGGGGGAGCAATTGGAGGCGTTGCGCGCGGCGCGGAAATAGCCGCTCGTTTCACGTGAAACGCTTGTTAGATCAGGAGCTTCGCTCCTGATCCGTCAGGTGTTCATCGACTGGAAGAAGTCTTCGTTGTTCTTCGACTGCCGCAGCTTGTCGAGCAGGAACTCGATCGCGTCCTGGGCGCCCATCGGGGTGATGATGCGGCGCAGGATGAACGACTTCTGCAGGTGTTCCTTCGGCGTGATGAGGTCTTCCTTGCGGGTGCCCGACTTGATGACGTCGACGGCGGGATAGATTCGCTTGTCGGCGACCTTGCGGTCCAGGATGATTTCCGAGTTCCCGGTGCCCTTGAACTCTTCGAAGATCACTTCGTCCATGCGGCTGCCGGTGTCGATCAGGGCGGTGGCGATGATGGTCAGCGAGCCGCCTTCCTCGACGTTCCGCGCGGCGCCGAAGAAGCGCTTGGGGCGCTGCAGGGCGTTGGCGTCGACGCCGCCGGTCAGCACCTTGCCCGACGACGGGACGACGGTGTTGTAGGCGCGGCCGAGGCGGGTGACCGAGTCCAGCAGGATGACGACGTCGCGCTTGTGTTCGACCAGGCGCTTGGCCTTTTCGATCACCATCTCGGCGACCTGGACGTGGCGGGTGGCCGGTTCGTCGAAGGTCGAGGAGACGACCTCGCCGCGGACGGTGCGGCGCATGTCGGTGACTTCTTCCGGGCGCTCGTCGATCAGCAGGACGATCAGGTAGCACTCGGGGTGGTTGGTCTCGATCGACTTGGCGATGTTCTGCAGCATCACCGTC
>NZ_JAYRST010000049.1:0-22868 GCF_041920015.1 Phenylobacterium sp.
CCCCGCCGACGTCCCAGCCGCCTTCCGCGGCGATGTGGAAGCGCAGCGGGCAGGGCGAGCGCTTCGAGAGGTTGTAGACGGCGGTCATCATGGTCGGGGTGTAGAGCGCCACCACCACCGCGCCCGCCGCATTGGCCAGGATCGCCGTGGCCGGGTGCCGATAGGCCCAGGCCCGCGCCAGGATCGTCGCGGCCATCACCCCGCAGGCCAGCCAGACCGCGCGCCGCCCATGCCCGGCGTCGATGAAGCGCCCCAGCACCAGGCCGCTGACCGCGCCGACGACAGCCGCCAGCGCCATGGCGCCGCCAAAGGCGGTGAAGCTCTCCTTCAGGGACATGAACAGCGCGATCTGCCAGACGAAGACGTAGCCCATGGCCGTCCAGCCGTCGGCCAGGAACAGCAGCATCCCCGGGATGGCGGCCTTCAGCGCGTCGGGCGCCTCCTGCGCGACCCGGACGTTGGGCGTCCACAGCAGGGGCGCGGCCGACAGCATCAGCACGACGCAGGTGGCGCCGAAGGCGAACCGGGGGCCCAGCGTGACCAGCGCCCAGCCGGTCAGCAGCGGCGCGGCGACGCCGACCATGGCCGAGGCCGCCTCGCGCACGCTGATCTGGTGGCCGCGGTGCTCGGCGTCGCCCAGCGAGGCGAAATAGGCGTGGTAGGCGGTCCAGTAGAAGGTGTCGCCCACCGAGGAGACCGCGCAGAGCAGGAACAGCGGCCAGCCGACGCCCTGCACCTCGGCCAGGATCGGATACTGCAGGGCGGTGACGATCGTGCCGGCGATGACCAGCGGCTTCAGGCCGAAACGCCGCCCCAGCGGCAGGATCGCCGGACGGATCACGAAACGGCCCATCAGGATCGCGGCCATGGCGGTCAGCACGCCATGCGCCGGAACGCCGGCCTTGAGCAGGAACGCGGCGAAGAACGCGCCGCCGCCGCTGAGCGCCAGGGCGTGGACGCCGTAGTGCAGGTTCAGCAGATTGACGGTGGTGTTGCGGAAGAACGCCATGCGGCGGCTCCTTGGCAGGAACGATCCCACGCGCCGGGGCGCGGCGCGGTCGAAGGCGACGATCGGGAGGCTCAGCCGGCCACTGGAGGGGTCTTTCGGTCTTTCCGCATGCTTGCGGACGCCAGCCTAGGCGCGCGCGGGACCCGGCTCAAGTCGCTTCGATCTCGGCCAGACTGATGTCGTAGGCGCCGTCCAGCCAGTCGAGGATCTCCCGCGCCGCCGGATGGTCGAAGCGTTCGTAGCGCGCCCGCATCCGGCTCACGTTCTCTTGCGTCAGCCGATCGCGGCCGAAGCCCTGGAACTGGGTCGTGTTGCGCAGCACCGCCTGGGCCAGGTCCTCGCCCAGCACCTCGCGCGCCGCCCGCAGGAACGCCTGGCCGTACTCGTAGTCCTCGCCGCGCATATAGCTCTCGGCCAGGGTGATGGCCGGAATCTGCGAGAGCGTCGGCTGCAGGGCCGGGTTCACCGCATGGGCGGCGACGTGCGGCGCGATGGCCGCGGGCCGGCCCGTGAAGCCCCGCACATGCAGGAACGGCGACATCAGCGGCCCGTCGTTGACCGGATAGTTGTCCCACAGGAACGGCTTGCGCCGCAGTTGGCGCTCGACGCGGCGCAGGTGCCCCGGGCTGAACTCGCGCGAGCAGACCTCCTCGCCGGTCCAGAAGACTTCGATGGCCGGGTCGAGCAGGGCGCCGAGGTCTTCCAGGTAGTTGTCGGGACGCTGGCCGAACACCCGGTCGAGGATGGGATCGTCGGTATAGTAGGAGGGGCAGACGATGACGCGCGTGGCGCTGGCGCGCTCGGCGATCCAGTGAACGATCCGCGCCTGGCTGGCGGCCAGATCGGGCAGGTCGCCGCGCATGTCGTCGAACAGGATGGCCAGGTCGTCGAGGCCCAGGCCGTCCAGTTCGGCCAACTTGGCGGCCAGCGCCGTCTGGGTCTGCTTGCCGAAATCGCGATAGATCTCGTAGGGGCTGAGGCCGACGCCGAAGCGGACGCCGCGGTTGCGGCAGAAGGCCGAGAAGGCGCGCAGTTCCGCGGCGGTCTCGGGCGGATGGGCTTCCTGCCAGCGGCGGCGCAGGAAGGGATCGTTCTTCGGCGCATAGAGGAAGAAGCCGTAGCCGTGCGGCGCCAGGCGATCGACGACGCCGCGCCGCGCCTCCCACGACCAAGGCTTGCCGTAATAGCCCTCGATGACGCCCAAGGCGATGTCGGCCATGCGCTGCTCCCGATCTCTTCCGTCCCCGAGACTAGCGGGCGCGGCGGCCGCGTCCCCAGCTTTTTCCGACGCGGCGCTTTGCGGCGCGCGCCAAAACGCCTAGGTTCGCGCCGAAATCGACGAAGGAGCCCAGCGTGCTGGACGAAAAGACTATCCGCCGCCTCGAAGGTCACCTGCGGGGCACCTTCGCCAACGCGCGGATCACGCTGGCGCCGCGGCCCAAGCAAAAGGATTCGGCCGAGGTCTATATCGGCGAGGAATTCATCGGCGTGGTCTTCGAGGACGAAGACGGCGACGGCTCCTTCATGTTTGAAATGGCGATCCTGGCCGAAGACCTGCCGTAGGCGGATAGCCGGCGGCTTGCGATCGCATCCCGCCGGCGCCGTTGACAACGTCCTGCCGACGATTCGGAAGGTCGGCGACGCTGGCCGCCGGTCGTTCCGCTGAAACGAAGGAAGCCCCGGCCATCGGCCGGGGCTTCTCGCGTTCTGGCCCTAAGCGGCCCTCAGAGCACTCCGAGCATTTCGGCCACCAGCGGGTGGCGGACGATGTCGGCGTCCTGCAGGCGGATGACGGCGATGTTGGAGACCGCCTCGAACTTCTCGGCGACGAGGCCGAGGCCCGACAGCTCGGGCAGCAGGTCCGACTGGGCCGGGTCGCCGGTCACCACCATGGTCGAGTGCCAGCCAAGCCGGGTCAGCAGCATCTTGAGCTGGCCGTAGGTGCAGTTCTGCGCCTCGTCGATCACCACGAAGGCGTTGTTGAGGGTGCGGCCGCGCATGAAGCCGACGGGCGCGATCTCGATGGCGCCTTCCTGCATCAGCGCGCGGACCCGCTTCATCGACAGCCGGTCGGAGAGCGCGTCGTAGAGCGGGCGCAGATAGGGCGCCAGCTTGTCCTCCATCTCGCCCGGCAGGAAGCCGATGGATTCGCCGGCCTCGACCGCCGGGCGCGAGAGCACGATTCGCCCGACGCGGCCGGCCTCCAGCGCCTCCACCGCCTTGGCGATGGCCAGGTAGGTCTTGCCGGTGCCGGCCGGCCCCAGCGCCATGACGAGATTCTTGGCGTCGATGGCGTCCATCAGCGCCTGCTGGCCTGGGGACCTGGCTTTTATGGTCTTCAGATATCCCTGGTCGCGGTCGTCGTTGGTGTGATGGGGCAGCGGAGACCAGGCGCGTTCCACCGGCAGGCGCCGAATCTTGGCGTCGTCGTCGAACTGGGCGGCGTCGAACGCGCCTTCGCGCAGTTGTCGCTTCAGAGCTCGCTTGGTCATCTAGGCCTCCATAGGGGCAAGAAAAAAGGGCGAGGCCGAAACGGCCCGCCCTCGAGGATGGATCGGAATTGTATTGGAACGGCGACGTCGCACGCTGCGGCCCGGAGGCCCGCCTTCGCTCGATGATCCGGGCGGGCAACCCCGCCGTAGCAGACGCGACACCTTGTACCCCGCCCAAAAAACGCAGGCCGCGAACCGAACGCCGACTCGCGGCGAGATGCGCGAAGGCTGTCGCCCTCTCGAATCGCATCACTAGAATGATGCTAACTTGGTTGACGAATTATTAAATGCCGCGGCGAGTGCAATAAACGAGGTGTACGGATGAGTGTCTATAACTTGGGCGATGTGGCTCCGGATCTGCCTTCCGAGGACGAATACTGGATTGCGCCTAACGCTGCAGTTGTGGGGCGGGTGATTCTCAAGAAGAACGCTTCGGTGTGGTTTGGTGCGACACTTCGTGGCGACAACGACCCGATCACCGTGGGCGAGAACTCGAACGTCCAGGACGGCAGCGTCCTGCACACCGACACCGGCTATCCGCTGACCATCGGATCCAATGTCACGGTCGGGCATATGGTCATGCTGCACGGCTGCACGATCGGCGACGGCTCGTTGATCGGGATCGGCTCGGTCGTGCTGAACGGGGCCAAGATCGGCCGCAACTGCCTGATCGGGGCCAACTGCCTGATCACCGAAGGCAAGGAAATCCCTGACAATTCGCTGGTCATGGGCGCGCCGGGCAAGGTGGTGCGCGAGCTTTCGGAAGACCAGGCGCGGGCGATGAGCGCCGGGGCGATGCACTACGTCCAGAACTGGAAACGCTATCGCGCGGGCCTGCGCCCGACCGCTTGACGGACGTGGCGGCGCCCCGGCGAGCCTGGGCGCCGGAAAAGCAGCAGGGAGGGCCGCCGATGGCCTACGAGTTCATCCGCGTCGACCGCGAGGGGCCGGTCACCATCTTCACCCTCAACCGCCCGGAGGTGATGAACGCCCTGCATTCGCCGGCCCATTTCGAGCTGCACGAGGCCTTCGACGCCTTCGCCGCCGACCCCGACCAGTGGGTCGGCGTCGTGACCGGGGCCGGGGACCGGGCGTTCTCGGCCGGCAACGACCTGAAGCACCAGGCGGGCGGCGGCAAGATGGGCAGCCCGCCCTCGGGCTTCGCGGGTCTGACCTCGCGCTTCGACCTGACCAAGCCGCTGATCGCGGCGGTCAACGGCGTGGCCATGGGCGGCGGCTTCGAGATCGCCCTGGCCTGCGACCTGATCATCGCTTCGGAAAAAGCCACCTTCGCCCTGCCGGAGCCGCGGGTCGGGCTGGCGGCCCTGGCCGGCGGCCTGCACCGCCTGCCGCGGATGATCGGCCAGAAGCAGGCCCTGGGCATGATCCTGACCGGCCGCCGGGTCTCGGCCGCTGAAGGCCAAGCGCTTGGATTCGTGAACGAAGTCGTGGCGCCGGAAGAGCTGATGGCGGCCGCCAAGCGCTGGGCCGCGCAGATCTGCGAGCTGTCGCCGATGTCGATCCGCGCCTCGAAGGAGGCGGTCTACAAGGGCCTGGACGAGCCGACCCTGGAGGCGGCGATCAAGGGCCAGGCCCGCTATCCGGCCGTGGCCGCGCTCTTCAAGTCCGAGGACTTCGTCGAGGGCCCGATGGCCTTCGCCCAAAAGCGCGCGCCCAACTGGAAGGGGCGTTAGGGCCTAACCATGGGGCGGTTGCGTCGAGAAGATTGACTGTGCCGGGCGAGCACGGAAAGTTACTCAAATAGGGAGGCTTGAGATGAAGCTACTGATGTGGTGCGCAGTCTTTGCCGGGGGCGTGGTATCGTTGCTGGCGATGCCGGCGCTTGCAGCTCAAGTCGTCGATCTCTCGCTTTCAGCACCTGGCGCTGACGGCGAGGTCTATGTTTCGGGGACGTTTGACTGGCCGCCGGAAGGGCGTCGCGCGACCGCTAAACTGACGTTCAGCGGTTTCGATGTCATCGACGCCGTCTTTAGTGGTTATGTCGAAGAGCGGAAGACTTGGTGGGATGACGATGTGGGCGGTATCTGGGGGAACGAATACCTGATGGCCTATGATTGCGACCTCAGTAGCGGTTGTGTGACCTCTGCGGGTGGCGATCTGATGTCCGCCGTCCTAAGCACGCCACGTGGTTTCGATCGTCCCTGCGGACCGACGACGTCGGGTGACTGCAGTTCACACTATTTTCCGCAGTGGGGGAGCTTCGATGGAACCTTCCGCGTCAAGAATTTTGACGGTCCTTATTCGGTAACGCTGACAATTGGCGACTTCTCAGCAGTTCCCGAGGCGGCGACATGGGTGTCGATGATTATTGGCTTTGGGCTGATCGGGGGAGCTGTGCGACAAACCCGCCGTTCGCGACAGTCCGCCAATGCCCCACATCTTGCATAGAGAGTTCCATCCCGGCCTGACTAAGGGGCGGGGGCAGTGGCGAGCGACTGGCGCCAGAGTTTCAGCGCCTTGACGCCTTTATCTTCTGCCGCGGGTTGGGTGGCGTTTTTCTGTTCTTTGACGCGAGATTGGACGCCGAGGCGTATGTAGTGCTGAGCGACATTGTCGCTGATGTCGCCATCTTCGATATTTTCGGTTCGTATCCAAGACTTCATATCGGGATAGCCAAGGACCTTGTTGTGCGAAATGATGACGTTCTTTCCGCCGTCAACCGTTATGCCGTTATAAAGTCCGCCTAGGACGATGTTGTCTCTGATCGTGACGTTATGAAATGGCAATTGATCGTGGGTATCTCTAAGGAAGATGCCCTGTACTTTTCTGCCACTTCCTCGAACAATGCTGTTTCGGGCAATAGTGATGTTCTGGGCGGTGGTGGTTGTGTTGGTGGTCCACAACTGGATTCCATCGGGATGGTCGCCCGGTGCGGGGTAGAAGTCGGTGAAGTGATTGTCGCTGATTACGAGATTTGAAACCCCGCCACCACGCACGCCATCGGTCACCAAGTCGTGGAAATTATTGCCGGATACTTCGACGTTGTCGTTGTCGAGCAGGGAGAGCCCGAACACCAGGTCGGAAAATTCCGAGTTGCGCACGGAGATGGCCCTACTGCCCCGAACAAGAAGGCCACCGATCTTCTGCCGCGACTCCACTCCCTTGGGTCCGATGAATTTTATGCTGCGAAAACGAATTTCGCTGGAGTTGGAAACCCTGAACTGGTTCGGCAGGCCGCTTTGAGCCTGAAATGTCAGGTCGCTGAAGATGAGCCCTCTCGAGGCTTCTACGTACAGATCGTTGAGCGTACCGGGACCGCGTATAGTAACAGGCTTGTCGAACGCGCGATTCTTGATGGTGATATTGGCGTAGACGCCGGGAGCCGTTTCGATGACGTCGCCGGCCCTGGCTCCACGCAAAGCCGTTGCTAGCTCATCCGAATTGCTAACGCGCGTCAGACCTGAAACATCGCGGCCTGCCGCAGCGGCCAACGTGGTGGAGCCAATGCCTTGGAAGCCCGCCAAGGCGACGATGGCGACAATAGCCGCCGTTGAGCAAAGAAGAGCTATCCGCATAGCCCCAACATAACATCAGGCAGGGGCGCGGGGCGATCCACATTCAGCGGAGTTGTCACGTGCCGATAGGCCAACCTGCCGATCGGGGCGTTGGTTCTGGCGGGGCGGGCTGCTGGCGGCCGGTCGCTGGGGCGGTGACGTCTTCATCAACCTGCCTGGGCGTTGGCTTGGGGCGCCCGCGACGATCAGGCGGCGGCGAGGGGCGGGGCAAGTCTAAGGGTTTGCGAGTGCAGAGCCGGTCGGCGAGGGGCAAGTCGAGTTGAGTATTGGCCTTTTCGGCAGCGTTTGCAGATCGGCAGGTAAAACGGCCGGGGTTGCAGTTTGGCGCCGATGGGCGGGCCGTCCCGGGCCGCCCGTTAGGCCAGCGGCAGGTCGAAGATGGCGGTGGCGCCGGCGCCGGGGTTGCTTTCCAGGCGCAGGACGCCGCCGTGCATGGCGACCAGTTCGCCCGACAACATGAGGCCCAGGCCCCAGCCGCGCCGGCGCGTCTCCTCGCCCTGGACCTGGGCGTAGGGGCGGCCGAGCTGGGGCAGGTCTTCGGGTGCGATGCCGGGGCCGTTGTCGCTGACCTGGATGACCAGGCGGTCCTGGTCGACACGGCCCGAAATCTCCACGACGCCGCCGGGCGGAGAGAACTTCACGGCGTTGGAGAGCAGGTTGATCAGCACCTGCTTGATCGCGCGGGGGTCGGCGTGGACCTCTGGCCAGTCGCCGGGCGCGACGATCAGGCTGACGCTGCCGTCGACGGCCAGGCCGCGGACCAGGCGCAGCGACTGTTCCACGAACTTGCGGCTGGAGGCGCTGGCCAGGCTGAGCTCGAACTTGCCGGCCTCGACGCGGGCGGTGTCGAGCAGGTCGCTGACCAAGTCGTTGAGGTGGGAACCGGCCATTTCGATGGTCTGGGCGTAGTCGAGATATTTGGGGTGGCCGACCGGCCCTAGGCTCTGCTTGGCCATCATGCCGGAGAAGCCGACGACGGCGGTCAGGGGCGAGCGCAGTTCGTGCGCCATGGTGGCGAGCAGCAGGGTGCGGGCGGCCATCGCCTCTTCGGCCGCCTTGCGGGCGGCCTGGGCCTGGGCCAGCAGCTCGTTGCGCTCGGCCATGGCGCTGGCGACCGCGATGGGGGCGAGGGCGACCAGCATCACCCCGAGCCGCAGCGACAGGAGGTCGAGGCTGCTGAGGTGGTTCATGCCCTGGGTGGTGATCGACAGGGCCACCAGGGTCGAGATCGCGAACGAGAGGGTCAGGACCGACGAGGCGGCCAGCCCGTAGGTGAGGGCGCACCACAGCAGGCTGGGAACGGGAAAGGCCAGGGCGCCCGGGCCGCCGACGATCGGCACCATGGCCAGGCAGGCCAGGTAGCTGAGCAGGGGGGCGGTGTCGCCCAGGCGGGGCGGGCTGGCGCGCAGCCTCTCCAGCCTCCGGCGCACGGCTGCGGGGCCGGGGAAGGTCAGGACGATGGGGAGGATGACGATATAGTTGGCGAGTTCGGCCGCCAGCCAGACGAAGAAGCCGTGGGCAAGGCCGCCGTGGAACAGGAAGACGGTGGTCATGGCGCCGAGCAGGCTGGTCAGCAGCGAGGCGGCCAGGATGATCAGCATCACCGCGACCAGCGAGGCGGGCCGCTGGAGCAGCCGGTCGCGGGGCGTCAGCCGCATCGACAGCACATAGCCAAGGCCGATGCCGCCGAGATTGCAGATCGACAGCATCGCCGACTTGTTCCAGCTGCTGCCGGTCAGGACGTCGGCGGCGACGAGGGCGAGCGCGGCGGCGATCCAGCCGCCGGCCTTGGCCAGCCGGGGGTGGCGGATCAGCAGGCCGAGCAGGACCGCGTTGGCGGGCCAGAACGCGCTGAGGTCGCCGGACGGCCGCAGGAAGATCCCGATGAGGGCCGCGGCGGCGGCCGCGCCGCCGACGACGAGGGCGGCGGCCAGTTCGGCGCGCAGGGACCGGCCATCCCCTCCCGAGCCGGCGGCGGCCATCTGATCGGCGCTCATCTGAGACATTCGGACCCGAAGGGAGACTACGGCCGCCAGATTGTCATGGCCGACCACAATTCGCCTACCCGCGAAATGATCGCATCGGCAAGGCGTCCTTTGCGATCGAATCGGATTTCGGCCAGGACTCGTTGAATTCAGAGATTTTTTCGCTGGAGGCGGCATCTGCCGAGGTGGGCGATGCTCTTGGAGCGTGACGGTTTCAAGTGGAAGCCGGCTGACGCGCCCGTCACGCGCCAAACTTTTGAAGATAGGACCTTTTGATCCGGTCCAGGTGTTTCCGCCCGAACCGGAAAGGGTCTGGGGCGCGGCGAAAAATGCGCGATCCGCCGCCTTGTTTCCGCGCCGAGCTTGAGTAGGGTTGCGCCTAACTTAACAGTGTTCAGGGACGGAACGCCATGGATCGCTACGACTACGTCATCATCGGCGCGGGGTCCGCAGGATGCGTGCTCGCCAACCGGCTGACGGAGGATCCGAACGTGAAAGTCCTGCTGCTGGAGGCGGGCGGCAAGGACAACTCCATCCTGGTGAAGATGCCGGCCGGGGTCGGCTCGCTGATCGGCAAGGCCGGGACGTACAACTGGGGCTTCTGGACGGACGCCGAGCCGAACCTGGAGGACCGCAAGCTGTGGTGGCCGCGCGGCAAGGGCTGGGGCGGCTCGTCCTCGATCAACGGCATGATCTATATCCGCGGCCACGCCCGCGACTACGACCAGTGGCGCCAGATGGGGCTGCAGGGCTGGTCGTACCGGGACGTGCTGCCCTATTTCAAGCGCTCGGAAAGCCTGGAAGGCGGCGGCGACGCCTGGCACGGCGGGCAGGGGCCGCTGAAGGTCTCCAAGGCCTCCACCCCGAACCCGATCTTTTCGGCGACGGTCGAGGCCGGGCGCCAGGCCGGCTTCAAGGTGACCAGCGATTTCAACGGCTTCCAGCAGGAAGGTTGGGGGCCGTACCAGCTGACCATCCATGACGGCCAGCGCTGGAGCGCGGCGCGCGGCTATCTGCACCCGGCGCTGTCGCGCGCGAACCTGACCTGCATCACCGGCGCGCGGACCAGCAGGATCGTCATCGAGGGCGGCCGGGCGGTCGGGGTCGAGTACATCGACGCCAAGAGCGGCCAGAAGAGCGTCGTGCACGCCGACAAGGAGGTGCTGCTGAGCGCCGGAGCGGTGCAGTCGCCGCAGATCCTGCTGCTGTCGGGGATCGGCGACCCCGAGGAGTTGGCGAAGTTCGGCATTCCGGTGGTGAAGGCGCTGAAGGGCGTCGGCGCCAACCTGCAGGACCATCTGGACGTCTGCATGTCGTGGGAGTGCCCGCAGCCGATCACCGCCCACTCGCTGCGCAAGGGGCTGATCAAGACCCTGGCCATCGGCATGAACTACGCCTTCTTCGGCAAGGGGCTGGGCCGCCAGCAGTTCCTGGAATCGGGCGCGTTCCTGAAGTCGCGGCCAGACCTCGACCGCCCCGACCTGCAGGTGCACACGGTCGCGGCGATCATGCAGGACCACGGCAAGGTGGCGGTGCCGAAGGACGGCTTCACCTTCCACATCTGCCAGCTGCGGCCCGAGAGCCGCGGGCGGATCGGGCTGCGGTCGGCCAATCCGCTGGACGATCCGGCGATCCTGGCCAACTACCTGGCGACCGAGGAAGACCGCCGCGCCCTGCGCGAGGGCGTGAAGATGATGCGCAGGGTGGCCGAGCAGTCGGCGCTGGACCCCTATCGGACGCAGGAGCTGTTCCCCGGCAAGGACGTTGCGAGCGACGAGCAGATCGACGCGTGGATCCGCAAGCACGCCGAGACGATCTATCACCCGGTCGGCACCTGCAAGATGGGCGCGGACGGCGACGAGATGGCGGTGGTCGACGGCGAGCTGAAGGTCCGCGGGATCGAAGGCCTGCGGGTCGTCGACGCCTCGGTCATGCCGACCCTGGTCGGCGGCAACACCAACGCCCCGACCATCATGATCGCCGAGAAGATCTCGGACGTGATCCGCGGCCGCGCCGCGCTCGCGCCCGAGGATGCGCCGGTCTACGAGGATGGGGCGAAGGCGGCTTAGGGAAGGCGATTTGCTCGCCTCCGGGGACGACTATCGCCTATGGAATAGGACGGCTTTCCTTCTCCCTTGCGGGAGAAGGTGGCAGGCGAAGCCCGACGGATGAGGGGCATGGCCCCGACGCCCTCCAGATGGGAACCACGAACCACACGAACCACACGAACATGACAGCGCCGGCCCGTTGGTGTGGTTCGTGTGGTTCGTGGTCTATCAAAAGCGGCTCGCGCCGCCCCCTCATCCGACCCCGCCAGGGGAGAAGGATCAGATCGGGGCCGTGTGTGATCTACCTTTCCCAGGAGGGGAGGGATTTGAAGTGAGACGTTCTTTTTTCCAATTCGTTCTGATGCTTATTCATGGAGGCGACGATGGAGCTGCGTAGGCTGGGCAAGTCCGATCTGAAGGTTGCGCCACTGGTGCTTGGCGGCAACGTGTTCGGGTGGACGGCGGACGAGGGGGCGTCGTTCGCCATTCTCGACGCCTTCGTGGACGGCGGCTTCAACATGGTCGACACGGCCGACGTCTATGCGCGCTGGACGCCGGCCGGCGGCGGGGCGTCGGAGACGGTGATCGGCAAGTGGCTGGCTCAAGGGAACAAGCGCGACAAGGTGGTGCTGGCCACCAAGTTCGGCGCGGAAATGGGCGAGGGCATGAAGGGCCTCTCGGCCAAGTACATGGTCGAAGCCGTCGAGGCCTCGCTGAAGCGGCTGCAGACCGACCATATCGACCTCTATCAGTCGCACCGCGATGATCCCGACACCCCGCAGGAGGAAACCGCCGAGGCGTTCGAGGCGCTGGTGAAGGCCGGCAAGGTGCGGGCCATCGGGTCGTCGAACTTCACGCCCGAGCGGTTGGAATCGGCGCTGGCGGTCAGCCAGGCGAAGGGGCTGGCGCGCTACAACAGCGAGCAACCGCAGTACAATCTCTATGACCGCGCCGGGTTCGAGGCCGAGCTGCAGCAGGTCTGCATCGAGAACGAGGTCGGGGTGATCCCTTATTACGGCCTGGCCTCGGGCTTCCTGACCGGCAAGTACCGCACCGAGGCCGACCTGGACAAAAGCCCGCGCGGCCGTGGGGTGAAGCGGATGATGGATGCGCGCGGCATGCGCATCCTGGCGGCGCTGGACCAGGTGTCGACGGCCAAGGGCGCGACGCCGGCGCAGATCGCCCTGGCCTGGGTGATGGCCCAGCCGGGCCTGACCGGGCCGATCGCCTCGGCCACCAGCACGGCCCAGCTCGAGGAGCTGATGGGATCGGCCCGGCTGACCCTGTCGCCGGAGGATCTCGCGGCGCTGGACGCCGCGTCCGCCGCCTGACGTTGTTGGAAACGACCGGTCGTGCTAAAAGCGGCGCATGAGAAAAGGCGCCGCTACACGTGAGGCCATTGTCGGCCGGGCCTTGGAGCAGGCCGTCGCGCTCGGGCTGGAAGGCCTGTCGCTCGGCCCGCTGGCCGACAGCCTGGAGCTGTCGAAGAGTGGGCTGTTCGCGCACTTCAAGTCGAAGGAAGCGCTGCAACTGGCCGTGCTGGAGGAAGCCATCGAGCGCTTCCGCCTGCGGGTGATCGAACCCAGCCTGGCGCAGGCGCGTGGGCGGCCGCGGATGGAGGCGCTGGTGCGGCGCTGGTTCGACTGGGTCGAGGGCGAGCCGGACATGCGCGGCTGCATCTTCGCGGTGACCGCCCAGGAGTTCGACGATCGCCCGCCCGGCGCGGTGCGCAACCGCCTGGTCGAGTCGCAGAGCGCCTGGCACGACACCTTGGCCCGCGTGGCCGCAGACCTGCCCAGGGGCGGGCCGGCGCCGGCCGACTATTGCCGGCAACTGGTGTTCGAACTGGTGGGAGTCAGCCTGGCCTTCCAGCAGCAGGCCCAGCTCTTTCGGGCGGCCAATGCGCGGGTGCGGGCCGAAGAGGCGATCAGCCGGCTGCTCGATGACGCCGAAGAGGCGCTCTGACAGCGGCGGCTGAGCGCCGTCCTAGAGCCCTTTAGGGTTTGGTGGAATCACCAAACCCGTTGAAAAGGGCTCTAAATCAAGCCTGTAGAGCGCGTTCGGGCGGGCGAACCGCTTACACTTCGCCCTAACGCGCTCTAGGCGACGCGCCGGCCGTCGAGCGTAGCCAGGCGCAGGCGGTGGGTTTCCTCGTTGGCCGGACCGACGCCGTGAATGGCCCGGACGTGCAGTTCGGCGACCGCCGCATCCTCAAGGCGCGAGACCAGCGACAGCGGCTGATAGAGTCCGAGGAAGCGCTCCGGCGACCCGGCGCGCGCGGCGAGGGGGGCGAGGAACAGCTCCAGATCGAGGGCTGATTCGCCTGTGACGGCGGTGATTTCCGCGACGATCGGTTCGGGGCGGCGACGGGCGGTCTCCAGGGCGGTCTGGAGGTCGAATCGGCCGCGTTCGGCGACCATGGCCATGAAGTTCACCCCGCGCAGGTCGCGGCGATGCAGGTCGCAGACCAGGCCGCCGGCGAGCCGGACAGGATAGACCCCCGCCGCGCCGCGGCCGAGCATCAGCGCCTGGGGCGCAAGGCGTGCGAATTCCGTGGGATCTATGGCCGCGCGGGCGGGCGCGCCGGCCAGGCCGCTCTTGCCGCGCCAGTAGTCGATCATGTGCTGCGTGTTCGAGTGAAACATCGCAAGACCTCCGGGACGGCCGAGGGCGACCGCATGGGGCTTGCAGAAAGATCGGCGCCAGGACGGGTCTGTGCCGGATCGGGACGTCCGAGGCTCAGACAATCTTAAAACCCATAAGCTTTACTGCCCTCAACGATGCGCCGCCCTGCGCGGCAGGCTGGCCTATGGAGGGCCGACCCGAATGACGCGTACGACCCTGAAGGGCCTGCTGGTCGGGCTTGGACTGGCGATGGCGGCCAGCGCCGCGCCGAGCGTGGCGGCGGCCCAGTGCTGCGCGCCGCCCGAGCCGCCGCCGGTGTGCTGCGAGCCGCCGACGCCGCCCTGCTGCACGCCGCCGCCTCCGCCTCCGCCGCCTCCCCCGCCGCCGTGCTGCACGCCGACGACGCCGAGCGTGAACGTCAATGTCTCCAACGTGAACATCGCGGTCGCCGGGGCCGCGGCCGGAGCGCGGGCCGGCGCCGGAGCCGGGGCGGGCGCGACCGTCTACTATGGCGGCGGTGGTTATGGCGGCGGCTATTCGCCGCCGATCTCGACCGGCGTCGTCCAGCTCAATGTCGACGCCCGGCGAATGAAGAAGGTGGCCTATGAGGCCAGCCGCATGCGCACGCGCAAGGTGGTCATCCAGGCGGTCTGCGTCGATGCGCGGCAGATTCCGCACCCGGCCTCGCAGGTGCGCCCCGACCGCGAGATCGATGCGGCCTATGAGGGGGAACTCTATCGCTGCATCGCCGGAACCCGGCTGCAGGCGACCATCGCCGACTTCGACGGCAGGATCGACTTTTCCGGCGGCAAGACCTTGGCCTGCGGCAAGGACGACGCGCTCTATCACGGCCGCGACGGCAAGGTGGAATGCCGCCGCCAGGCGCCGGCCCGCGACTGCAACGAACGCTCGCTGCTGCGCCGGTTCGGCGCGGGGGTGAAGATCCTGACCCTGACCGAGGTCGAGCGCTACACCGCCTATCGCGAGGAAGAAGAGCGCAGCGCCGAAGCGGTCGCGACCAGCATGAGCCTGGACGGCGGCGTCGGCGGGTACGTTTATTAAGGCGCTTTGGCTTTAGGGCGCTCTCCAAGTCCCACGGGAGCCTGCTCCGACGAGACAGCGCCTTAAGCGACGGGGTCGCTGATACGGGCGAGGCCCCCCGACTGCCGTTCCAGTCCCGCGACGGAGCCGCGGGTTCGCAAGGTGAAGTTAGACCCCGAACGCGCCGACGCGACCATATGACCCTATGCCGCGCCGGCCGGGGGTTATTTGCCCGCTTCGGGGCGGATTTCGAGCATCCACATGTTGTCGTCGCGCAGGACGGCCTGGGCGGCGCGGCGCACGTCTTGCGCGGTGACGCGCTCGGTGCCGGAGATCAGGGCGCGGGTGGCGTCCAGGCGGCGCGGATCGGACTGGGCACCGGAGAGCTCGTTCAGCCAGTAGCCGTTGGTCTCGCGGGCTTTGGCGATCTGCTCCAGGCGCGGTTTCTTGGCGCGGGCCAGTTCGTCGGCGCTGATCTCCTTGTCTCGGAGGTCGGCGGCGATCTTCTTCACGTCGGTGAAGAAGGCGGGCAGGCCGGCAGGGGGAATCTCGACGCTGGCCGAGACATAGCCCCAGGCGGGCCAGACCAGGCTGTGGTTGTAGACGACGCTGGGCGAGTAGGTCGCGCCCTGGCCTTCGCGCAGTTCCTCGATGAGCCGCAGTTCCAGCACCTCGCCCATCACGGCGGTGTCGCGGGCGCGCTGGGGGTTGGCGAAGAAGTCGTTGGTGCGCCAGGCGATGTAGCCGATCGACTGGTCGGCGCGGCCCTTGTGGGTGAGGACCAGCGGCGTGGCGTTGGCGGCGGGGAAGCCGACCTCCCGCTGGGCGGCAGGGATCTCGGTCTCGGCGCGGACGGGCAGGGCGCCGAAGGTGCGGGCCACCGCATCGATCGCCTTTTCGACGGTGGTGTCGCCGACGATCACCACCTCGATCGGGCCCTTGGAGAGGGCCGGCTCGATGGCGGTCCTGAAGTCCTCCAGTTTGGCGCTGGCGATCTGCTCGCGCGAAGGGAAGACCCAGCGCTGGTCGCCGGGGTGCATCAGGCTGGCGAGATCCCGTGAGAGGACGCCCGAATCGGTGGCCTCGTACTGGTCGTGCGCCGTGCGCCGCGCGCCCTGCAGGCGCTTGAAGGCCTCGGGCCGCCAGCCCGGCTCGGCGACATAGGCGGTCAGCACCTGGAGCTGGGTGTCCAGGTCTTCGGGGCGCGTGGAGCCGGTGAAGACGAAGGCGTCGTCGGCGATGCCGAACTGGGCGCCGTAGACGCGGCTGGCGAGCACGCGCTCCATGTCCTCGGCGCTGATCTGCTTGAGGCCGCCTTCGACATAGGCCGCCGACTGCCAGTTGACGTTCTGGCCGCTCTTGGCGAGGTCGAGGCGCCCGTCGCCGACATTCACCCGCACGAGGATCTCGTCGTCCTTGAAGCGGGTCGGCTTGACCGTCAGGCGCACGCCGTTGTCGAAGCGCACGAAGGTCGTGTCGAAGTCGGGCGCATCCTTGGTCTCGACCACCTTTCCGGCGCCGCCGAACGAGGTGTAGGGCCAGGTGGCCTCGGCGGCCGCGGACGGCTCGGAGACGGCGACCTTGCGCGAGGCCTCCAGCGCCGACAGCAGGGCCGCTTCGCCGCCCTCGATGGGCTTGGGAGAGGCGACGAACAGCAGCGGCCCTTCGCCCTTGAAGGCGGCGCGAAGGGCGGCGGAGACCTGTTCAGGCTTCAGCGCCTTCACCGTCTCCTCGAAGAGGGCGAGGTCCTGGGCCGGATCGGTCACGACTTCGCGCTCGCCCAGCGAGGCGACGATCTCGCCGGCGAGCCGGGCGGGAGTGCGGGTGGCCGCGCCGGCGGCGTCGGCCTTCAGGCTGGCGCGATACTCGACGATCTCGCGGTCGAGTTCGTCCTGGCGGACGCCGTACTGGACGGCGCGGCGCTGCTCCTGCTCGACGGCCTCGATCGCTTGGCGCCAGCGCCCGGGCTCGGCGTTCACCACGGCCAGCATGGTCTCGGCGGCGTCGTACTCGTTGGTCTTGAAGACCCCGGCGCCGAGGAACGGCGGCTCGGCGCCGCGGGCCAGGCGCTGCATCCGGCGATTGACGACCGAGAAGCCAAGTTGCTCGATCAGGTCCTGCTTGCGTTTGGCGACGGTGTCGGGCTGCAGGTCCGGGGCGCGGACCCAGGCAAGCTGCATCGAGAGCGGCGCCCCCGGCTCCACCACCAGCCTGGCTTCGGGCTTGCGCTGTTCGACTGTCCCCAGGGCGGGCGGCGGCCCGGCCGGACCGACCGGCGTCCAGTCGCCGAACCTGGCCTTGATCTTGGCTTCCATGGCGTCGAGGTCGAAGTCGCCGACAACGACGACGGCCGCCTGCTCGGGCCGATAGTAGCGATTGTAGAAGTCCGTGAATTCGCCGGCCTGGGCGGTCTGCAGCACCTCCACCTTGCCGATGGGATAGCGGGTCGGCGGCCGCTGGCCCTTCAGGAAGAAGTCCAGCCGTTCCTTGTAGACGCGGTAGGGCGGGGTGTCGCGGGCGCGCTCCTCCGACAGCACCACGCCCCGCTCGCGATCGATGGCGCCCTGGTCGAGGGTCAGGTTCCCGGCCGCCTCGCGCATCAGCATCAGGGCGGTGTCGACGGTCTCGTCATCGGTGCGCGGCAGGTCGAGCTTGTAGATGGTCTCGTTGAAATTGGTCGAGGCGTTGGTGTCGGCGCCGAAGGCCAGGCCCAGGCGCTCGAGAATCTTGACCATCTCGCCTTCGGGCACCGCCTTGGAGCCGTTGAAGGCCATGTGCTCGAGGAAGTGGGCGAGGCCTTGCTGGGCGTCGGTCTCCATCAGCGAGCCGGCGCCGATGCGCATGCGCACGGCCGCCTGGCCCGGCGGGATCGACTGCTTGCGGATCGCATAGCGCATGCCATTCGGCAGGGCGCCGAAACGGATGGACGGGTCGGGCGCGACGTCGGAATGCGCCTGGGCCCACTCGCCGGGCTTAAGGAGCTGGGCGACCGCCGGGGCGGGCGTTTCCTTGCCGAAGCCGAGCTTGGGCAGGGAAAGGCTGGTGGCGGTGACGGGGATGGCCAGGGCGATGGCGAGCGCGGAGGCCGCGCTGAAAAAACGTCGCATCAAAAGGGCAGGGTCCAGGATCGCTTAATCTGCGCACCATGCGCAGGCCAGCGTGGCCTTCGCAAGGCGCGGTTGCGGCGCTCTGCGGCGCCTATTGGCCGGAAGGACGGCTGACGTAGTAGGTGGCCGAATTGCCGACGGCCGAGGCCACGCCGCGCACCGAGCGCCCCGACTGCACGTTGACGACGCTCTGGGCGCCGACATCGGTGTTGTTCACCTGGCCGTTGCTGATGTCGATCCGGCCTTGGCAATCGGCGCAGGCGTAGCCTGTGACCTCGTTGCCGTAGGCCGTCGCGCTGGCCTGAGCGTCATAGCCCTCGGTTCCGTCGAAACGGGCCAGGGCCTCGACCCCGTCGCCGCCGTTGGTCTGATAGGTGTCGAGCAGCAGTTCTCCGCCGATGTCGCCGGCGACGATGGCGGCCCCGACGCCATAGGCCGAGACGCTGGCCGCGCCGTACTGGTAGGCGGCCGACGACGCCTGGGCGCGGACATAGGCCTGGTTGGCCTGCCGGCCGGTGACATCGAGCAGCGAACCCTCGTTGACGGCGTTGATGCTGGCGCCGGCGGCCGTGGCGCCGGTGGTCGCCTGCTGGACGTTGCCGAAAGCGGTGAATTGCGCGGCCTGGGTGAGCGGGCCGGTGTTGTTCTGGTCGGAGATCATCCGGGCGGCCGAGCCGTTCGTTCCGGTCAGGGCGACGTCGGCGCCGGCGCTGACGGCGGTGAAGCTGGCCGCGCCGGGGACGTAGCCATAGACGCCGCCGCCATCGGAGGTGACGCTCGCGGCGTTGGACTGGCTGGTGCGCACCCCGGCCGAGCCGTACTGGAGGCCGACGACCTGGCTCGCGCCGCTGGCCTGCACCTGGCTGGCGACCGCGCCGGTCTGGGCGTCGGGCGCCTCCACATGGCTGTGGGCTGTGACGGAGGTCGGGCCGGTCGCCTGGGTGTAGACCCCGGTCATGGTCGCGCCATAGACGTTGGCATAGCCGTAGGCGCCGGCGGCCTTGGTCGTCAGGGTCGTGGTCTGGCCGGAATTGACGGAGACGTTCAGGCGGGTGTCGGCGACGACCTGGCCCTGGGTCTCCTGATAGGAGCGCATGTCGCCGTCGTTGCGGTCGAGCGTGGCGGTGAAGGCGGCGCCGCTGGCGTTCGAGCCGCCATCGGTGAAGTCGCTGACCTCGACCACGTTCAAGGTCTGCTGGCTGAAGACGTCGCCGAGCTGGACCTGCTCGTTGAGGACCGCGCTGGGCGGGGTCTGGCTAGTAGCGGCCCCGCACGGCAGAATCGCGACGAGCGTTCCAGCGAGAAGGATCTGCGCGCGTCTGACCATTGTTCGTACCCAGGTTGTTGTACGCCGGCACATAGCCGCCGGTGAGGCCCACCGTGCCGGCGCCCAGGGGATCGGAGGCCAGGCAGGATTGCGGGCCGGGCATGCCGTAGAGGTTGGCCGTCATCTCGACCACGGCGCGCTCCACCAGGCTGCGGACGGCGAGCTGCATCGGTTCCAGCGCCCCGGCGCCGGCCGAGATGTCGAACACGTTGCCGTTGAGGAAGTCGAAGAAGCCGGCCCCGACCTCGCGGCCGATCACCTGCTTCTGGTAGGAGATGACGTCCACCACCTCGAGCGTGCGGGTGTTGATGAGGCGAAGGTCGAGGCCGATGTTCATGACGAACAGGCGGCCGCGGAACGAGCCCTTCGGGTCCTTGGCGTCTACGTCGCCGGCGGCGACGTCGAAGCCCGACGAGCGGATGTTGTAGTTGAGCTCGGTGATCCCGCCGGCGACGTAGAAGTCCGAACCGGGCACCTGGCCGGCCAGGATGCGCCGATAGTCGGCCGCCTGGTTCGGGGCCGGATTGGGCGTGTCGGAGATCAGTTTGTTGTTGGCGTACTTCAATTCCAGTTCGGAAACCGAGGTGTCGAAGCGTTCGACCAGCGGCATGCCCGCCTTGGCGAAGGCCGACATGGCCATCAGCGAGGCGCCCTGGGTGATCTTGCGGCCCGAGCCGTCGGATTCGGACTTGCCCGTGTAGTCGGCGATGCGGCCGATGGCGATGCGCGGAGCGACCAGGCGGGTGTTGCGCGCAAAGCCGGCCATGCAGACCAAGGCGTCGGAATAGGGCGTGGGGTTGGCGGTGACCGGCGCGGTGCCGATGCTGCGCGCATAATTGCCGCTGGGCCCGGCGACGGGCGTCGCGCAGGCCGACAGGGAAAGAGCTGTCGCCGCCAGCAGGGCGACGGTGCGGGCGAGCCTGCTATTGACCATTGGGAGCGACGCCTCCGTTCAGGTTCGTCCCGGCCGAGACATTGCCATTGTTGATCTGGTTCGAATTGACGATGACCGTGTTGTAGGAACCTTGGGTCACCACCACGAGGCTGTTGCCGATGGCGCTTGCGCTCCCGCCCAGGGAGCCGACGCCCGAATAGGATTCGCCCGCCCCCGAGCCGAAGGCGAAGGTCGACTGGTCCTCGCCGCTTTGGATGATCCCGTCGACGATGACGCGGTTGCCGTTGGCGTCGCGGGTCGAGATCTCCACGGGATGGTTTTCCGAACCGGCGCGGCGGCCGTAGCCGGCGTTGAAATCCGCGGAATTGGCCCGCATGGTCTGGCCGTGGGCCGCGGCGGGCAAGGCGCAGGCGCCGGCGGCCAGGGCGCACCAGATCCGTGCGGCGAATGAAGCTGCGGCCATGACGGTTCCTGGGAATCCCACCCCGAAGTTTGACGACGGCGCCGCCGGACATTGCACAAGGGCCGGCCGAGCCTGCATGTATCTAGCGGCGAGACCCTCGCGATTTGGTTAAGAGCGATCATCCAAACGAACGCTGGTCTTGCGAGTTCTGGAGAAGCGATTTGAACGACGAGTCCCGGCAGCCGATCTTCAATGCGCCCTGGCCGGCGGTGGCCGTCACCCTGGTGATCGTGGTCGGTTACTTCCTCCAGACGCTTGCGCCGCAGGGCCTGCTGCTGCGGGCGTTCGCCTTTTCGCCGGCGGCGCTGGGCGACGGCCGCTGGCCGACCCTGTTCACGGCGATCTTCCTGCATGGAAGCTGGGCGCACGCCTTGATGAACGCCGGCGCGGCCCTGGCGTTCGGCACGCCGGTGGCCCGCTATTTCGGCCTGGGGCCGCGCGGGGTGCTGGTGTTCGTGGTCTTCTACCTGCTGTGCGGAGGGCTCGCGAGCCTGGGCTATGGCCTTTCCAACCCGCAGAGCACGGCGCTGATGGTCGGTGCCTCGGGGGCGGTTTCGGGCCTGGTGGGCGGGGCGACCCGGCTGATGGGCGGCCATGGCAGGCCCGGCCCCTTCCTGCATCCAACGGTCATCAGCATGTCGATCGGCTGGATCGCGGTGAACCTGCTGCTGGCGGTGGTGGGGTTCGCGCCAGGGCTCGGCAATGCGGGGGTGGCCTGGGAGGCGCACATCTTCGGCTATGTAGCCGGCCTGCTGCTGGTCGGGCTGTTCGGGCGCGCGGCGCGCCCGGCGACGGTCTGACCGCTTCGCGCGAAGTCTGACGTTTTCGCGAGAACATTGATTTCAAACACAGTCTGAGCGACGCTTTCTCCTAGCTGACAGGGAGAACGTCGCGATGCTGGTGTCTCAAATCCTCAAGGCCAAGGGCGATCTGGTGTTTACGGTCGGCCCGGCGGAGACGGTGGGCGCAGCCTGCGCGCTCCTGCATTCGCGGCGGGTCGGGGCCATGGTGGTGCTCGACAACGACCGGGTGGTGGGCATCGTTTCCGAACGCGACCTCGTCCGCGCCCTGGCGGAGGAGGGGGCCGGGGCGCTCTCCAAGCCGGTGACCTCCTTCATGACCCATGACGTGATCTTCGCCGACCCGACGGAGAGCATCGACTTCCTGCTGACCCGCATGACCGACCGGCGCGTGCGCCACCTGCCCGTGTGCGTGGATGAGCGGCTGGTGGGCATCGTGTCGATCGGTGACCTGGTGAAGTGGAAGATCAGCGAGGTCGAGGCCGAGGCCGATACCTTGAAGGCCTATATCGCCACCGGCTGAACGCGCGGCTGCGCTGGGCGGCCGACAGAGGTTCTCTTCTTGTTCTTGATCCCAGCGTGGTTGTGAGAGGCTGTCGGCTCATTGTGACGCTGGAGTTGAGCGTGAGTGGAGACGGCCGACCGCGGCGCGCCGATTGTCCTGCATGGCTCGAAGCGCATTAAGCTAGGCGCGAAGAGGGGAGCGATCTAGAGACCGCCGAACACCTCGGCGCCGCCGGAGTTCGCCGCGTCGGCCAGGCTGTAGCCTTCGAGCACCTCGGAGGTGGCGTCGCGCGCCCGGAGCAAGGCTTCGCGCAGGGCGCAGGTGGCCAGGTCGGGGCAGTCGTCGCACTTGCGGAACGACAGGCGGCTGACGCAGGGCGCCAGGGCCAGCGGGCCGTCGATGACCCGGATGACCTCGGCGAAACTGATCTCCAGAGGCGGGCGGGCCAGGGTGTAGCCGCCGAACTTGCCGCGACGGCTGACGACGATGCGGTTGCGGGCGAGCTCCAGCAGGATCGCCTCCAGGAACTTGCGCGGCGCATCGGCCCGGATAGCCAGTTCGCCGGACGTCACCTGTTCGCCCTCGACACGCGCGAGTTCGACCAGGGCGCGGAGGGCGTAGCGGGCCTTTTGCGACAGCATGGTTTGTCTCCAGTCCGGTTCCTTTAATGACGCGAGGGGGCTTTCCACAAGATATGCCGCGCCGGCGTGCGGGGCTGGGGAGAGCCCGTTTCGGAGGAACTTCACCGAAGTGTCATGCGCGCTGTTGACTCCCCCGGGCGGGGGGCCTAGACAGCCGCCTCCTCGGACGGGTCGCCGCCGGGACGAACTTGAAGCAGTCCTTTGGAACGCTTGGGTTTGCTGGCGGCGAACTGGCTGAGGGGCGACCCGATTTTCGCAAGGTTTCCGGTTCTTCCGGCGTCTGGCGTGAAAAGGCTTTAAGAAGCTGGGTTGACTGAGTTTTGGTGGTTTACTAGATAGCCGCCTCCCTGACGGGCCGATGATTTGGTTTTGTTGGGGTATGTCGACGGTTCTG
>NZ_JAYRST010000050.1:0-22556 GCF_041920015.1 Phenylobacterium sp.
CGCCGGCCGCGAACTGAGCTTAGGACACAGTAAGATGGCACACGCCGCAGCTCACGATCATCACGACGAAGCCGACCACAAGCCGGGCTTCATCGCGCGTTGGTTCTTCTCGACCAACCATAAGGACATCGGCACCCTCTACCTGATGTTCGCCATCCTGGCGGGCCTGGTGGGCGGCGCCCTCTCCGGGCTCATCCGCTGGGAACTGGCCGAACCGGGCATCCAGATCTTCCGGGAAGGCTCGTGGCTCGCGCAGCTCGGCCTGATCGACGCCAGCAAGCACGGCTACAACGTCGTGGTCACGGCCCACGCCCTGATCATGGTGTTCTTCGTGGTCATGCCGGCCACCATGGGCGGGTTCGGCAACTGGTTCGTGCCGCTGATGATCGGCGCGCCGGACATGGCCTTCCCGCGCATGAACAACGTCTCGTTCTGGCTGCTGATGGCGGGCTTCAGCCTCGTCACCCTGTCGCTGTTCGTGGACGGCGGGCCGGGCCGCGGCTTCGGCGGTGGCTGGACCATCTATCCGCCGCTGTCGACCTCCGGCCACGCGGGTCCCTCGCTGGACCTGGCGATCCTGGGCCTCCACCTGGCCGGCGCCAGCTCGATCCTGGGCTCGATCAACTTCATCACCACGATCTTCAACATGCGCGCGCCGGGCATGACCCTGCACCGCATGCCGCTGTTCGCCTGGGGCGTGCTGATCACCGCCTTCCTGCTGCTGCTCTCGCTGCCCGTGCTGGCCGGCGCGATCACCATGCTGCTGACCGACCGTAACTTCCACACCCACTTCTTCGATGCGGCCGGTGGCGGCGACCCCGTCATGTACCAGCACCTGTTCTGGTTCTTCGGGCACCCGGAAGTCTACATCATGATCCTTCCGGGCTTCGGCATCGTCAGCCACATCGTCTCGACCTTCTCGAAGAAGCCGATCTTCGGCTACCTCGCGATGGCCTACGCCATGGTCGCCATCGGCTTCATCGGCTTCATCGTGTGGGCTCACCACATGTACACCGTGGGCATGAGCATCAACCTGCGCGCCTACTTCGTGGCCGCCACGATGGTCATCGCGGTCCCCACCGGCGTGAAGATCTTCTCCTGGATCGCGACCATGTGGGGCGGCTCGATCACCTTCAAGACGCCCATGCTCTGGGCGATGGGCTTCATCTTCCTGTTCACCGTCGGCGGCGTGACCGGCGTGGTCCTCGCCAACGCCGGCATCGACTACAGCCTGCACGACACCTACTACGTGGTGGCGCACTTCCACTACGTGCTGTCGCTGGGCGCGGTGTTCTCGATCTTCGCGGGCTTCTACTACTGGTTCGAGAAGATGTTCGGGGTGAAGTACCGCGAATGGCTGGGCGCCACGCACTTCTGGATCATGTTCGTGGGCGTGAACCTGGTGTTCTTCCCGCAGCACTTCCTGGGCCTGCAAGGCATGCCGCGTCGCTATATCGACTATCCGGAAGCCTTCACCTACTGGAACCACATCTCTTCGCTGGGCTACCTCGTGACCCTGGTCGGCGTGGGCGTGTTCCTGGTGATGCTGGTCGACGCGATGGTCTTCCGCCGCAAGGCCGAGGCCAATCCGTGGGGCGAAGGCGCCACCACCCTGGAGTGGACTCTGCCGTCGCCGCCGCCGTTCCACCAGTTCAACGAACTGCCGGTGGTGAAGCCGGACCTGCACTAGGTCCGGCCCCAACAAGACCTCTGCGGGGCGCGGGCTGGGGAGTTCCAGCGCGCGCCCTTCGGTCGTTTTGGGAGTATGATGATGGCCATGTCGCCAGCCGTTTCACGTTCCAGCGCGCCGCCGCGGTGGCAGGACTATGTCCAGCTCCTGAAGCCGCGCGTCATGTCGCTGGTGATCTTCACCGCGATCACCGGCCTGGTTTGCGCCGGGGCGCACGTGAACCCGATCCTGGGCGGCGTCGCCATCTTCTGCATCGCGGTCGGCGCGGGCGCCTCGGCCGCCTTCAACATGTGGTACGACGCCGATATCGACGCCAAGATGCGCCGCACCCGCGCGCGTCCGGTGCCGTCCGGCAAGGTCCAGGGCGCCGACGCCCTGGCCATGGGCGTGGTGCTGTCGCTGTTCTCGGTCATGCTGCTGGGCATGACCACCAACTGGCTGGCGGCGGGCCTGCTGGCCTTCACCATCTTCTTCTATGCCGTCGTCTATACGATGTGGCTCAAGCGCTCGACGCCGCAGAACATCGTCATCGGCGGCCTGGCCGGCGCCCTGCCGCCGGTCATCGGCTGGGCGGCCGCGACCAACTCGGCGCCGCTGAACGCCTGGCTGCTCTGCGCCATCATCTTCATGTGGACCCCGCCGCACTTCTGGGCGCTGTCGCTCTACACCAGCGAGGACTACCAGAAGGCCGGCGTGCCGATGATGCCGGTCACCGCCGGCGCGGCCTCCACCCGCAAGCAGATCCTGATCTACAGCCTGCTGTTCGTGCCGCTCTGCATCGTGCCGGCCTTCACGGGCCTCGGCGGCCTGACCTATCTGGCGGTCTCGGCGCTGGGCGGGCTGGTCTTCCTGGTCCTGGCCTGGCGGGTGTTCCGCAGCCGATCCGGCGATGCGCGCGGCGAGCGCAACGACGACGGCCTCTATGACGTCAAGGCCGGCTCCAAGGATGCGCGCAACCTTTTCGCCTTCTCGATCCTCTACCTGACCCTGCTGTTTGCGACCCTGCTGGCCGAGCATCTGCTGGACCTGCCCGCTGTCGGAGCTTTCTCGTGACCGATCCCATGCCCGATCCCGCCATCGAGAAGCGCGCGCGCCGCGGCCGCAACATTGCGCTGGCGCTAGGGCTGGTGCTGTTCGTCATTCTGGTTTTCGTGGTCACCATCGTGCGTTTGGGAGGCAATGTTGCCAACCGACCCTTCTAGCCCGGTCGCCCCTGCGCCGACTGAAAAGCGCAATCGCAAACTGGCGCTCTACTGCGCGCTTGGCTTCGTGGGCATGATCGGCGCCGCCTATGCTTCGGTGCCGCTCTACAAGGCCTTCTGCCAGGTCACCGGCTTCGACGGCACGGTGCGCAAGGCCGACGTCGCGCCGGACAAGGTGCTGGATCGCAAGCTGACGATCCGCTTCGACGCCAATGTCCGCGAACTGCCCTGGACCTTCACCGCCGAGCAGGTGACCCAGGAGGTGCGAATCGGCCAGACCGGCCTTGCGTTCTTCAAGGTGACCAACAACGGCGACAAGCCGGTCACCGGCCGGGCGATCTACAACGTCGTGCCGGAATCGGCCGGCGCCTACTTCCAGAAGCTGGAATGCTTCTGCTTCTCGGACCAGACGATCCCGGCCAAGACCACCATCGAATTTCCGGTGGTCTACTTCGTGGATCCCAAGTTTGCCGAGGATTTTGAGACCAAGGGCAAGGGCGAGGTGACCTTGTCCTACACCTTCTTCCCGTCGGTCGACGCCGAGCGCGGCGAAAAGCGCGCCGAGGCGACGCCGACAAAGCATTCTTCAGCCCTTGGCGTACCGGCCAAGGCGGGGCTATAGCGTCACGCGAATATCATGCGCGCGGTCGAGAGAGGGGCGCGCGCCTGTAGGATCTGAGAGGGGTTAGGACCGAAATGGCCCACGGCGAAGTAAAGCACGACTATCACCTGCTGCCCCCCAGCCCCTGGCCGCTCGTGGGTTCTCTCTCCGCGACCGTCATGATGCTGGGCCTGGTGATGTGGATGAAGGGCCTGTTCGGGGTGGAGAAGACCCCGTGGCTCTTCGTGGCCGGCCTGGCGGGTGTGCTCTACACCATGTTCGGCTGGTGGTCGGACGTGATCAAGGAATCGAAGGCGGGCGACCACACTCCCGTCGTCACGATCGGCCTGCGCTACGGCATGATCATGTTCATCGCCTCCGAGGTGATGTTCTTCGTCGCCTGGTTCTGGATCTTCTTCGAAATGGCCCTGTTCCACGGCCACCGGACCCTGTCCTCGATCGAGGAAGTCCGCGCCGCCTGGGCCACCTGGCCGCCGGCCGGCATCGAGACGGTCCCGGCCTGGAACCTGCCGCTGGTCAACACCCTGACCCTGCTGCTTTCGGGCACCACCGTCACCTGGGCGCACCACGCCCTACAACAGGGCGACCGCAAGGGCGCCAAGCTGGCCCTGACCCTGACCATCCTGCTCGGCGTGATGTTCACGGCCATCCAGGCCTACGAGTATCACCACATTCTCGAGCACAAGTACTTCTTCGGCGCCGAGGACCAGGCCAACTCCGGCCTCTATGGTTCGTCCTTCTTCATGGCGACCGGCTTCCACGGCTTCCACGTGCTGATCGGCACCATCTTCCTGGCGGTCTGCCTGCTGCGCCTGCTGCGCGGCGGCTTCACCCCGCAGAAGCATTTCGGCTTCGAAGCGGCCGCCTGGTACTGGCACTTCGTCGACGTGGTGTGGCTGTTCCTCTTCGCCTTCATCTACGTCGTGTTCGGCGGGGCGGGCCACTAGGCCCGCCGCCCCAAGGATGGATCGCCCCAACCCGCTGCTGGCCGGCCTCAAGGGCCGTTGTCCGAACTGCGGGGAGGGGCGTCTGTTTTCGGGCTTCCTGACGGTCGCCCCGGCCTGCGACCGCTGCGGCTATGATCTGGCCAAGGCCGATTCCGGCGATGGTCCCGCCGTTTTCGTCATCCTGATCGCCGGCTTCCTCTGCGCCTTCACGATGCTGTTCGTCGAGATGGCCTACAAACCCCCGATCTGGGTCCATCTCGTCGTCTTCCTGCCCCTGACGCTCGCGGTATGCATCGGCCTTCTGCGGCCTTTGAAGGGCGTCCTCCTCGCGGCCCAGTTCGCCAACAAGGCTTCGGAAGCTCGCCATGACTGAGGCAGCGCGCCGGTTTCCGGTGGGCCTGACCATCGCGGCCGGCGTCTGCCTGGTGATCCTCGTCGGCCTCGGAACCTGGCAGTTGCAGCGCCTGAGCTGGAAGGAAGGCCTGCTGGCCAAGATCGCCGCGCTGCAGGCCGCGCCGGCGACGTCCGGCGAGGCGGCGTTGGAACAGATAGCCGCGGGCGCCGACCTCGATTTCACTCGCATCCGGCTCAAGTGCGTGGGCCTGGCCGCCGCGCCCTATCTCGAACTCTTCTCGGTGCGCGAGGGCAAGGCCGGCGTGCGCCTGGTCTCGGCCTGCCGCGTGGCCAGCGGCCGCTACCGCAGCATCCTCGTCGATCGCGGCTTCGTCGTGGATGAGGTTTCGGCCCGTCCGCCGGTGGATGTCTCGGACCTGAGGCCCGTCGAAGTCGTTGGCGTCCTGCGCCAGCCCGAACCGGCCAACAGCTTCAGCCCGGCCAACGACGCGGGCGCCAATCGCTGGTACGTGCGCGACGTGCCGGCCATGGCCGCGGCGCTGAAGGCCGACGCCCCGGCCCCGCTGGTGCTGATGGCCGAGACGTCCTCGAACCCCGACTGGAAGGCGCTGGACCCTGCGCCTCTGCCGGCCGACATCCCGAACCGGCACCTGGAATACGCCCTGACCTGGTACGGCCTTGCCGCCGCCCTGGTCGGCGTCTATGCCGCCATGCTCTGGAGAACATTCCGCCGCGGCGGTCGCCGGCCTGGCGAAGAACGGAAGTCCTGATGCGTTACGTCTCTACCCGCGGGCAGTCGCCCTCGGTCGGCTTTGTCGATGCTGTGCTGTCGGGCCTGGCCCCTGACGGCGGCCTCTACGTGCCCGAAGAGTGGCCGAGCTTCACGCACGACGAGATCGCCGCCTTCGCCGGCCGTCCCTATGCCGAGGTCGCGGCTGCGGTGCTGGCCAAGTTCGTCGGTGACGAGATCGAGGCCGAGGTGCTGGCCGAGATGTGCGCCGAGGCCTACGCCACCTTCACCCACGCCGCCGTCGTTCCGGTGCGTCAGATCGCGCCGGGCGGCTTCATCGCCGAACTGTTCCACGGGCCGAGCCTGGCCTTCAAGGACGTGGCGATGCAGTTGCTGGCCCGCTTGTCGGACCATGTGCTGGCCGCCCAGAACCGCACCCAGACCATCCTCTGCGCCACGTCGGGCGACACCGGCGGCGCGGCGGTCGAGGCCTTCCGCGGCCGGTCCAACACCAAGATCGTCGTCATGTTCCCCGACGGCCGCATCTCCGAGGTCCAGCGCCGGTTCATGACCACGGCGGAGGAGGATAACGTCCGCTGCATCGCCGTCGCCGGCGATTTCGACGACTGCCAGGCGATCCTGAAGACCGCCCTGGCCGACGCCTCCATGAAACAGTCGGTGGGCCTGTCGGCGGTCAATTCGATCAACTTCGCCCGCATCGTCGCCCAGAGCGTTTATTACTTCACTTCGGCCGTGGCCCTGGGCGCGCCGCATCGCGAGATCGCCTTCGCCGTCCCGTCCGGCAATTTCGGCGACGGCTTCGCCGGCTATGTGGCCAAGCGCATGGGCCTGCCCATCGCGCGGATCATCGTCGCCACCAACACCAACGACATCCTGGCCCGCGCCTTCGAGGAAGGCCGCTATGTGCGCGGGGTGACCGCGCCCACCCAGTCGCCGGCCATGGATATTCAGTCGGCCTCGAACTTTGAGCGACTCTACTTCGAGTGCGTCCGGCGCGATGGACTGGAGACCGCCCGCGCCTTCGCCGCCTTCGCCGAGACCGGGGGCGTCGACATTCCGCCCCAAGCGCTGGCCGCCATGCGTGAGACCTTCACCGGCGTCTCGGTCGGCGAGGGGGACACGACCCGCACCATCGTCGCGTCCCTGCGCGAGACCGGGGACCTGATCGATCCGCACACCGCGGTGGGCGTGGCCGGCATGCAGCGTGCTCGCGGCGTGACGACGGCGCCGATCGTCGTCCTGTCGACCGCCCATCCGGCCAAGTTCCCCGAAACGGTCGAGGCCGCCACCGGTGAGACGCCGGTGATGCCGCGCAACGCCGCCCATCTGGCCGGCAAGGACGAGCGTTTCGACCGGCTGCCCGCTGACGCCGACACCATCAAGGCCTATGTAAGGGCCTTTGCGGAAGGCTGACCAACTGCCCGACATCCATCGCCTGTCCAATGGGGTTCGCGTCGTCTGCGACCCCATGCCCGGCCTCGAAACCCTGGCGCTCTCGGTCGTCGCCGGCCGCGGCGCGCGGTCCGAGGACGAGGAACGCTCCGGCTGGTCGCACCTGCTCGAGCACATGGTCTTCAAGGGCGCGGGCGCGCGTTCGGCTCGCGACATCGTCGAGGTGATCGAGGCCCAGGGCGGCCAGATCAACGCGGCGACCGGTTATGAGCGCACCAGCTTCCAGGTCCGGGCGCTGAAGGGCGGGCTCGACCTCGGCAGCGCGGTCATCGCCGATCTGGTCCAGCGGCCGACCATGGACGCCGGCGACCTCGCCCGCGAAATCCAGGTGGTCGGCCAGGAGATCGCCGAGGCGGCCGACACCCCCGACGACCACGTCTTCGAAATGGCCCAGACGGCCGCCTTCGCCGGCCAGCCGCTCGGCCGGCCTATCCTCGGGACCGACGAGTCCATCGCCCGCGCCGATCCGCAGCGCCTTTCGCAATGGCGCGCCGCGCTCTATGCGCCGGGTAGCCTGGTGATCGCCGCTTCGGGGGCGGTGGACGAGGCCGAACTCCTGGCCCTGGCCGAGCGCGATTTCGGCGCGGCGAGCGGGCAGGGCGCGCTCGTCCCGGCGGCGGGCGATTTCGTCGGCGGCTCTCGAACCCTGGCCAAGCCGCTGGAGCAGGCCAACCTGGTCTTTCTGCTGCCGGCTGTGGGCGTGCGCGATCCGTCCTATTTCGCCCTGCGGATCTTCGCGGAGATTCTCGGCGGCGGCATGGCCTCGCGCCTGTTCCAGGAGGCGCGCGAGAAGCGCGGCCTGGCCTACGCCGTCGACGCCTATTCCGAGACCTATGCGGACGCTGGCGTGCTGGGCGTCTTCGCCGGCTGCGCGGCCAAGGACGCGGCCGAACTCGCCAAGGTGGCGGCTGGCGAGATCAAGGGCATGGCCGCGGGCGTGAACGCCGCCGAGCTCTCCCGCGCCAAGGCCCAGCTCAAGGCCTCGATGTTCATGGCGCGCGAGCAGCCGCTGGCGCGCGCCGAACAGGCCGCGGCCCAGGTGCTGCTGTTCGACCGGACCTTGCCGCCGGCCGAACTCGCCGAGCAGATCGACGCCGTGACCTCGGCGCAGATCGAGGCCCTGGGCGCGGCGATGCTGGCCCCGGGCCGGGCCGCGGCCAGCGTGCTTGGGCCCAAGGGCGCGATGAAGGCGGCCGACGCCTTCCAGCAGGCGCTGTTCGGTTAATTCAGGCGGCTTGACGGCGGGGCGTCATTCCCGCGACCTTCCGCCCATGGCCTTGTTGGATTGGATCGCGCCGGAAACCGGCCTTCGCATCGAGGGCGACGGTGTTCGCCTGCGCCCGCCGCGCGCCGCCGACTTTTCCGAGTGGCGCGAACTGCGCGCCCAGTCGCGGGACTTCCTGCAGCCGTGGGAGCCGACCTGGCCGGCCGACGATCTCACCCGTGCGGCCTTCCGCCGCAGACTGGCGGCCTATGCCCGCGACCGCGAGGCGGGGGTGGCGTTTCCATTCTTCGTGTTTCGCGCCGAGGACGACGCCCTGAGCGGCGGCATCACGCTTTCGAACGTCCGCCGTGGCGTCGCCCAGATGGGATCGGTCGGCTATTGGTGCGGTCAACCCTTTGCACGGCAAGGCTTGACGCTGGCTGCGACGCGGGCGCTGACCGTCTTCGCCTTCCGCACCCTGGCGCTGCACCGGTTGGAAGCCGCTTGCCTGCCCAGCAATGACGCCTCCAGGCGGCTCCTCAACCGGGCCGGGTTTTGCGAAGAAGGTCTCGCCCAAGCTTATCTCAAAATTAACGGCGTATGGCGAGATCATGTCCTGTTCGGACTGGTGTCCCCCTTGCGGGCGCACGAGGAGCCGGACGCAGGGGTGTCTGTTTAGCGCGCTTCGGCTGTCGTGGGCCGGACCGCTCTGCGGGCGTTGGCCATAGATGTCTTGAGACAATGCCGAACGATCGTTGGAGCTGGGATCCGACTGCGACCTTGGAGGCGCTAGGCGCCGCCGATGTCGCACTGTGGCTGTGGGAGCCCGAGCGGGACCGTATGCGCATCACCGGCGCTTCGCGGGCGCTCGGCCTGGGTCCGCTGGCCCCGGAATGCTCGTCGGCCGCCATGCGCGCCCTGGCTCTGCCCCCCGACCGGGCCCAGGCCGAGGACATCCTGCGCGTGCAGGAGCCGGGTTCGGAGATCGCCGTCCGCCTGCGCATGCGCGGCGGCGGGGTCTGCATCTGGCGTGGCGTCTGGCTGGAGGAGGGCGTGCGCGCGGCCGGCGTCATCGCCCCCGAGACCAAGTTCGCCGCCAGCGACCAGGACAACCTGACCGGCCTTCTGGACCGCCGCAGTTTCGTCAATCGTGCGCGCGAGCGATTGCAGGCGCCCGGCCAGCACGAACTGGTGGTCGCCGACCTCGATCGCCTGCGCCGCCTCAACGAAGCGCTCGGCCACGAACGCGCCGACCTGGTGCTTGCAGCCCTGGGCTCGCGCCTGGCCGCGGCCTTCCCGCCCAACACCCTGCTGGCGCGGGTGGGGGAGGACGAGTTCGCCGTCCTGACGCCGGTCGCCCGCCCGTCGGCGGCCGAAACCTTGCGCCAGGCCCTGGAGCAGCCGCTGCGCGTCGCCGGCTTCGATATCCATCCCACCCTGTCCATCGGCGCCGTCGAGGCGACAGGCGGCGAGGACGCGCCGGAAGCGGCCGAACTGCTGCGCCGCGCCGAGCTGGCCGTCGAGGCGGCCAAGAGCGGCGGACGCGGCGGCGCGGCCGCCTATGGCCGCAGCCTCGAAAGCGACGGCCTCTCGCGGCTGGCGCTGGAAAGCGACCTCCGCGGCGCCTTCGGCCGCAACGAGATCGTGCCGTTCTACCAGCCGATCGTGCGCCTCTCGACCGGCGCGCTGTCGGGCTTCGAGGCCTTGGTCCGCTGGCGCCACCCGCGCCGCGGCCTGCTGACCCCCGACCAGTTCCTGCCGCTCTGCGAGGAAATGGGGCTGATGAGCGATCTTGGCGCCCTGATGATGCGCCAGGCCGGCCATCAGCTTGCGCGCTGGCGCAGCGACCACCGGGCGGCTGGCGAGCTGACCGTCGCGGTGAACCTTTCGACCGGCGAGATCGACCGGCCCGACCTTGTTCCCGATGTCCTGGCCATCCGCCGCGAGACCGGCCTGCCGCCTGGGGCGCTGAAGCTCGAGGTCACCGAAGGCGACGTCATGCGCGACCCCGACCGCGCGGCGGTCATCCTGCGCAACCTGCGCGAGGCGGGCGCCGCTCTCGCGCTCGACGACTTCGGGACCGGCTTCTCCTCGCTGAGCTATCTGACGCGCCTGCCGTTCGACACCCTGAAGATCGACCGTTACTTCGTGCGGACCATGGCCACCAACGAAGGCTCGGCGAAGATCGTCTCCTCGGTTGTGAAGCTGGGTCAGGACCTGTCGCTGGAAGTGGTGGCCGAGGGGGTGGAGAACGCCCAGATGGCGCGCCAACTGCTCTCGCTCGGCTGCGATTACGGCCAGGGCTTCGGCTACGCGCCGGCGCTCTCCCCGCAGGAGGCCGAGGTCTATCTCAACGAGAGCTATGTGGACGGCGCAGCCCCGGTGAAGGCGCGCGGCTAAGCACTTCCGGCCGTCGAACTCAGCAACCGCGGATCGACCCCGAGCTTGGCCAGAGCGTCTGACCATTTGCGCGCATGGCCGGCGCCGAAGATGAGGTTCTCGTCGGCCTCGCAGGTCAGCCAGACGTTCTCGCGAAGCTCGCGCTCCAGTTGGCCCGGACCCCAGCCGGCGTAGCCGAGCGCCAGCACCGCGCGCCGCGGCGGCTGCGGCCCGGCCACCGCCTCCAGCACCTCGCGCGTGGCGGTCAATGCGACGCCTTCGCCGACCTGCAAGGTGTGCTCGTTGGACATGTAGTCGTCGGTATGCAGCACGAAGCCGCGTTCGCGATCCACCGGCCCGCCCAGCAGCACCAGGTCGGGAGGCATCTCCGATGTCAGCTCCACGTCGAGCCTGGTCAGCAGGTCCGGCAAGGTCAGTCCCTCGACCGGCCGGTTGACGGCCACGCCCATGGCGTGCCCCGCATCATGGGCGCAGATGAGCAGCAGGGCCCGCTCGAAGCGTGGATCGCCGATGCCGGGCATGGCGATCAGCATCTTGCCGGTCAGGAATTCGCCGTCTTCCATGCCTCGAATTTGACGCTGATCGCGGCGCTTTCAAGTCATGGCGTCACATAAGGGCGTTGAAGCCGCCGCCCAGAGGGTTATCTGGAAGCGAACCAGACCAGGGAGAACACGACCATGACCATCAAAGTCGGCGACAAGCTGCCCGCCGCCACCTTCTCCGCCGGCACGGCCGAGGGCCCCAAGCCCATGACCACCGACGAGATCTTCGCCGGCAAGAAGGTCGCGCTGTTCGCGGTGCCCGGCGCCTTCACTCCGACCTGTTCGGCCCGCCACCTGCCGGGGTTCAAGGACCATCTCGCCGACTTCAAGGCCAAGGGCGTCGACACGGTCGCCTGCGTTTCGGTCAACGACGCCTTCGTGATGAAGGCGTGGGGCGAGAGCCAGTCGGTGCTCGGCGACATCCTGATGCTCGGCGACGGCAACGGCGCCTTCACCAAGGCGGTAGGCCTGGAGATGGACGCCTCGGGCTTCGGCATGGGCGCGCGCTCGCAGCGTTATTCGATGATCGTCGAGGACGGCGTGGTGAAGGAACTGAACATCGAGGCCCCGGGCGAGTTCAAGGTCTCGGCCGCCGACTACATGCTGGCCCAGCTCTAAGGTTCAAGCGCCAAGAGCGTCCGCGCCGACGGCCTCCAGGTCGTCGGCGCCTTCGGTCAGGCCGTCGGCCAGGCCCGGCGCCAGGGCCAGCACCTGGCTGGCGTAGACTCGGGCCAGCGCCGCCTTGCTGAGGCTCCAGGCGTCATCGGCTCCCGCCACGGCCAGAGCCTGGCGCGCCAGCATCCAGCCGCCGACCACGTCGCCGGCCAGCTTCAGATAGGGCGTGGCGGCAGACAGGGCCCTGGGGCCCTTGTTCCGGAGAATCCAGTCGGTGGCGCGCTCCAGCGCCGCGATCCCGGCCTCCAGCCGCGAGCCGACGCCGTCAAGCCCAGGCGTCGCCATGAGGTCTTCGACGCTCGCGCTCATGTCGGCGCAGAGGGCGTCCATCACTCCGCCGTTCTCCATCGGGACCTTGCGGCCGATGAGGTCGATAGCCTGGATGCCGTTGGTGCCTTCGTAGATCGGGGCGATGCGGGCGTCGCGATAATGCTGGGCCGCGCCGGTCTCCTCAATGAAACCCATGCCGCCGTGGATCTGCACGCCCATCGAGGCGACCTCGACGCCGATGTCGGTCGACCAGGCCTTGGCGATGGGGGTCAGCAGTTCCTGGCGCGCCTTGGCGGTGGCGCGCTCGGCCTCGTCGGCGGCCAGCCGGGCCTGGTCGGCCAGGACCCCGGTGGTCATGCAGACGCCGCGCGCCGCCTCGATCTTGGCCTTCATCAGCAGCAGCGAGCGGCGCACGTCCGGGTGTCCGTAGAGCGGGGCCGGATATTCCGCCGACCAGACCGCGCGGCCCTGCTTACGTTCCTGGGCGAAGGCCAGGGCCTGCTGGAAGGCGCGTTCGGCGATGGCCACGCCCTGGACGCCGACCTGCAGGCGCGCGGCGTTCATCATCACGAACATGTGGGCGATGCCGTTGTTCACCTCGCCGACCAGCTCGGCCTTGGCGCCCTCGAACAGCATGACGCAGGTGGGCGAGCCGTGGATGCCCAGCTTGTGCTCGATGGAGCCGGCCCGCAGCTCGTTGGCTATGCCCAGGGAGCCGTCGTCCCGCACTTCGCGTTTGGTGGCCAGGAACAGCGAGATGCCCTTCACGCCCGGCGGCGAGTCCGGTAGGCGGGCCAGAACCAGGTGGCAGATGTTCTCCGCCGCGTCGTGGTCGCCCCAGGTGATGAAGATCTTCTGGCCGTAGAGGCGATAGCCGCCTTGCCCGTCGGGTTCGGCGCGCGTGGTCACGGCGGCCAGGTCCGAACCGGCCTGCGGCTCGGTCAGGTTCATGGTGCCCGTCCATTCGCCGGAGACCAGCCTGGGCAGGATAAGGCGTTTCTGGCGCTCGGTCCCGTGCAGGTCCAGCGCCTCGATGGCGCCCTGGGTCAGCATCGGGCAGAGGCCGAAGGCCATGTTCGAGGCGTGCACCATCTCGAACACCGCCAGTTCCATGGCTTTGGTCAGGCCCTGGCCGCCATACTCGGGATCGGCCGACAGCGAGTTCCAGCCGCCGGCGACGAAGGCCCGGTAGGCGTCGGCGAAGCCCGGCGCGGCGATGACCTTGCCGTTCTCGTAGCGGGCGCCGACCTGATCTCCCTTGCGGTTCAGCGGCGCGAGCTCTTCCTCGGTGAAGGCGGCGGCCGCCTCCAGCACCGCGGTGATCGTATCTTCGTCGAGCTCGGCGAACGCCGTCGCCGCCAGGGCCGGATGCCCGGCGATCTTCAGGGCGAGGGCAAGGTCACGGACCGGCGCGCGAAACGACATGCTGAACTCCGATGTATGTCGGCGTTCTTTAGGATAGGCCGATGGCCGGTCCAAGCCTTCACGGCGCAACCTGGACGAGGTTAGGCTTGCCGCCGAGCCGGACCGCTCAGAATCGAAGGGACTTTCAGCCGCATGCCTTCCGCCGCACGCGACCGCTATAGCACCGTCGCCATCGTCCTCCACTGGCTGATCGCCGCGGCCATCGTGTTCCAGGTGATCCTTGCCTGGCGGATGGACGGCCGGACTCCCCAAGGCTTCGCCCTGGTCCAGCTCCACAAGTCCGTGGGCATCACCATTCTGTTGCTCAGCCTGTTGCGGCTGGCCTGGCGGCTGACCCACAGGCCGCCGCCGGCGCCAGAGGGCATGGCCGGCTGGGAGAAGCTGCTGGCCAAGATCGCCCATGTCGGCCTCTACGTGATCATGATCGGCCTGCCGATCACCGGTTGGATCATGGTTTCGGCCAGCCGGATCCAGGTGCCGACCCTGCTCTACGGCGTGATTCCATGGCCGCACGTGCCGGGCATTGCGGACCTGACGGCGCCCGCCAAGGCCGCCTGGCGGAGCTTCGCCGGGAACGGCCACGAGATCCTGGCCTGGGCGACCTATGTTCTCGTCGCCCTGCACGTGGCCGGTGCGCTCAAACATCAGTTGTTCAGCAAGGATGAGCCGGTGCTGGCCCACATGGCGCCGGGGACGAAACCCGGCGCCTGGTTCGATCCGCGGCTGATCGCCATCGCCCTCGTCGCGCTGGGCGTCATCGGCGCCGGCTACGCCGTGCGGCCCGCCCCGCCGGCCTCCAAGCCCTTGCCGCCTTCCCCGCCCGCGGTCGAGGAGGCTGTTCCAGCCGAGGTCGCCGCTGCGGCGCCGGCGGTCGAAACAGCCGCTGAGGCGGCGGAAACCGCGCCGGCCGCCGCCGAGCCGGCCCAGGCCGAACCTTCGGTCTGGAAGGTCGCTTCCGGCTCGACCCTCGGCTTCGCCACCTCCTGGAGCGGCTCGTCCATCGAGGGCCGGTTCGACCGGTGGAGCGCCGATATCGTCTTCGGGCCGGAAGCGCTCGACCGCTCGAAGGTCAGCGTCAGCATAGACCTGGCCTCCGCCGTCTCCGGCGACGAGCAGCGCGATGAGTCCATGCGCGGCGAGGACTGGTTCGATACCGCCAGGCACGCCAAGGCGACCTTCACCGCCACCCGCTTCGAGAAGACCGGTGAGAACCGCTATGTCGCCCACGGCCAGCTCAGCCTGCGCGGGGTAAGCAAGCCGGTCCGCCTGCCCTTCACCCTGAAGATCGAGGGCGACAAGGCGCGGGTCAGCGGTGTAACCACCCTCGATCGCACGGCCTTTGGCGTCGGACAGGGCGAGTGGACGAGCACCGATCAGATTCCGGCGCAGGTGAAGGTCTCAGTCAACCTGACCGCGACGCGCAAATAGAGGCAGCTATCGGCGCCTTGCGCGCCGGGCGCCTCATCATCCTGCCGACCGAGACGGTCTATGGCCTGGGGGGCGATGCTTCCAATGCAGACGCGGTCGCCGCCATCTTCGCGGCCAAGGGACGGCCGGCGTTCAACCCGCTGATCTCGCACGTCGCCGACCTGGCGGCGGCCGAACGGATCGCTGTCTTCGACGAGCGGGCGCGCGTCTTGGCGCAGGCGTTCTGGCCGGGGCCGCTGACTCTGGTGCTGCCGGTCACGCCTGACACCCCCGTCTGCGATCTGGCGCGGGCGGGCCTGGAGACGGTCGCCGTGCGTTGCCCGGCCCATCCGCTGGCGCGGGCGGTGCTGGCGGGCTTCGGCGGGCCGGTGGCGGCGCCCTCGGCCAACCGGTCGGGGCGGCCCAGCCCGACCACCTACGCCGACGCCATGGAGGAGACGGGGGAAGCGGTCGCCGCCAGCCTCGATGGCGGCCCCTGCGAGGTCGGCCTGGAATCCACGGTCGTCGCCCTGCTGGACCAGCCGCGGCTGCTGCGGCCCGGCTCGGTCACGCGCGAGCAGATCGAGGCGGTGATCGGCACGCTGGCCGAGGCTCAGGCCGACGCCAAGCGCTCGCCGGGGCGCCTGGCCCGCCACTATTCGCCCAAGGCTCCGGTGCGCCTGAATGTATCGCGCCCCGAGCCGGGGGAAGCCTATCTCGCCTTCGGCCCCGGCGAGCATCGCTGGAACCTCAGCCCGGCCGGCGACCTGCGCCAGGCGGCCGCGCGCCTGTTCGCCTATCTGCGCGAGGCGGACCGCACCGATCCGTCGGCCATCGCCGTCGCCCCGATCCCCAACGAAGGTTTGGGCGAAGCCATCAATGATCGGCTGAAGCGCGCGGCGGGCTATGTCGGCTAGGACGGCCGCGTTAGGTTGCAGCCATGACCGCCTCCGTTTCCGCTGACGTCATCTCCCGCCTCAAGGCCGTGCTGGGCGAGGGCGGCTGGAGCCAGGACCCCGACCGCCTCGCGCCCAAGCTGATCGAATGGCGCGACCGCTGGCAGGGCGAGACCCCGTTCCTGGCGCTGCCGAAGACCGTGCAGGAGGTCGCCGCCGTGGTCGGGGTCTGCGCCGAGACGGGCGCGCCGATCGTGCCGCAGGGCGGCAACACCGGCCTGGTCGGCGGCCAGATCCCGATGGGCGAGGTGCTGCTCTCGACCGAGCGCCTGCGCGCGATCCGCCACATCGACGTCATCGACGACGTGCTGGTGGCCGAGGCCGGCGTGACCCTGCAGGCCGCCCACGAGGCGGCTGTGGAGAAGGGCCGGCGCTTTCCGCTCGACATCGCCTCTCAGGGGACGGCGACCATCGGCGGCATCGTCTCGACCAACGCCGGCGGCACCGCGGTCCTGCGCTATGGAAACACCCGCGAGCTGGTGCTGGGCCTGGAGGCCGTGCTGCCGAACGGCGAGGTCTGGAACGGCCTGAAGCGACTACGCAAGGACAACACCGGCTACGACCTCAAGCAGCTTCTGATCGGGGCCGAGGGCACGTTGGGCGTGGTCACCGCCGCCAGCCTGAAGCTGTTTCCGGTGCTGGCCTCGCGCGCGACCGCCGTGGTCGGGCTGGACGATCCAGCCGCGGCGATCCGGTTGCTGGCCAGGGCCAAGGACGAGGCCGGCGGCGCGGTGGAAGCCTTCGAGCTGATGGGCCGGCGCGGGATCGACTTCGTGCTGAAGAACATCCCGAACCAGCGCGATCCCCTGGGTGAGGTCCATCCGTGGTACGTGCTGGTCGAGATCGCCTCCGGCGAGCCGAGGGCCGCAGAGAACGCCATGGAGCGGCTGCTGTCCAAGGCGCTGGACGACGGCTTGATCCGCGACGCCGCCGTCGCCCAGAACGAGACCCAGGCCAAGGCCTTCTGGTCGGTGCGCGAGAACCAGTCGGCCGGGCAGAAGCCGGAAGGCGCGACCTGGAAGCACGACGTCTCGGTCCCCGTCAGCCGGGTGGCCGATTTCCTGGCCCAGGCGACCGCGCGGATGGAGGCCTTGGTTCCCGGCGCGCGCGTCACCGCGTTCGGTCATGTCGGCGACGGCAACATCCACTATGACGTGATCCGGCCGGACGGCGGGGACGACGGCGCTCACTCGGCCCTGCGTAGCGAGGGCTCGCGCATCGTCCACGACATCGTCGCCTCGATGGGCGGCTCGATCTCGGCCGAGCATGGCCTGGGTTCGATGAAGACCGACGAGGCCCGGCGCTACAAGTCGCCGGTCGAGGTTGCGGCCCTGGCGGCGATCCGGCAAAGCCTGGACCCGAAGCGGATCATGAATCCGCGAGTCCTTTTCTGAGCGTCCATGCTGATCGTCATCTCTCCCGCCAAGGCGCTCGATTTCACGCGGCCGCAGGGCGCTCACGCCATGACGACGCCGCAGATGGGCGAGGACATCGCCGAGCTGTCGACCGTGGCCAAGAAGCTCAAGGCCGCCGACCTCAAGAAGATGATGGACCTGTCGGACAATCTGGCCGAGCTGAACCGTGCGCGGTTCGCGGCCTTCGATCCGGCGATGGAGGACGGATTGCAGGCCGCCTTCGCCTTCAACGGCGACGTCTATTCGGGACTGAAGGCGCGCGATCTCGACAAGAAGGGGCTGGCCTATGCGCAAAAGCACCTGCGCATCCTTTCGGGGCTCTATGGCCTCCTGCGCCCGCTCGACGCCATCCAGCCCTATCGCCTGGAGATGGGCGTGCGGATCAAGACCCGCCGCGGTGGAAATCTCTACGACTTCTGGGGCGGGAAGATCTCGCACGCCCTGAACGAGGCCGCCGTCGGCCACAAGGACAAGACCTTGGTGAATTGCGCCAGCCAGGAATATTTCGGCTCGGTGGACCGTGCGGCTCTGACGCTGCCGGTGGTGACGACCAAGTTCTATGAAGAGAAGGATGGTCAGGCGAAGATCATCTCGTTCTACGCCAAGAAAGCGCGGGGCCTGATGGCGCGCTACGCCATCGACAACCGCATCGAGAAGGCCGAAGACCTGCGGGCTTTCGACGTGGAAGGCTATCGTTTCCAGCAAGGCGCTTCGAGCGAGACCGAATGGGTGTTCTCGCGGCCCCAGCCCCCGCCGCCCTCCGCGGCGAAGAAGAAAAAGGACTGATCGCATGGCCGTCGACTATGGGCTGCAGGGCCATGTGGCCGTCATCACCGGTTCGACCAGCGGCATCGGCCAGGCGATGGCCGCCTCCCTGGCTGAGCAGGGCGTCAATGTCGTCCTCAACGGCTTCGGCGACCCAGCGAAGATCGAGGCCGACCGCGCCGCGCTCGAACAGCGGACGGGCGCGAAGGTCCGCTATCACGGCGCCGACATGCTGAAGGCCGACGAGGTCGCCGACATGGTGGATTTCGCTCGCCGCGAATTCGGCCGGCTGGACATCCTGGTGAACAACGCCGGCTTCCAGCACGTGGCGCCCATCGACGAGTTCCCGGTCGAGACCTGGAACAACCTGATCGGGGTCGTGCTGACCTCGACCTTTCTGGCGACCCGCGCGGCCCTGCCGATCATGAAGGCGCAAGGGCGGGGCCGGATCGTCAACATCGCCTCGGCGCATGGCCTGGTCGCCTCGCCGTTCAAGTCGGCCTATGTGGCGGCCAAGCATGGCGTGGTCGGCTTCACCAAGGTCACGGCCCTGGAGAACGCCAAGCTGGGGATCACCGCCAACGCCATCTGCCCCGGCTATGTGAAGACCCCGCTGGTCGAGGCCCAGATCGCCGACCAGGCCAAGGCGCGCGGCATTCCCGAGGACCGGGTGATGGAAGAGGTCATCCTCGCCGCCCAGCCGAACAAGAAGTTCGTCGAGTACGAACATCTGGCCGGCATGCTGCTCTATCTGGTCTCGGACATGGGCGCCTCGGCGACCGGGGCGTCCATGGTGCTGGACGGAGGCTGGACGGCGGCCTGAGCCGGCTTGACGGCCGCCGCGTCAGCGGGCTCCTCTGGGTTCCAACATCTGTTTGAACGAGAGGGAGCCCCGTGGCCTACAAACCATTCGACCTGACCGGCAAGGTGGCCCTGGTGACGGGCGGCAACGGCGGCATCGGTTTCGGCATGGCCGAGGCGATGGCCCAGGCGGGCGCCGACATCGTCATCTGGGGCTCCAACGCTCAGAAGAACGCCGATGCGGCCGAGAAGCTCAAAGCCACGGGCGTGCGGGTGCTGACCCAGGTCGTGAACGTGGCCGACGAGGCGGCGGTGGCGACCGGCATGGCCGAGGCGGCGGCCAAGATGGGCCGGATCGACACCGTGGTCGCCAACGCCGGCATCGGGGGCGGCGCCAGGTCGTTCTCCGAGTTCCCGACCGAGACCTATCGCAAGGTGCTGTCGGTCAATCTCGACGGGGTGTTCTTCACCTTCCGCGAGGCCTGCAAGCACATGGTCGAGCGGGCCGGGCAAGGAGACGCCGGCGGTTCGCTGGTCGCCATCTCCTCGCTCTCGGCCCTGGACGGCGCGGCCCGTAACCAGGCCTATGCCGCAACCAAGGGCGCCCTGATCCCCATGGTCCGCGCCATTGCGGTGGAACATGCGCGCTACGGCGTGCGCGCCAACTGCATCCTGCCCGGCTGGATCGCCACCGATATGACGGCCGGAGCGCAAGACAACGACAAGTTCAACGACAACGTCATCAAGCGCGTGCCCATGCGCCGCTGGGGCAAGCCGGCGGACTTCGGCGGCATGGCCGTCTATTTCGCCTCCGACGCTTCGGCCTTCCACACCGGCGACTCGGTGCTGATCGACGGCGGCTACGGAATCTTCTGAGTCCGCAGGGCGTTCAGCGCCCACAGCGAAACCGGGATGTTGACGGCCAGCGCCGTCAGCAACCCCGGCGCATATCCTCCCAGCAGGATCGCCGCCGGCACGTGCGGAACGACCACGTTGGCCAGCATGACCAGCGGCAGGGCCCGCAGCACGGCGAGTCGAGTCCGGGAGACGCTTCCCCGGGCCGCCCAGCCGAGCGCCAGGCCGACGGCGAGGGTGAGGCCCAGCAGAGCGAGGTCGAACTGGGCCGGCGTCGGCCGCCACCAGACGAGGCCGGCGGCGGCGATGCGGGCGCCCACCGCGTCATGCATGCGGGCATAGGCGAGGCCCTCTTCCAGATTGTGCAGGGCGAAGGCCCCCAGGCAGGCTGTGGCGATCAAACCGCGGCGGTCGGTGGTCATCGATCGCGTCCTCCTGGCGCCCCTGACGTCGGGTCATAGTTTCCTGGTGGGCCGTGCGGCGCCATCCTCCGGGGCATAAATTCCGGAGGATTTCGATGAGCCTGCATACTCCGCTTTGCGATTTACTGGGTGTGAAGCACCCGATCATGCTGGCTGGCATGGGCGGCGTCTCCTACGCCGAACTGGCGGCGGCGGTCTCCAACACCGGAGGCTATGGCGTGCTCGGCATGGCCGGCCGGACGCCCGAGTTCATCCGTGACGAGATGCGCAAGGTCAAAAGCCTGACCGACAAGCCGTTCGGCGTCGACCTGCTGGCCGCTAGCCCCGAAAGCCTGACCGCCTCGGTCGAGATCATCATCGAGGAAGGCGCCTCGTCCTTCGTCGCGGGCCTCGGCGTGCCGATGCCGATCATGGAGAAGCTAAAGAAGGCCGGCCTGAAGGTCATGGTCGTCTGCGGCGCGGTGAAGCATGCGGTGAAGGCCGAGCAGGCCGGCTGCGACGCGGTGATCTGCCAGGGCGGCGAGGGCGGCGGGCATACGGGCCTGGTCGGCACCATGCCGTTGGTGGCCCAGGCGGTCGAAGCGGTGAAGATCCCGGTGGTGGCGGCCGGCGGCCTCTATGACGGCCGGGGCCTGGCTGCGGCGCTGTCTCTGGGGGCGACCGGCGTCTGGATGGGCACGCGCTTCATCGCCTCGACCGAAGCGCATGCCGGCGAGCTTTACCGCCAGGCGATCCTGGAGGCGGCCGACGAGGACACCATCCGCACCCGCTCCTATTCCGGCAAGCCGATGCGGGTGAAGAAGAACCCCTATGTCGAGGAATGGGAGACGCGTCCGCAGGACATCCAGCCCTTCCCCATGCAGGCCATGCTGTCGAGCCGGGCCGGGGTGATGGGCGGCATCGGCGGCCAGATCGAGGGCCTGGACCCCGACCGCTCCTGCTTCGCCATGGGCCAGTCGGCCGGCGGGGTGCATGAAGTGCTGCCCGCCGCCGAGATCGTCGCGCAACTGCTGAAGGAAGCCGACGCCGCCATCGACCGGGTGGCCAAGCTGCGGACCGGCGTTCCAGCTTAGAACTGCCCAAAACACCGCTCACCCCGGCGAAGGCCGGGGCCCAGGTCGTAGGGCCGTGCGCGGTGCATGGGTCCTGAGTTCTGAGTTGAAACTGGGTCCCGGCCTTCGCCGGGATGAATGGGTGAGGGACACGAGCGCCCGCCTCTCGAGAGAGGCGGGCGCCGGCGTCGCGGCGAGGGGGGCTCGCCGGTGGTCTGGAGGCTTAGGCTGCGACCTTGGCCGCGATCTGCGCCAGGTGGCGGCCCTGGAAGCGCGCGCCCTCCAGTTCGTTGGCGCTGGGCTGGCGAGAGCCGTCCCCGCCGGTGATGGTCGAGGCGCCGTAGGGGCTGCCGCCGGTGATCTCGTCCAGCTTCATCTGGCCGGCCCAGGCGTAGGGCAGGCCGACGATGACCATGCCGTGATGCAGGAGCTGGGTGATGGTCGAGATGATGGTCGTCTCCTGGCCGCCATGCTGGGTGGCGGTGGAGGTGAAGACGCCGCCGACCTTGCCGACCAGGGCGCCCTTGGCCCACAGCCCGCCGGTCTGGTCCCAGAACGCCGCCATCTGCGCAGCCATGCGGCCATAGCGGGTGCCGACGCCGACGATGATCGCATCGTAGTTCGCGAGGTCGGCGACGGTCGCGACCGGAGCTTCCTGGTCGAGCTTGTAGCCCGAGGCCTTGGCGAGCTCGGCCGGCACGGTCTCGGGCACGCGCTTGATGTCCACCTCGGCGCCGGCTTCGCGGGCGCCTTCGGCGACGGCCCTGGCCATGGTTTCGAGGTGGCCATAGGTCGAGTGGTAGAGAACGAGGACTTTGGTCATCGGATCGGTTCCTGAATTCGGGGAGGGTTCGGAGAAAGATCGGGCCCGGAGGCGTCCGGGCCCGTTTCGCGTCAGGCGGCGTCGACGAGGACGAGTTCGGCGTCCTCCAGGGCCGTGACGCGGATGGTGTCGACGTCGCGGATGGCCAGGCCGTCGCGGGCCTTGGCCGTCACGCCGTTGACCTCGACCGCCCCGGTGGCCGGGACGAGATAGGCGTAGCGGCCGGCGCCGAGCTGGTACTCGGTGGTCTCGCCCGCCTTCAGGGTCGCGCCGGAGACGCGGCCGTCGGTGCGGATCGGCAGGGCGTCTTCATCGCCGTCCACGCCACTGGCCAGGGTGACGAACTTCCCGGCGCGATCGCCCCTGGGGAAGGGCTTGGCGCCCCAGGAGGGCTCGCCGCCGGCCTTGGTCGGCAAGATCCAGATCTGGAAGAGGGTCGTGTCCTCGTTCTCCAGATTGTACTCGGCGTGGCGGATGCCCGAGCCGGCGCTCATCACCTGCACGTCGCCCGCCTCGGTGCGGCCCG
>NZ_JAYRST010000051.1:0-22311 GCF_041920015.1 Phenylobacterium sp.
GGATCAGAGGATATGCAACGCCGACCGACCGCCTATCCGGGGAACACATGACGACCTTCGACGATCGCGAGCGTGGCTTTGAAAAGAAGTTCGAGCTCGACCAGGAGCTGGAATTCAAGGCTGGAGCCCGTCGCAACCGCCTGCTGGGCGAGTGGGCCGCCGGCCTGATGGGCCTGGGCGCCGACAGCGTCGCCGAATACGCCAAGGCCGTGGTGAAGTCCGACTTCGAGCTGCCGGGCGACGAGGACGTGCTGCGCAAGGTGTTCGAGGACCTGAAGGGCTCGGGCGTCGCGATCAGCGAGGGCGAGGTCCGCATGAAGATGGACGAGCTGCTGGCCCAGGCCCGCGAGCAGATTCGCTCCAGCCAGTAACGCCCGACGCCGAATCGAAAGAACGCCGCCCCTTGCAGGGCGGCGTTTTTCGTTGGGGCGGGGCTCCGGCCTATCGCCGCAACTGCCCGTCGAGATACTTACGGAAGGCCGGGCCGAAGGGCGGGCGCATCTGCTGCAGAGGCTTGTCGGCCTTGATCTGGCTGTAGATCGCCTTCTTGTGGCTGAACTCGCGGAAGCCGTCGACGCCGTGATAGCTGCCCATGCCCGAGGGGCCGACGCCGCCGAAGGGCAGGTTCTCCTGCGCCACGTGGAAGACCACGTCGTTGACCGTCACCCCGCCTGAGGTGGTGCGGCTGAGCACCGTCTCGCGCTCGGCCTCGTCGGCGCCGAAATAGTAGAGGCCGAGCGGGCGGTCGCCCTTGTTCACATAGGCGATGGCCTCGTCGATGCCGCTGTAGGTCTTCACCGGCAGGACCGGGCCGAAGATCTCCTCCTGCATGACCTTCAGGTCGTCGTCGGGATCGATGATCAGGGTGGGGGCGATCTTGCGATGCTCCTGCTGGGACAGGTCCTCGCCCTCCGGCTTCAGCTCGATCACCCGCGCGCCGCGGGCGCGGGCCTCGTCCACATAGGCCTTGATGCGGTCGTAGTGCCGCTGGGCGACGATCGCGGTGTAGTCGGGATTGTCCTTCAGCGTCGGGAACATCCGGGCGACCGAGGCCTGGGCGCCGGCGATGAACGGCTCCAGGCTTTCCTTCGGCGCCAGGACGTAGTCGGGGGCCAGGCAGATCTGGCCGGCGTTCAGGGTCTTGCCGTTCATGATCCGCGCCGAGGCGACGGCGACGTCGGCCGACTTGCCGAGGATCACCGGGCTCTTGCCGCCGAGTTCGAGGGTCAGCGGCACCAGGTTCTCGGCCGCCGCGCGCATGACGTGCCGGGCGATGGCGGTGGCCCCGGTGAAGATCAGGTGGTCGAAGGCGAGCGAGGAGAAGGCCTGGCCGACCTCCGGCCCGCCGGTGACGACGGCGATCTCCTCCTCGGAAAAGGCGCTCGCGAACATCCTGGCCATCAGGTCGGAGGTGGCGGGCGTGAACTCCGAGGGCTTGATCATCGCCCGGTTGCCGGCCGCCAGCACCCCCGCCAGCGGGGCGAAGGTCAGGTTCACCGGGAAGTTCCAGGGGCTGATGATCCCGACCACGCCCTTGGGCTGGAAGCGGACCTGCGCCTTGGCGCCGAACAGGCCGAGGATCGCCGGGGTCGGCTGGCGCTTCTCCGGGCGCATCCACCGGGCCAGGTTCTCCTTGGCGTGCTTGAGCGGGCCGATGGAGGCGGCGATGTCGGTGAAGGCGGTCGCCTCGCGCGAGCGCGAGCCGAAGTCCTCGTTGACCGCGTCCTCGATGGCGCGGCGGTTGTCGATCAGGAGGGCGATGGCCCGGTCGATGCGCTCGGCGCGGACCTGGGCGCTCGGTTCCCCGTCCCGCAAATGCGCGGCCTTCTGCCTGGCCAGCAAGGCGTTCATCGCGGCGGCGTCCATGGCTTTCCTTCTCCCGATCCCGATCCGGCGGATGTTCGGATAGTGACGTTAGGGAATGGAAGGCTGCGTGCAAATGCCTCTGGACTGACGCGGCGGCCGGTGGGCTCTTTTCGGCGGAACAGCCGGCGGAGCCGGGACCATCAGGAAGGAACGACCATGCCCGAAGCCCTCATCATCGACGCCGCGCGCACGCCGCGGGGGATCGGAAAGGTCGGCAAGGGCGCCCTGGCCGACTTCCATCCGCAACACCTGGCCGCCACGGTCCTGAAGGCCATCGCCGAGCGCAACAACCTCAACACCGCCGAGGTGGACGATGTGATCTGGGGCACCTCCAGCCAGCGCGGCAAGCAGGGCGGGGACCTGGGCCGGATGGCGGCGCTCGACGCCGGCTACGACGTCAAGGCCAGCGGCATGACGCTGGACCGGTTCTGCGGCTCGGGCATCACCACGGTGAACCTGGCCGCGGCGCAGATCATGTCGGGCATGGAGGACCTGGTGGTCGCCGGCGGGACCGAGATGATGTCCTACACCGCAGCCAGCGCCGACCGCTCGGCCGGGCCGCCGATGATGGACGCCGGCAATCTGAGCCTGCGCGCGCGCCATCCGCAGAGCCAGCAGGGCGTCTGCGCCGACGCCGTCGCCACCCTGGAAGGCATCGAGCGCCAGGCGCTGGACGAACTGGCCCTGGTCAGCCAGCAGCGGGCCGACGTGGCGATCCGCGAGGGGCGTTTCGACAGGTCGCTGGTTCCGGTCTATCGCGAGGACGGTTCGCTGGCCCTCGACCGTGAGGAGTTCCCGCGGCCGCAGACGACGCTGGAGGGGCTGTCGGCCCTGAAGGCCTCGTTCGAGATGATCGCCAACGTGCCGGTGGACGACAAGGGCACGACCTATGGCGACCTGATCCGGCAGGTCTATCCCGACCTGAAGATCAATCACGTGCACCACGCCGGCAATTCGTCGGGCGTGGTCGACGGGGCGGCGGCGGTCCTGCTGGCCTCGCGGGCCTATGCGGCCAGGAACGGCCTGAAGCCGCGGGCCAAGGTGCTGGCCATGGCCAATATGGGCGACAGCCCCACCCTGATGCTGAACGCCCCGGTTCCGGCCGCCCGGAAGGTGCTGGCCAAGGCCGGGCTCACCGTGGACGACATCGACCTCTTCGAGATCAACGAGGCCTTCGCGGTGGTGGCCGAGAAGTTCATCCGCGACCTGAAGCTCGACCGCGACAAGGTGAACGTGAACGGCGGGGCCATGGCCCTGGGCCACCCGATCGGCGCCACAGGCTCGATCCTCATCGGCACGGTGCTGGACGAACTGGAGCGCCGCGACCTGAAGCGCGGCCTGGTGACCATGTGCGCGGCCGGCGGCATGGCTCCGGCGATCATCATCGAGCGGGTCTGACGGAAAAGGATGCGGCCGCCGCGCTGGCGGCCGCATCCCTCAGAGCGCGCGGGCGATCAGCCGGGCCAGGCGCGCCACGCCGTCGTCGATCTGCGCGGGCGTGGGCAGGGAGTAGCTGAGGCGGATGGTGTTGGCCGCCGCGGTCTCGGCGAAGAACGGCGCGCCGGGCACGAAGGCGACCCGCTCCTCGGCGATGGCGCGGGCCAGGAGTTCCTTGCCGTCGATCCCTTCGGGCAGGCGGATCCAGACGAACATGCCGCCTTCCGGCTTCGACCAGGAGACGCCTTGCGGCATGTGACGGGCCAGCGCTTCGAGGATCGCCCCGGCCTTGGCGCCATAGGCGCCGCGCAGGCGTGAGAGGTGCTGCTCGTAACCCTCGCTGACGGTGCGCCAGCCGACCATCTGGTTGATGGTCGAGACGTGCAGGTCGCTGCCCTGCTTGAGCAGCACCAGCTTTTCGATCACCGCCTTGGGGCCGCAGACCCAGCCGAGCCGCAGGGCCGGCGAGAGGGTCTTGGAGAAGGTGCCGCAGAAGAGCGTGCGGGCGGCCTCGATCGAACCCGAACGGGCGATGTCCAGCGCCAGCAGGCTGGGCAGGGCCTCGCCGCCGAACCGCAGCTCGCGATAGGCCGCATCCTCGATCAGGGTCATGTCGAGCCGGTCGGCCAGGTCCAGCAGAGCCTCGCGTTCGGCCGGCGACAGGCTCTCGCCGGTCGGGTTGGCGTAGTCGGGCACGAAATAGCCCAAGGGCCGCGGCGCGCGGCCGGCCATCAGGGCCTGGGCGTCCACCCCCTCGGTCAGGGCCGTGGCCGGCAGGTCGAGATAGTCCGGCTCGTAGGCGGTGAAGGCCTGGAGCGCGCCGAGATAGGTCGGCCGGGCCACCATCACCGTGTCGCCGCGCGTCAGGAACAGCTTGCCCAGCAGGTCCAGCGCCTGCTGCGAGCCGGCGGTGAGCATGATGTTGTCCGGCGTGCAGGCGACGCCGTGGATCGCCATGCGCTCGGCGATCCATTCGCGCAGCGGCAGATAGCCCTCGCTGACCGAATACTGCAGCGCCTGCTGGGAAAGCTGCGGGTCGGCCAGCACCGCGTCATAGGCGGCCTGGATGCGGTCGGCGGGGAACAGCTCGGGGTCGGGGATGCCGCCGGCGAAGGAGAGGATGTCGGGCTGGTCGAGCAGCTTCAACAGCTCGCGGATCTCATTGGCGCGAACGCGGGTCATGCGGTCGCTGAAGCGCTGGGCCCAGTCGGTCTGGTCGGTCACGCTCCAGCCCTACTCTGCGGCCTTGGCCATCGCGTCCTGGCCGAACACCCGGGCGAAGACGACGTCGACGTTCTTGAAGTGGTAGCCGAGATCGAACAGGTCCTCGAGTTCGGCGTCGGAGAGGATCACCTCCGGGTCGGCCTTGAGGAAGTCGAGGAAGTTCCCCTCGCCGCGCCAGACCTTCATGGCGTTGCGCTGGACCGCGGCGTAGGCGCCTTCGCGGCTGATGTCCTTCTGGGTGAGCGCCAGCAGGACGCGCTGGGAGTGGACCAGGCCGCCCAGGCGGTCGAGGTTCTTCTGCATGTTGGCCGGGTAGACCAGCAGGCGGTCGACGACATTGGCCAGCCGGCGCAGGGCGAAGTCGAGGTGGACGGTGGTGTCCGGGGCGACGCCGCGCTCGACCGAGGAGTGGCTGATGTCGCGCTCGTGCCAGAGGGCGACGTTCTCCATGGCCGGGACCACGGCCGAGCGGACCAGGCGCGCCAGGCCCGTCAGGTTCTCGGTCAGGATCGGGTTGCGCTTGTGCGGCATGGCCGACGAGCCCTTTTGTCCGACGTCGAAGAACTCTTCGGCTTCCAGCACCTCGGTGCGCTGCAGGTGGCGGATCTCGACGGCCAGGCGCTCGACCGAGCTGGCGACGACGCCGAGCGCGGCGAAGTAGGCCGCGTGGCGGTCGCGCGGGATCACCTGAGTCGAGACCGGCTCGACGGCCAGGCCCATCTTCTGCGCCACATGGGCTTCGACCTCGGGGGCGACATTGGCGAAGGTGCCGACCGCGCCGGAGATGGCGCAGGTGGCGATCTCGAACTTCGCCATGGCCAGGCGCTCCTTGGCGCGCTGGAACTCGGCGTAGTGGCCGGCGAGCTTGAGGCCGAAGGTGGTCGGCTCGGCATGGATGCCGTGGCTGCGGCCGACGGTCGGGGTCAGCCTGAACTCGAAGGCCCGCTTCTTCAGCGCCGCCAGCACCAGGTCGACGTCCTCGATCAGGAGGTCGGTGGCGCGCGAAAGCTGGACGGCCAGGGCCGTGTCGTTGACGTCGGACGAGGTCATGCCCTGGTGCAGGAAGCGCGCCTCGGGGCCGACGATCTCGGTGACGTGGGTTAGGAAGGCGATGACGTCGTGCTTGACCTCGCGTTCGATGGCGTCGATGCGCTCGACGTCGAACACCGCGTCGCGGCCCTTTTCCCAGATGGTGTCGGCGGCCAGCTTCGGGATCACGCCCAACTCGGCCATCTTGTCGGCGGCGTGGGCCTCGATCTCGAACATGATCTTGAAGCGCGTCTGCGGGTCCCAGATCTTGGCGGCTTCCGGGCGGGCGTAACGGGGGATCATGGCGGGGCTCCTTCGGGGCGCGTGTTAGCCCCGAAGGTCGCAAATCGCAATCGCGGCGCGCCTAGCCGGCGGCTTTCAGATAGGTCGGGACCAGGCTTTCCAGGCCGCTGGAGATGATCTGCACCCCGACGCAGAGCAGCAGGAAGGCCACCAGCCGCGAGAGCACCCGCGCGCCGGACCGGCCGAGCATGGAGAGCACGACGCTGGACCAGCGGTAGAAGACGCCGACCATCACCGCCACCAGCAGGGCCGCCAGGCTGACCCCGATGAAGAAGCTGACCACGCCCTGGCCCTCGGCCGGGCGCTGGGAGGCGAGCGCGATGGCCACCGAGATCGCCCCCGGCCCGGTGGTGAAGGGCATGGTGAGCGGGAAGAAGGCCACGTCGTCCTGGGCGGTCTCGGCGGGGGCCGCTGCGTTGGCCTTGCGGTCCTCCTGCACCTGCGGGTCCATCAGCAGGCTCCAGGCGCGGATGGCGACCACCAGGCCGCCGGCCACCCGCAAGGCGCCCAGGCTGACGCCGAAGAAGCCGAGGATATAGCTGCCCAGCAACAGCGAGCCGAGCAGGATGAGGAGGGCGTAGAGGGCGATCCGCCAGGCCAGGATCTGCCGGTCGGCCCGGCCCTCGGTCACCTGATGGAAGGTGAGCGAGGCGCCTAGCGGATTGACGATCGAGAACAGGGCCGGGAACGCCAGGAGGAAGGCGCCGACGACCGTGGTGAGCGGAAGGGGACTGAGGTTCATGCCCGGTCCATATCAGCAGTCTCAGGCCCCGGCGGCCTCCATTTCGGTCTGCCTGAGCGCTGCGGCCATGTCCTTGGGCAGGGTGATGGCCGCCAGTAGGTAGTGGAGTCCGGCCCAGCCGTAGATCAGCAGGTTGAGGATGATGCCCTGCTGGGTGCCCTTGGCCACGGACGCCTTGCAGGCCGCGTCGATGGCCGCGCCCGCGCCTTCGCGGCCGATGCCGCCCGGGCACATCTCGAAGAACGAGCCGAGATTCTGCGCCGCGAAGAGGTGCTGGGAGAGCATGTCGATGCACCAGCCGCAGAAGGGCGGGCCGAAGCCGAGCGCGATCAGGTTCAGCACGAAGAACAGCAGGGCCGTGGCGGTGGCGCGCATCCGCAGGCTGACCGCGTTCTGGATCACTCCGAAGGTGGGGCCCAGATAGGTGTAGTGGAAGATGCCGGGGAGCAGCAGCAGGGCCGCGGCGATCTTCCAGTCGGGGCGGGTGTAGACGAGGATGTAGAGCGGGCAGGCGATCAGCAGGCCGATGGCCGGCACCAGGGCGTACCAGCGGCCGGACTTGCGGGCCGCCCAGTCGGTGAGGAAGCCGCCGAGCAGGGTGCCCGCGCCCGAGGCGACGCCGCCGATCAGGCCGAAGATGATCCCGACCGTCGCCAGGTCGAGGCCGAACTGGCGGATGAAATAGGGGGCGGAATACTGGCCGACGCCGTAGCCGGCGAAGGAGGCCAGGGTGATGCCGGCGACCATGTGGAAGAAGCCCCACCGGCCGAAGATGCGCTTGGCGACGGCGAGGATCGAGGGCGGTGCGGCGTGGACCGGCGGGGCGGTCTCGTCGCCCTCGGTGACCGGGACGTCGCCGGCCTGTTCGGCGACCAGGCGGTCGGAATAGCCGCGCGGCGGCTCCTTGACGAAGACCTTGAGCAGGATGGCGACGATCAGGCCGGGCAGGCCGACCATGAAGAAGGCCATCCGCCAGTCGAGGTTCTGGGCGATCCAGCCGCCGGCCACCGCGCCGAACATCGAGCCCAGCGGAATGCCGAAGGAATAGATCGACAGGGCCGAGGCGCGTTTCTTCGGCTCGAAATAGTCGGAGATCAGCGAGTGGGCCGGCGGGGACAGGCCCGCCTCGCCCACGCCCACGCCGACCCGGAACAGCAGCAGTTGCAGGAAGCTGTTGGCCATGCCGCAGAGGGCGGTGAAGCCCGACCAGATCACGATGGCGATGGTGATGATGTTGATGCGGCTGTGGCGCTCGGCGACCCGGGCGATAGGGATGCCGAGGGCGGTGTAGAGCAGGGCGAAGGCCAGGCCCCCCAGCAGGCCGAGCTCGGTGTCGGTCAGCTTCAGGTCGACCTTGATCGCCTGGCCGATGGTGGCGATGATCGTGCGGTCGATGAAGTTGAAGGTGTAGGCCAGGACCAGCAGCCACAGGACGGTCTGCTTGTATCCGTCCGAAAATAGCGGCTTGCGTGCGGGCGCTGCGGCGCCGGCGTCGGTCACGGCCATGAATCCCCCCTCGAGGCGACGTTGTTTTGCGCAGGTTACGCACGCCGCGCGGCGCAGGGGAAGAGGGCAGGCCGAGCTTGCCGCCCGCGCCCGGCCAGGGCCTCAGTTTTCGCCGCCCAGGCTGTCCAGGTGACGGCGGATATGGGCGGCCTCGGGCGTGCTGTTGGCCAGGGCGATGGCGCGGTCGAAGGCCTGGCGCGCCTCGCCGCGGCGACCGAGCTGCTTGAGGAAGCCGCCCCGGGCGCCATGGAAGTAGAAATAGCCGGAGAGCTGGCCCGAAAGCGGCTCGATCATCGCCAGGGCCGCCTCCGGCCCGGCGGTCTTGGAGACGGCCACGGCGCGGTTCAGCGTCACCACCGGCGATGGGGTCATCTGCTCCAGGGCGGCGTAGAGTTGGTCGATCTGGGTCCAGTCGGTAGCCGCGGCGGTCGGGGCGCGGGCGTGCAGGGCGGCGATGGCGGCCTGGACCTGATAGGCGCCCGGCGCGCGGTGGCGCATGGCCTTGTCCAGCAGGGCCAGGCCCTCGGCGATCATGCCGCGGTTCCAGCGGTTGCGGTCCTGGTCTTCCAGCAGGACGACCTGGCCGGCTTCATCGAACCGCGCGGCGGCGCGCGACTGCTGGAGCAGCATCAGGGCGACCAGGCCCATGATCTCCGGTTCGGCGGGGAAGAGGCGCAGCAGCAGGCGGCCCAGGCGGATGGCTTCGAGCGCGAAGGGCGCGCGGGCGTCCGCCTCGGCCAAGGTCGCTGAATAGCCCTCGTTGAACATCAGGTAGACGACGGCGGCCACGTCGGCCAGCCGCTCGGTCCGCTCGACCGGGCCCGGCGCCTCGAAGGGAACCTTGGCCTGGGCGACCCTGGCCTTGGCGCGGGTGATCCGCTGCTCCATCGCCGCCTCGCTCACCAGGAAGGCGCGGGCGATCTGCCGGACGCTGAGGCCGCAGACGATGCGCAGGGCGACGGCGACCTGCTGCACCGCGGGCAGGTCGGGATGGCAGCAGATGAACAGCAGGCGCAGGATGTCGTCGCGATAGTCCGAACCGTCGAGCCGCTCGGCCAGGGGCGCCTCGACATCGTCGAGGTCGGAGAGGGTCTCCTCCGGCGGCAGAGCCTGCTGGCGCGCGCGGCGGCGGACGCCGTCTATACCGCTGTTGCGCCCGACCAGGATCAGCCAGGCCGCCGGATCGCGCGGCGGCCCCTTTTCCGGCCAGGACTTCAGCGCGCGCGGGCAGGCTTCCTGAAACGCCTCCTCGGCCACGTCCAGGTCGCGGAAATAGCGCAGGAGGGCGCTGACCGCCTGCGGGCGGGCCGAGGCGAGGGCCGCGTCGATCCAGGCGGGGTCGGTCACGCCATCGGGCTCCCTGGCAGGTAGAGCATCAGCGGGCGCAGTTCGTAGGCGCCGCCGGGATTGGCCTGGCCGAGGTCGCGGGCGATCTGCAGGGCTTCGTCGAGGGTCTCGACATCGACGATGTAGAAGCCGAGCAACTGCTCCTTGGTCTCGGCGTAGGGGCCGTCGACCACCAGGTTCTGGGCCTTGCGAAGCGTGGTGGCCGAGGTGGTCGGCAGGAGACGGATAGCCGGGCCGAGCTTGCCGTCCCGGGTGAGCCTCTGCTGGACGACGTCCAGGCGGGCCATGACCGCGTCGTCCTCTTCCTGGCTCCAGGCGGAGGTGACGGCCTCGTCGTTGTAGCAGAGGATGGCGTAGCGCATTTCAAGCCTCGGTTCTTGCCAAGGACGGGCGGAGGCGCCCGTCGCCGACAGAGGTCCCACAGAAAAACGCTGCGGGCGAGGCCGCGCGCTCCGGGCTCAGGCGCCCGACAGGCGCCTGGCCAGGGCGTCCAGGTCGTCGGCGAACCAGACCTGGCTTCCGCGGTTGGACTCGCGCACGAAATCGCCGAGCGGGGCGCTGGCCGCCAGGGGGCCGGCGATGTCCCCGACGATCGCCACGCGCAGGCCATAGTTGACGAAGGTCTGCAGCACCTCGCCGGCCAGGCCCGAGGAGAGGCGCAGGAACTCCGGCGACAGGCGGGCGACGGGCAGCACCACCAGCCGCGCCTGGTGCGAGAAGGCCGCGCCGATCAGGTCGCCGGCGTCGCGGCCGGACGACAGCGGCGGGGCGTCGGCGGGCCAGGCGACGGCGCGGGTTCCGGCGAGGTCGATGAGGTCCATGGCCATCTGCGCAGCCAAGCGTCCAGGTTGCGACATCGGGCGCCGCATAATGCGTCCTTATGCGCCTCCATGGGCCTATTTGGGAGACAGGAGAGGACTTTCAGGGAGCTTTATTCGTGAGATTGGATCACGAATGGGTGGCCGATTAGTCGTTTGCGGCCTGGGCCGGGCCTCCGCATGCTCGCGCGGCGCATCAAGGAGCGGACCGATGGCGAACGGTGGGCTTGCGATGACGACGGGCGGGCTGGACGCCGCGCGGGGGGAGACGATTGCCGGAGGCCGTGGCAGGCTCCTATAACGACGATATCGCCGCGAGCAGAGATCCATGCCCAAGCGAAGCTTGCCGCCGCTGACCGCCCTGCGCGCCTTCGAGGCCTTCGCCCGGCTGGGCCGCATGAACCTGGCGGCCGACGAACTCTGCGTCACCCATGGCGCGATCAGCCGCCAGGTCCGGGGGCTCGAACGCCATTGCGGCGTGCGGCTGACCGAGGGGCCGCGGAACGGTCTGCGCCTGACCGAGGCGGGGCGGCGGTTCGCCGAGGCGCTGGGCGGGGCGTTCGACGGCATAGAGCGCTCGTTCCTGGCCCTGCGCGGGGCGGGGGAGAGCGAACTGCATCTCTCGTGCGTCGGCACCCTGGCCATGCGTTGGCTGATCCCCCGGCTGCCGGCCTTCCACGCCCGCCATCCGGGGCTGAACATCCGGGTGACCGAAGCCTATGGGCCGGTCGATTTCGGCAAGGACCCGTTCGATGCGGCGATCCGCCTGACCGAGCAGGCGCCCGGCGAAGGCGTCGAGGCCACCCCGTTCCTCGACAATTTCCACGGCCCGGTGATGTCGCCGCAGGTGGCGCGGCAAGGGCTGGGCGCGGCGCCTCGCCTGCAGACCCGGCCCCATCGCCAGGCCTGGCGCGAATGGTCGCTGCATGCGGGGGTGGAGCCGCCCGACAGCGGCCTGCACCGGGAATACGAGCACCTGTTCTACATGCTGGAGGCGGCCGCGGCGGGGCTGGGCGCCGGGGTTTCGCCCTGGATCTACGTGGCCGGAGACATCGCCTCGGGCCGGCTGGTCGCGCCCTACGGCTTCGTGCGCACGCCGGCGCGCTTCGTCTTCGTGACGCCGACCGGCAAGGTGACGCCGGTGGCCGAGGCGTTCCGAGCCTGGCTGCTGGAGGAGGCGGCGATCGCGCCGCCGCCGCCGCTGGCCGCCGTCGCCGCCTGAGCTATCGCGCCAGAACTATCGCAAGAGCGCCTCGACCTCGGCGCGGCCGGGCAGCGAGGGCTGGGCGCCGGGACGGGTCGCGGCCAGCGCGCCGGCGGCGCAGGCGAAGGCGAGGGCGGCCTCGGGCGGGCGGCGCTCCAGCAGGGCGAGGGTCAGGGCCGCGACGAAGGCGTCTCCGGCTCCGGTGGCGTCGATCGCCTCGACGGGCGGCGGCGCGGCGGAGGCGATCAACTCGCCGCGGCGATAGAGGCCCGCGCCCCTGGCGCCCCAGGTGATCGCGACCAGGCCGGGCAGGGCGTGCAGCGCCTGGCCGTAGAAGGCCGCCTCCGTCTCGTTGACCACGACGAGGTCGGCGCGGGCCAGGGTGTCGGCGGGAACGGGCGCGGCCGGGGCAAGGTTCAGGCAGACGAACCCCCGCGCGAAGGCGACGGCGCGGGCGACGGTTTCGAGCGGAATCTCCAATTGGCAGATAAGCGCGTCCTGGCTTGCGAGCGGCAGGTTTGGCGGCCGCGCTTCCATATTGGCGCCGGATGCGACGACGATCTGGTTCTCGCCGTCCGGGGCCACGGCGATCAGGGCGACGCCGGTGGGCGCGGCGGGGTGGACGGCGCAGCCGGAGAGGTCGACGCCCTCGGCCCTCAGCAGGGCGAGCGTCTCGTCGGCGAGGCCGTCGGCGCCGACGCAGCCGACCAGCGAAACCGCCGCGCCGAGGCGGCGGGCGGCCAGGGCCTGGTTGGCGCCCTTGCCGCCGGGATGGCGGACGAGCACGGCGCCGGTGACGGTCTCGCCCGGCGCGGGCAGGCGCGAGGCGCTGGCGACGAAGTCGAGATTGACCGAGCCGACGACGGTGATGCGGGTCATCGCGCCAGCCGCGCGGCGAGCAGGGCGAATATCGCGTCGGCGTCCGCCCCGGTCGCCCAGCGGACGGCGGCGGCGTCCGGGTCGGGGAGGCGGAACTCGACCGCCGTGTGGCCGAGGGTGAGGGGCGAGGCGGTCTCGACCCGCAACGTGCAGGGGCGCAGGGTGAAAAGATGCGGCGCCAGCAGATAGGCGATCACGCAAGGGTCGTGGAGCGGCGCGCCGGCCCCCCCGACGATGTCGCGCTCGATGGCGTTGGAGAACGCCAGCAGGGCGGCGCAGGCGCGGGCGGCCGGCGTGTCGATGGCCGCGACCGCTGCGGTGCGGGCCGGGTCGGACCGGACCTGGTGGGTGACGTCCAGTCCCATCGCCACGCAGCGGGCGCCGGAGGAGAAGACGATCTGCGCCGCGTGCGGATCGGCCCAGATGTTGTACTCGGCCGAGGCGGTGATGTTGCCGCCCTCGCGCCGGGCGCCGCCCATCACCACGACCTCGCCCAGGCGCGGGACGATCTCGGGGCGCAGGCGCATGGCCAGGGCGAGGTTGGTGCAGGGGCCGGTGACGGCCAGGGCGACCTCGCCCGGGGCGTGAGCCATCACCAGGTCGGCGATGATATTGGCGGCGTGGCCGGGCTGGACGCCTCGGGCGGGCTCGATCAGCGGCAGGTCGCCCAGGCCGCTCGGCCCGTGGAAGGCGCCGGCGTCGAAGGGCGGGCGGACCAGCGGGCCGCGGGCGCCGGCATGGATCGGCACGTCCTCGCGGCCGGCGATCTGGCGGATCACCGCGGCGTTGCGCGCGGTCAGGTCGGCGGCGACGTTGCCGGCGACCGTGGTGACGGCGAGGATTTCCAGATCCTGCGGCGAGGCGAAGGCCAGGAAGAGGGCGACGGCGTCGTCCACGCCGGGGTCGCAGTCGAAGATGATCTTTTGCACCGGGCCATCTTCGGGAGGAACGGCGCGGGCGGCAAGGCTTGGCCGCCGGGCCGGCGCATGGCAAGCCGGCGGGAGGTTCTGGAGGACGAGCGATGGCGGAAGGCGGCGGGCGGCGGTTGGCCCCCGAACTGATCGGGCGGGGGATCGCCCTGGCGATGGTGGCGGCGGCGGTGTTCGTGGCCCCGCCGGCGAAGTTCTGGCTGGCCGCGGCGGGCTGCGCCCTGGCGGCGGCGGTGTTCCTGGTCCAGGCGGCCCTGGGGCGGCCGGTGCGCCGGGCGCGCTGGCTGAACGCGGTGTTCGGCGTGATCTTCGCCGTCACCGCGATCTGGCTGGTGTTCCTGAGGAATTAGGGAGGGCGCGGGCGCGCCCTCCCTGCCGCCTAGCTGACCATTTCCTCGCGGATCGTCTTGCGGGCGATCCAGAAGAGGGCGAAGGCGACGAAGCCGAAGCAGGTCGAGAGCATCAGCGCCCAGCGCACGCCCTGGGCCGAGCCGAGGCCGACGCCGTTGCTCATGATGTCCGACAGGATGCCGACGGCGAGCGGGCCGAGGCCCAGGCCGATCAGGTTGATCGTGAACAGCAGGATGGCCGAGGTGGTGGCGCGCATGTGCGGCGGCACGATCGACTGGCCGATGGCGTAGACCGGGCCGTACCACAGCGAGCCCAGCAGGCCGTTGATGACCAGGATCCAGAGGGCGACAGAGGCGGACGGGACGCTGACCGCCACGATGTAGATCGGCACCGACAGCAGCGAGGCGATGGCCGGGACCGAGACGTAGCCGCGCAGGTCGGTCTTGGCGTAGCGGTCGGCGATCTGGCCGCCGAGATAGGAGGAGATCGCCCCGGCGGTGCCGCCCATCAGGCCGAGCGCCAGGCCCAGGAAGCCGACCGATTGCAGATTGAAGGCCTCGGCCAGGCCCTTCACCTCCTCGCCGTGGACCCGCAGGAAGAACGAGGCCGTGAACGGGGCGTGGCCATAGCCGATGAAGGCCTTGATGGCCGCGCCCAGGGCGATGAGCCAGAAGGTCTTCTTCGTACCGAGGTACTTGAGGGTTTCGCTGAAGCTGGCCTGGGTCGACTGGATGGCCGCCGAGTGCTGGGCCATCAGCTTGCGCGGCTCCTTCAGGGTGAACCAGCAGAGCAGGGCGAAGATCACGCCCGGCGCGCCGGCGACCAGGAAGGCCATGCGCCAGCCGTAGGCGTCGGCCACCAGCCCGCCCATCACCAGGCCCAGCAGGCCGCCCAGCGGCGTGCCCATCGAATAGAAGGCGAGCGCCGAGGCGCGCTTCTCCTTGGGCACGTAGTCGGCGATCAGCGAGTGGGCCGGCGGGGTGCAGCCGGCTTCGCCGACGCCGACGCCGATCCGGAAGAGGACGAGCTGGACGAAGTTCTGCGCCGCGCCGGACAGGGCGGTGAACCCGGACCAGAGGGCGACCGCCGTGCCGATGATCATCGGACGGTTGCGGCGCTCGGCCATGCGGGCGATCGGAATGCCCAGCACGGTGTAGAAGATCGCGAAGGCCAGGCCGCTCATCAGGCCGAGCTGCCAGTCCGCGAGGTTCAGGTCGTTCTTGATCGGCTCGGCCAGAATATTGACCACGGCGCGATCGAGGAAGTTGACGATGTAGATCCCCAGCAGGAGGAACATCGCATACCGCGTATAAGAAGCAGAATATGGGGCGGCGCTGACCGCTGGAGTTGCGGGGGGAGCGCTCGGCTCAACCGAAGGCGCTGCGGTCTCCGTCATGAAAGGCGTTTCCTGCGAAAATGGACGAACACAATTTCTTATGGTTGGTCCCCACTCTAGACGAGCCGGGGGGGGCTTGGGCAATAGGCTGACGCAAGGAAAAGGAGCGACCGATGGAACTCGTGATCGGAACCCGGCGGTGGTCCACCTGGTCGTTGCGGCCCTGGCTCGCCCTGAAACGCACCGGCGCCGCGTTCGAGGAGACGGTGATCGCCCTGCGGCAGGACGAGGGGCGGACCGAGGCGGCCATACTGCGCCATTCGCCGTCGGGCTTGGCGCCGGCGCTGAAGGACGGCGAGCTGACGATCTGGGATTCGCTGGCGATCTGCGAATACCTGGCCGAGAAATTCCCGCAGGCGAAGCTGTGGCCGGCCGATCCGGCCCTGCGCGCCCTGGCCCGCTCGGCGGCCGCGGAGATGCACTCGGGGTTCCAGTCGCTGCGCGGCGAATGCCCGATGGCGCTGGAGGCCGAACCCAAGGCGGTCGCGCTGTCGGAGGCCACCCAGAAGAACATCCGGCGGATCGTTTCGCTGTGGTCGAGCTTGCTGGCGCGCTCGGGCGGGCCCTTCCTGGCCGGCGAGTGGTCGATCGCCGACGCCTTCTACACCCCCGTCGCCACGCGGCTGCGGACCTATGGCGTCCATCTGTCGGACTATGGCGACGACGGGACGTGCGGCGCCTATGCGGCCAGGCTGCTGGCCACGCCGGAGTTCCTCGAATGGGAGGCCGCGGCGAGGGCGGAGGCCTGAGCATGGCCTGCCTGTGCCATCGCTCGCGCCGCGGCGTGCTGGCCCTGCTGGCCGCGGGCCTGGCGCTGGGCGGTTGTTCGGAGAATGCGGCGACGGGCCGCAGCCAGTTCGCGGTGGCGCCGGACGAGATGCTGGCGGACATGGCCGACCAGGCCTGGGCGGACCTGAGCCGCGAGACTCCGCTGGCGGCCGATCCGGTCGCGCAGGCGCGGCTGGAGCGGGTCGGCTGGCGAATCGTCGAGGCGAGCGGGCGCACCGACCTGGACTGGGAGTTCGCGGTCTTCGACCGGCCGGAGATCAACGCCTTCGTCCTGCCGAACGGCAAGGTGGCGGTGTTCCGGGGGCTGATGGAGTTCGCGGCCGACGACGACGAGTTGGCCGCCGTGCTGGGACACGAGGTCGGCCACATCCTGGCCCGGCACCCGGCCGAGCGGGTGAGCCAGCAGTTGGCGGTCGAGCTGGGCGTCAACGTGCTGCAGGCGATCCTGGCCAGCGGGGACTATGCCGAGCATGCGGGGGAGATCGCCGGCGCCCTGGGCATGGGGGCGGTCTATGGGGTGATCCTGCCCTATTCGCGCAGCCACGAGCTGGAGGCAGACCGGCTGGGGGTCGACCTGGCGCAGCGGGCGGGCATGGACCCGGCCGGCGCGGTGCGGTTCTTCGAGCGGATGGCCCGCGAGGGCGCGGGACAGGCGCAGCCGCCGGAGGTGCTGTCGACGCACCCGGCCGACGAGCCGCGGCTGGCGGCGCTGCGCGAAGCGGTGGCGGCGCTGCCGAAGGGCTAGATTTCGAGAGGAGCGGGCGGTTCGGCGCCCGAATTGCGGAAGGCCTGGGCCTCGGCTTCGGCCTGGCTGGGGGCGACGCCGCCGGCCACCAGTTCGCCGTCGATATCGAAGACCCGCCAGCGCCAGCCATGTTCGGCCGGATCGATCGCATAGGCCAGCTCGCCCATCGCCTGCCCCCCGATGACGTCCCGCATCGGGACCCGAGGGCGTTTCGGCAGCAAGCGGCGGACCAGACGGGAGACGTCGCGGGGGCGGGAAGGCCCCCGCGACAGGCCGTCAGTAGGCGATGCAGACCGACTTGCTCTCGGTGAAGGCCTCGAGCGCCTGCGGGCCGAAGTCGCGGCCGACGCCCGATTCCTTCACCCCGCCGAACGGCATGTTCGGGTCCAGCGGGATGTGGCTGTTGACCCAGACGGTGCCGGCGCGGATCTGCGGGATGGCTTCCATGGCGCGGCTGAGGTTTTCGGTCCACAGGCTGGAGGCCAGGCCGTAGCGGCTGTCGTTGGCCAGGGCGATGGCCTCTTCGGCGCTGTCGACCGGGGTGATGCTGACCACCGGCCCGAACACTTCGGCCTGCTGGATCGGGTGATCGGCCCTGGCGCCGACGACCAGGGTCGGGGCGACGAAATAGCCGCGGTCGGGCGTGCGGGCGCCGCTGACGATGTCGGCGCCGTGCTCGCGGGCGGTGGCGATGTGGCCGCGGACGCGGTCGCGCTGGATGGCCGAGACCAGCGGATTGACCTCGGCGGCCGGGTCGAGGCCCGGGCCCATCGACATGCCGGTCATGGCGCCGGAGAGGGCGTCGACCAGCGGGGCGTAGAGGTTGCGCTCGACATAGATGCGCGAGGCGGCGGCGCAGACCTGGCCGCTGTTGAGCAGCGAGCCGGCCAGCAGGCCCGGCACGACCTTCTCGAGGTTGGCGTCGCCCAGCACGATGGCCGGGTTCTTGCCGCCGAGCTCCAGCGCCACGCGGGTCATGTTGTCGATGCAGGCGCGGGCGATGTCCTTGCCCACCGGGGTCGAGCCGGTGAAGCTGACCTTGGCGACCAGCCGATGGGTGGTCAGGGCCTTGCCGGTGGTCTGGCCGCGGCCGTTGACGACGTTGAAGACGCCCGGGGGCACGCCGGCGTCCAGGGCCAGTTCGGCCAGGCGGAAGCTGGTGAGCGGGGTGATCTCCGACGGCTTCAGGACGACGGTGCAGCCGGCGGCGAGCGAGGGCATGACCTTCCAGACGCCGATCATCAGCGGGAAGTTCCAGGGCGCCACGCCGGCCACGACGCCCAGCGGCTCGCGGCGGGTATAGGCGTTGAAGCGGGCGCCGGGCGGCGCCGGGATCGAGACGTCGAGGGTGTGGCCGGTGATCTTGGTCGTCAGGCCCGCGACGTAGCGCATGTATTCCACCGTCGCGCCGACATCGATGGCGCGGGCGATGTTGATCGACTTGCCCTGGTTCCAGCTCTCGATCTGGGCCAGCTCCTCGGCGTGGGCTTCGACCAGGTCGGCGAACTTGAGCAGGATGCGCTCGCGGTCGGCGGGGCGCAGGCGCGACCAGCGCCCGTCCTCGAAGGCGGCATGGGCCGAGCGCACGGCGGCGTCGACCTCGGCCTCGCCGGCCTCGCCGAGACGGGCGATCACCTCCTCGGTCGCCGGGTCGTAGACGTCCAGGCGGATGTCGGAGGCCGGGGCGACCATGCGGCCGTCGATGAAGGCGCCGGTGGCGCGGCCGGCCAGGGCGGGCGCGGCCGGGGTGAGCTGGATCAGGGTGGTGGCGGTCATCGGGCGGTGTCTCCCCTCGGGCGGCTTGGCCGGCGCGTCATTGACTGGACTTGGCGTCCGACGGAACCCCCGGCCCGGGCTTCGGCGAGCCCCGGCGACGGATCGGTCGGTCAAGGTAATTAATATCATAAATTCCTGCGTTGGAAGGGCCAGCCGCGGTTCCGGCATTCGCGGAGGGCCGCCGAGGTCACATGTGAATTCGACGGGGGCGTCCGACGTTGGAATCGGGGCGGGTCGCGTTTCCCATGTGAACAGGGAGAGATCATCGGCCCCATATTTGCGCAGCCGAAATTATGGCGGGAAAAATCTCGTCTGGATTAGCTCTGTCTTCGCGGTCCATATTCTTTCTATTGAGAGAATAGGGGCGAGGGTCGGGAATAGACGCCGATCTCGTTACGCGAAACGCTCGCAATTGGGTCGCCTTTACACGAAAGTTCACATGTGTAGAGTCTGGACCGTCGACGGGTCCTGAAGTCTCGTCGCGGCGAGGGAAGGGACGTCGAAAGCCCCTTGGGGGACGACGGGGCCGGCCGCCTGGCGCGGCGGGGCCTCTTTGCTCGAAAAATGGATTTGCGCGGCTGGGCCGCCGGTGGAGGCCGGCGGACCGGACGCTGGAAAACGGACGAGGAGAGCGCGATGGCCAGCGAGGGGGCGGCGTCGGCGGCGACGATCGGAGCGGCGGGGCAGGGGCGCCTGTCCTGGCGCGAATGGCGGGTGATCATCCTGGCCAGCCTGGGCGGGGCGCTGGAGTACTACGACTTCGTGGTCTACGGCATCTTCGCCAAGTACATCGCCGCGGCCTTCTTCCCCAGCAACGATCCGCTGGTTTCGCTGATGCTGTCGTTCGCGGTGTTCGCGGTCGGCTATGTCGCCCGGCCGCTGGGCGGGATCATCCTGGCGCACTTCGGCGACAAGTACGGGCGCCGGCGCGTCTTCATCGCCTCGATCCTGCTGATGTCGGCCTCGACCTTCGGCATGGGCCTGCTGCCCACGGCGGCGACCTGGGGCGTCGCGGCGAGCATGCTGATGATCCTGCTGCGCCTGACCCAGGGCTTCTGCCTGGGTGGGGAGCTGCCGGGGGCCATCACCTATGTCGTCGAGACCGCGCCCAAGCGCGCGGGGCTGGCCTGCGGCGTCATCTTCGTCTGCGTCAATTCGGGGGTGATGCTGGCCGCGCTGCTCAGCCTGATCGTCCACGAGACGATGAGCGCCGAGGACGTGGCCAACTGGGGCTGGCGGATCGCCTTCCTGATCGGCGGCGCCCTGGGCCTGATCAGCTTCTGGCTGCGGCTGTCGCTGGAGGAATCGCCCGAGTTCGAGGCCATGCGCCACACCGCGGCCAAGCAGCCGCTGGGCGAGCTGGTCCGCTCGCATCCGGGGCCGATCTTCGTGGGCATCGCCATCGTGGCTTCGATGGCCGGCTTCAACGGCCTGCTGTTCGCCCACCTGCCCGCCTATCTGACCACGGTGCTGAAGTACGGCAGCGTCGAGGCGATGACCGCCCAGAACGTCTGCCTGGCGGTGATCTCGGTCGGCAATCTCTTCTGGGCCTGGCTGGGCGACAAGATCCCGCGCCGCTACCTGCTGATGGCCGGCTCGGCCCTGGTGGCGCTGCTGGCCGCGCCGTTCTACCACGCCGCCGCAGAGCGGACGGTGGGGTTGATCCCGCTGGTGGTGATCGCCGGCGTGATCGGGTCGCTGTTCCTGGGCACCTTCGCGGCCATCCTGGCCGACCTCTATCCGACCCGCATCCGCTTCAGCGGGGTGGCGGTCTCGATGAACCTGGGCGTCACGATCTTCAGCGGCGCGGCGCCTCTGGCGGCGACCTGGCTGATCTCGGCCACCGGATCGCCGGCCGGCCCGGGCTACTTCATGACCTTCGCAGCCCTGATCGGGGTCGCCGGCAGCCTGTTCCTCAAGCGCTACGACGGCCAGATTCGCGTGCGCGGCGGCGACTGACCGACGAAGGACGGACGGCCGTGGGGGGAATTTCAGCGAGGAGGAGCGGGCCGCGACCCTGGCGATGGGCCGGCCCAATCCGATCACCCCCGCGGCGCTGGAAGCCACCGCCCCCGACACCAAGACCCACCAACCGCAAAAACGGGCGGGCCCCCGCGTGGTCGACGCCCAGACCCGCGAGATCGAGCGGATCGACCCTTCCTACAAGACCTAACGAACGACGGGAGCACCGAGGATGAGCAACAACCGCATCGGCAAGAAGCTGACCACGACGGCGGCCATGGCCGTGGCCCTGGCCGCGATCGCCCCGACCTGGTCGGTCGCCCAATCCGCGCCGCCCGTCGCCGGCGCGCCGGTCTCCGAAGCGCCCGGCGCCGTGCCGAAGGGCGTGCCGGACATGAACGGGATCTACTATGCGACGACCGGCTTCAGCTACACGCCGAACAACCCGCGCGGCGCCAAGCAGCACCCGCCGCTGACCCCGGAATACGCCAAGATCTACGCCGACCACGTGGCCGCGGCCGATGCGGGCCTGCCCACCGGCGACCCGACCGCCAACTGCCTGCCGCAGGGCATGCCGCGGTTCATGAACATGCCGTTCGGCTTCGAGATCCTGCAGACCCCCAAGCAGATCAACTTCACCTCGGAATGGAACGAGCAGACCCGCCGGATCTACATGGACGGCCGCGGCCATCCCGACGACCTGGAGCCCTCGTACAACGGCCACTCGATCGGCCATTGGGAAGGCGACACCCTGGTGATCGAGACCGTCGGCCTGCGCGCCGACACCGTGCTGGACGCCAGCGGCATCCCGCACAGCGACATCACCCGCGTCGTCGAGCGCATCCGCTTCGTCGACCCGGTCACCCTGCACGCCGACGTCACCATCTATGACCGCAAGGCGTTCACGATCGATTGGACAGTGACCAAGGTCTACAAGCTGCAGAAGGACCATCCGGGCCTGAAGGAATACATCTGCCTGGAAAACAACCGTAATCCCGTCAACGAGAAGGGTCAGACCACCACCATCCTGCCGAAGTAGGCGCGATGCGGGCGGGGGATGATCCCAAGGGTCTGCGCGGCCTTGCTGCCGGCGGGCGCCGGCCTTCGATCAGCCCCCGCCGCTCAAGGGCGATGCGGCCGTGCCTATGCGGCGCGGATCAGCCCGGGCGGCAGTGGCAGAGTGTTGTTCGATCAGATTACTTTGATCGATGAACGGATGCTTGCGAAATCCTGGACTTGCCAAATGGTTTACGAGCGCCGGCCGGGCGCCTTCGTCAGCGATTACATATGTGTCGAGCGCGGCGAGGATAACCCGTGCTGGGTGTCTGGGGACGGCGCCGCTACCGTGCATAGCCGGCGGCAGGACCGAAAATTTCGCAGCGTGAAAAAGGAAATGGCGCTTGGCGCACAGGCCGGTTCGCCGGTGCTACAGGGGCGCTGATTAGTCACGCGAAGAGTCGCGCATAGGGAAAACCCGACGCGGCGTCTTCGCCAACGACCGGGGACATAAAGTAATCATGAAGTCGATTGAAAGCCACCTTAGGTCGAGCGCGAGCATCGCTGCGATCTCGATCGCCGCAGCCCTCGCCGCCGGCCCGGTTCTCGCCGCCGAAAGCGCAGCCTACCAAGTCGAGGAAGTCGTCATCACCGCCAACAAGCGCGGCGCCGAATCCGTTCAGGACGTCGGCACCAGCATCGGCGTGCTCAGCGGCGAGGCGCTGGCTCAGCGCGACATCAAGGAATTCATCGACATCACCCGCAACGTCGCGGGCCTGAACGTCGTCGACCAGGGGCCGGGCCAGAAGACCTTCATGATCCGCGGCCTGATCGGCGCGGGGGAATCCACCGTCGGGCTCTATTACGACAACCTGCCGACCAACGGTGTCCGTCGTCAGAAGTTTTGGGACAGTGGGGCTTTGGATTTAGCGGAGGATTGGGCTCGTCTGGGGTTGATATCTAGGCGGCGATTTTGCGGTGCTGCAAGCGCCGATGTTCGAGGGTCTGTCGC
>NZ_JAYRST010000052.1:0-21443 GCF_041920015.1 Phenylobacterium sp.
CCGGCCGCAGGCTCTGCCGAGCTGGTCGTGGACATCACCACGACGGGCGCGACGCTGGAGGCCAACAGCCTGAAGATCCTGGCCGACGGGGTGATCCTGAAGAGCCAGGCCCAACTCGCCGCCTCGCTGCGCGCGGGGTGGAGCCAGGCGCAGCTCGCCGCCGCCGACCGCCTGCTGCGGATCATCGAGGCCCGCGCGGCCGCCCGCGACAGCGCCACCCTGATCTGGCCCGCCGATCCGCGCGACGCCGGCGTGGTGGAGACCTTGGTCGGCCAGGGCGCCGTTCGCCGTCCGAACGGTCTGCTGGTCGCGGCCAACCGCGTCGCCGAGGCTTGCCTGGCGCTGGCGGACGCCGGGATCGGCCCTGTCACCGCCTCGCGGCCGGACTTCGTCTATGAGGTTGGTTGTGTTTCGGCCAAGAAACTACGTCAGCGCGTAGAGATTTGACGTAGTCGTCAAAAATATTCCCCTGAGACGCGGAAAAAGACCACCTCGCGCAAATCTGATCGATAAATACCGCGGAAGATGGGGTTCGGTGCATTGACTTGGGCCAGAAATTACCGTTTTCTCAGTCCTGCGAGAGACATGGCGGCCACCAAGACCGACGGTCTCCGGCGTTTCGGGGAGGAAACGCCCGCTCAATAAGAGCGACTGCTCAAAAAAGGCCCGCTGCGATTATCCCCCGCAGCGGGCCAAATTTTTTGCCTCATGAAAAATTGACGCCTGAGTCAAAAATTCTCAGGCTGGCTTGGCTGGTCTTCACGACGGGGAAAGATCGTCAGGGAGGCCGGCGCCATGAGCGCCACGGCGCCGGCGGCGAACCATAGGGCGGTCGCGCCAAGCTGGTTGTAGAGGGCCGCGCCCAGCGCCCCGCCGGCGACGAGCCCCAGCCATAGCAGCAGGTGAGGCGCCCACAGATAGGGCTCCTCCCGGAACAGGGTCGAGGCGATCCCCTTGCCGATCTTCACCAGCGCTCCGGTCATGTAGGTCAGGCCCAGCCGCACCTCGCCGCCTTCGGCGAAGATGGTGTTCTCGGCGCCCATGGCCAGGGCGAGGAGAAGGGCCGCGGGCAGTTCCAGCCCATGGGTCGCGAGATAGCCGCAGAGCGCCAGGAGCCCGGCCAGCAGGGTCAGGATCGAGGGCTCGGGTCGGCGCCGTCTGATCCGTCGCAGGCTGGCGCCCAGGACCACGCCGGCGATGAAGGACGTGATGAGGCTCGCCGCCAGCAGGGCCTCGTCCATGCCGCGCAGCAGGCCGACCCCCAGCCGGGTGGAGTTGCCGCTCATGAAGGAGACGAAATAGCCGCCGGTGATCAGGAAGCCGACGGCGTCGACATAGCCGGCCACGGCCGCCATCGCCGCAGCGAAGACACGGGTGCGGCGATCGAGATGTTTCAGCGGACGGCTCCAGGGCGACGCAGGCGAGGCGATGGAAAAGGATGCGAGCTCCGCTGTCCAGCCTCGGCCGCAAGGAACGGCGCCTCGCCCCGGGGCGCCGTTCCTTGCGTCGCTACCAGATCCGCACGCGGTCCTGCGGGGCGATGTACATCGGGTCGCCCGGCTTCACGCCGAACGCCTGGTAGAAGGCGTCGATGTTCCTGATCGGCACCTGCACCCGGTACTTCGGAGGCGAGTGCGGGTCCGAGACCAGCATCTGGCGCATCCGGTCGTCGCGGTACTTGGCGCGCCACACCTGGGCCCAGCCCAGGAAGACGCGCTGGTCGCCGGTCAGGCCGTCGATCACCGGCGCAGGCTGGCCCTTCAGCGACAGGTGGTAGGCGTCGAGCGCCAGCAGCAGCCCGCCCAGGTCGGCGATGTTCTCGCCCATGGTCAGGTCGCCGTTGATATGGGCGCCGGGCAGCACCTCGACCGCGGAGTACTGGGCGCCGAACTTCTTGGCCTGGGCGTCGAACTTGGCGGCGTCCTCGGCCGTCCACCAGTCGGTCAGCTTGCCGTCGCCGTCCGACTTGCGGCCCTGGTCGTCGAAGCCGTGGGTGATCTCGTGGCCGATCACCCCGCCGATGCCGCCGTAGTTGATCGCCGGATCGCCGTCGGGGTCGAAGAAGGGCGGCTGCAGGATCGCCGCCGGGAACACGATCTCGTTCTTGGTCGGCGAGTAGTAGGCGTTGATGGTCGGCGGGGTCATGCCCCACTCGTCGTCGTCCACCGGACCGCCGAGCCGGGCGGCGCGATAGTCCCACTCGAAGGCGGCGGCGCGCTGGACGTCGCCATAGAGGTCGCCGTCCCTGATCTCCAGCGCCGAATAGTCCCGCCACTTGTCGGGATAGCCGATCTTCACGTGGAACTTGTCGAGCTTTTCCAGGGCCTTGGCCTTGGTGGGCGGGCTCATCCAGTCGAGCTTCTCGATCCGGCCCTTCATGGCGGTGCGGATGTCGCCGACCAGGGCCTCCATCTTGGCCTTGCTGTCGGCGGGGAAGTAGGCGTCGACATAGAGCTTGCCGAGCGCTTCGCCGATGTTGTTGTCGATGGCGGCGACCGCCCGCTTCCAGCGCGGCTGCTGGGCCGGGGTGCCGCTCAGCGCCTTGCCGTGGAACTCGAAGTGGACAGCGTCGAAGTCCTGCGAAAGATAGGGCGCGGCCTGATCTGCGAGTTGGAAGGCCGACCACGCCTTCAGCACGTCCAGCGGGGTCTTGGCGTAGATCGCCGCGATCTTCGGGAAGGCGGTGTTCTCGGCCACGATCACTCGGTCGGCCTTGGCCAGGTGGGCGCTGTCGAGGAATTTGCGCCAGGCGAAGCCGGGGGCGTAGGCGGCCAGCTTGTCCACCTCGAAGGGGTTGTAGGTCTTGTCGTCGTCGCGCCGCTCGGCGCGGGTCCAGGAGACCTTGGCGATCTCGGTCTCCATGGCGACGATGGCCTTGGCGTAGTCGGCGGGCTTGTCCCAACCGACCATGCCCAGCAGCTTGGCGACATAGGCCTCGTAGGCGGCCTTCTGGGTCTTGAAGCGGTCTTCGAGGTAGTAGTCGCGGTCGGGCAGGCCAAGGCCGCCCTGGAACAGATAGACCGCATAGGTCTCCGGGGCCTTGGCGTCGTCATGGACATAGGCGCCGAAGAACGAGCCGCCGAACTTGCGCATCGTGCCGCCCATCAGGCCGGCCAGATCGTCGCGCGACCCGATCGCCTTGATGGCCGCCAGGTCGCCCGCCAGCGGCTTGGCGCCCAGGGCGTCGACCGCGGCCTGATCCATGAAGCTGCGATAGAAGGCGCCGACCTTGGCCTCGTCGCCGGTCGCGGCAGTGTTGGCCGCCGCCTTCTCGGCGATGGCGTGCATCCGTTGCTGCGACAGCTCTTGCAGGGCGTTGAACGCGCCGTAGGTCGAGCGGTCCTCTGGAATGACCATCGCCTTCAGGTATGCGCCGTTGGCGTATTCGAAAAAGTCCTGCGACGGGGCGACGGCGGTGTCGCGGCCGGCGAGGTCGAAGCCCCAGGTCCCCATGCGCGGGGCGGCGAGGTCGGCGTCTGCGGCCAGGGCCGGAGCGGACAGGCTGATGAGGGCCGCGACCGACGCCGCGCCCAGCCAGAGGGTTTTCATGAAGATTTTCGAGCCTTCTTGAGGTCTTGCCGTTGGGCGCGACGGTGCCCCCGTCGCGCCCGCAAAGGCACGTTACTTTTTTGTTACGTTAGCCGGCGACCCCGAGGGCGGCTATGGCCTGGGCCTTGAGCGCCTTGTAGTCGAGCTTGCCGTTCGGGGCGCGGGCGACGGGGGCCAGCACCAGCTCGCGCGGGGCCTTGTAGTCGGCCAGCAGGCCCTTCACGTGGGTCGACAGGTCGGCCAGGGTCGGCAGGTTTTCGCCCTGGAAGTCCACAATGGCGCCGATCCGCTCGCCGAAGCGCGGGTCGGGCAGGCCGACCACGGCCGCGTCGCGCACGCCGGGGAAGCGCTTGAGGGCTTCCTCGACCTCTTCGGGAAAGACCTTTTCGCCGCCGGTGTTGATCACCTGCGAACCACGGCCGAGCAGGGTGATCGAGCCGTCCGTCTCGACCGTCGCCCAGTCGCCCGGCACGCTCCAGCGGCGGCCTTCGAAGGTGCGGAAGGTCTTGGCCGACTTCTCTTCGTCCTTGTAGTAGCCGATCGGGGTGTGGCCGCCGACCGCCACCAGGCCGCGCACGCCCGAACCCGGTTCGACCCGCACGCCGTCCTCGGTGAAGACCGCCGCATTGGGGCCGGTGACGAACTTGGCCGTGCTCGTCGCCTGGCCTGCGCCCGAGGTCGAGGAGGCCAGGCCCAGGGCTTCGGACGACCCGAGGCTGTCCATCAGCATCACGTGCGGCAGGTGCTTCAGCAGCCCCTGCTTGTTTTCCAGGCCCCACATGGCGCCGGAGGAGGCGATGCGCTTCAGGCTGGGCATGGGCCAGCGGCCGGGATTGGCGTCCAGGGTCTCCAGCATCGGGGCGGCGAAGGCCGGGCCGACGATGATGAGGGCCGAGGCGCCCAGCCGCTCGACCTCGTCGAACAGTACGGCCGGGTCGAACTTGCGGTTGGTCAGGGTGGCGATGGCGCCCCCGCCGATCATCGAGCCGAACGAGATGAACTGGCCGGTGGCGTGCATCAGCGGGGCGACCGGGATGGTGATGTTCAGCGGCGCGCCCGAGGCGTCGAGCGCCTTGGCCCGCGCGCCGGCCTCCTCGACCGTCTCCAGCGGCGGCAGGCCGAGCAGCAGGTTCGCCCCGCCGCCCAGCGCCTTGAACAGGTCCTCCTGCCGCCACATCACGCCCTTGGGCATGCCGGTGGTGCCGCCGGTGTACATGATCAGCAGGTCGTCGCCCGAGCGGCCCCAGGGCGCCTCGAAGCGCGGCGCGCCCCCAGCCACGATGGCGTCGTAGTCCAGCGCCCAGTCGGGGACGGGATGGCCTTCCTCGGCGACCGCGATCCACGCCTTCACCTTGGGCAGGCGGCCGCGCACCTTGTCGGCGGTGGCGGCGAATGAGGCGTGGAACACCACGGCCTCGGCGTCGGCGTTGTCGAACAGGTAGGTCAGCTCGTCGCCGCCGTAGCGATAGTTAGTGTTGAACGGGACTGCGCCGGCCTTGAAGGCGGCGAAATAGGTCTCGAGGTATTCCGGCCCGTTGAACAGATAGGCCGCGACCTTCGACTGCTGCGTCAGGCCGGCCTGCACGAATGCGGCGGCCAGGGCGTTGGCGCGGGCGTCGAGTTCCTTCCAGGCGATGCGCCGCTCGCCGTGAATCAGGGCGGGGCGGTCAGGCGTGGCCGCAGCCACCGATTCCCACAGGTTGGCGTAATTCCAAGCCAAGGCTTCCTCCAATGTCTCAAAATATGGCGGGCATAGACGGCGCCGGGGCCGAGCCTGTCAACGGCGCGGGGCCGCCGGCGGCGCATCGTCGGAAAACGTGGCCGTAGCGCCCTAGAGAGATTTACGCCGGCCCCCGCGACCCCTCATAGTGACCGCGTCACAGAAGGAGTGCGCATGGAAGGTCACGTTTCGCCCGGCGAGTATAAGGACGTCGTTCTGTTCCTGGCCACCGCCGGCGTCATCGTGCCCTTGTTCCGTCGCTGGCGGATCAGTCCCATCCTCGGCTTCATCGGCGCCGGCGTAGTGCTGGGGCCGTTCGGCCTGGGCGCCCTGCGCCCGCACGCGCCCTGGCTCGGTTACTTCACCATCGCCAATCCGGCGGAGATCGCCCAGCTCGCCGAGTTCGGCGTGGTCTTCCTGCTGTTCATGATCGGGCTGGAGTTGTCGTGGGAGCGCCTGCGCCTGATGCGGCGCTGGGTGTTCGGCATGGGCGCGCTGCAGGTCACGCTCTGCCTGGCGGTGATCGCCGCCGCGGCCATGGCCATGGGGCTGGCCCCCGCGCCGGCCGCCGCCATCGGGGCGGCGCTGTCGCTGTCGTCGACCGCGGTGGTCATGCAGATCCTGGCCGAACACAAGCGCCAGCATTCGCCGGCCGGCCGCGCCACCTTCTCGGTGCTGCTGTTCCAGGACCTGGCGGTCGCGCCGATCCTGGTCACCCTGGCGGTGCTGGCGCGCGGCGGCGAGGGCGGGGACGTGCTCTCGCCCCGGCTGCTGCTGGCCTTCGCCCCGGCGGCCATCGGCGTGATGGCGATCGTCGCCTTCGGGCGGCTGCTGCTGCGGCCGATGCTGAAGTCCGTGGCGCGGGCCAAGAGCGAAGAGCTGTTCATGGCCGCCTGCCTGCTGGTGGTGATCGGGGCGGGCCTCGTCAGCGCGCTCACCGGCCTTTCCATGGCGCTGGGCGCCTTCATCGCCGGCCTGCTGCTGGCCGAGACCGAGTACCGGCACGAGGTCGAGGTCACCATCGAGCCGTTCAAGGGCCTGCTGCTGGGCCTGTTCTTCCTGTCGGTCGGGATCGGGCTGGACCTGTCGCTGTTCACGGCCCAGCCGCTGCTGATCCTCGGCGTCGCGGCCGGGGTCGTCGTGCTGAACGCCAGCGTGGTGGGCCTGCTGGGGCGGGGCTTCGGCCTGCCCTGGCGCAATGCGGCCGAAGCCGGGCTGCTGCTGGCCGGGGGCGGGGAGTTCGCCTACGTCATCCTGTCGGCGGCTATGTCCGACGGGATCGTGCCGCGCGAGATCGGCCAGACGGTGCTGGTGGCCTCGACGCTCTCGATGATGTGCATCCCGCTGCTGGCGACCCTGGGTTTCCGCGTCGGCGGCCGCAAGCCCGTCGGCCAGGAACTCGCGCCCGAACCGGAAGTCGGCGCCGAGGGCGACGGGACGCCCAAGGTGCTGATCGTCGGCTACGGCCGCGTCGGCCGGCTGGTCGGCGACATGCTGCACCGGCACGACATCTCGTGGGTCGCGGCCGAGCGCGATCCGCGCCTGGTGGAGGGCGCGCGCCGGTCGGGCGAGACGATCTTCTTCGGCGACGCCTCGCGCCAGGAGTTCCTGCGGCGTTGCGGACTGGAGACCGCCCAGGCCCTGGTCGTCACCATGGATGCGCCCGAGGGCGTGGAGGCGATCGTCGCTACCGCCCGCGGCATGCGCCCGAACCTGACCATCGTCGCCCGCGCCCGCGATGCGCGCCAGGCCGCGCGGCTCTACGAACTGGGGGCCACGGACGCCGTGCCCGAGACCGTGGAGGCTAGTTTACAATTGTCGGAGGCGGTTCTGGTTGAGATCGGGGTGCCGATGGGGCTAATCATCGCCTCGGTTCACGAGCGCCGGGACGAATTCCGCAAGGCGCTCAACCGGCCGGAGGCGTTGGGCGGGCGCATGCGCCGCTATCGCCGTTCTCAAGAAAGCTGAGCCGCAGAGGGAACAAAGCCCTGCGGGGCGGCGTTGTGGGGCCGAACGGAGGCGGATTCGCGTCCTAGGCGAGGGGCTTTATGACGTCGACGGAGTGTACAGCGTATCGGCCGTATGCGGACCAGATCGTCCGCAGCGGACTGGACCGCTTTGCGCGTCCGCGTCATTATTCAACGGAATCAAAACGGTTCGACTGCGTTGCGTTCCTGTCCGCCGACGCGGATTTTCATCGCCGCAGCGAGCTGAAAAAGAGATTCGGAACCGCATTGGCGTCCGGGCGCAATGTCGGTCATCGAACGGGAGATGTGTCTCTCGCCCCGAGGTTGATCGCCGAGGGGAGCCATGTTTAACGTCCCGGACACGGTTCGTAGGGGTCAGCGAAAACGCTGAGGGTGTTGCCGTGGCGACACTTTCGTAATGCTTCGGCCTTGATATAACAACGCTGGGTCATATGACCGCAGCAGAGGGCAAGAGAGGGCTCTGAATATGAAATTCAAACTCCTAGCTGGGGCCGCCATGGCTGCGGTGTTCGCCGCGTCGGGCGCTTCCGCGCAAGAAGTTGGCTGGTACGGGGCCGTCGACCTTGGCTACCACTGGCCGGAAGGCGTCGACGCCGAATCGTCGAACAACGCCGCCAACGGCAATCCGTACAACTGGGACGTCAACCAGGAAGAAGACTGGGCCGGCTTTGCGCGTCTCGGCTACCAACTGAACGAGCATTGGCGCGTCGAACTGGAAGGCGGCTATCGCCCCGGTGACATCGAGTCGATCCGTGGCGGTTCGCAGAACGCCATCCTCGGCCTCTGCACCCCCGGCGTGATCCGCTCGGCCGCCGCGCCGAACTGCGGCTCGGCCTCGGGCGACGTCGAAGCCTGGACCCTGATGGGCAACGTGATCTACGACTTCGCCCCGGGCGCGGTCCTCAATCCGTTCATCGGCGCCGGCCTCGGCATCAACCACGTCAAGATCAACACCGTCGGTCAGTTCTCGAGCGTGACCGGCGCGCTGTCGGCGACCAACCCGCCGATCCAGAACCTGGCGATCGACGACGACGACACCGCTCTGGCCTGGCAAGTGCTGGCCGGCGTGGCGTGGCGCGCCACCGACCGTCTGAACGTCGACCTGACCTATCGCTACCTGGGCGGTTCGGACCTCGACTTCGCGTCGGTCGGTTCGCATGCGCTGCAACCGGGCGTGTTCTCGGGCGAGTATCGCGATCAGTCGGTGACCCTGGGCCTGCGTTATTCCTTCGCCGCCCCGCCGCCGCCGCCGCCTCCCCCGCCCCCGCCGCCCCCGCCGCCTCCCCCGCCGCCCCCGCCTCCGCCGCCGCCTCCGCCGGCGTATGAGGCCAAGCAATTCATCGTCTACTTCCCGTTCGATCAGTACGTGCTGACGCCGGAAGCCCAGACGGTGGTGCAGGAAGCTGCGAACTACGCGACCAGCGGCAACGCGACCCGCGTGATCGTGGTCGGCCACACCGACTCGTCGGGCTCGGCCGCCTACAACGTCCGCCTGTCGGAACGCCGTGCGAAGGCCGTGGCCGACGCGCTGGTGGGCCTGGGCGTGGGTCAAGGCGCGCTGCAAGTCGATTGGAAGGGCGAAACCCAACTCGCCGTTCCGACCGGCGACGGCGTGAAGGAACCGCTGAACCGCCGCTCGACGATCGACATCAACTTCTAAGTCGATCTCGGCGATCAGCCGAACTAGCGAGGAGCCCGGCCGCAAGGCCGGGCTCTTTTGCGTTCAGAGGGCCGGTTTCAGGGAGGGGCCGCGATGGCGGACAGGGCGGAACTGCAGGTTCGCGAGATTCAGGACCACGACCTCGATGAGGTGATCGGCCTCTGGCGCGAGGCGGGCGTCTCCCGGCCGTGGAACGATCCTGCCGCCGACATCGCCTTCGCGCGGAGGGGCCCGCATTCGACCGTGCTGATCGGCGCGCGGGAAGGGCGTATCGTCGCCACCGCCATGGTCGGCGAGGACGGCCATCGCGGGTGGGTCTACTACGTGGCGATCTCGCCGGAGCTGCAACGCAGCGGCCTTGGCCGGGCGATGATGGCCGCGGCAGAAGACTGGCTGCGCACGCGCGGCGTCTGGAAGATGCAGTTGCTGGTCCGCAGCGACAACGCCCAGGCCAAGGGGTTCTACGAGCAGCTTGGCTACCGCGACACCGAAACCACTTGCTTCCAGAAGATCATCGCCGCGGACGGCTAGAGCAAAATCCGATCCAGTCGGACCGGATTTGCTCCAAGGGCCCTGTCAGCCGGCGATCAGGATCCAGAGGCCGATGACCGCGAACGAGGCCGCCGCCGCCCAGCGGATGTATTTCAGCGGCAGGCGGGTGGCGGCTGCTTCGCCGATCAGCACGGCCGGCACATTGGCGATCATCATGCCGAGCGTGGTGCCGGCCGCGACCACCAGCACCTGCTGGAACTTGGCCGCCAGGGCGACGGTGGCGACCTGGGTCTTGTCGCCCATCTCCACGAAGAAGAAAGCGACCAGGGTGGTCAGGAACACCCCGGCCCGGTCCTTGGGCCGGTCGCCTTCGCCGAACTCGTCGGGGATCAGCGCCCAGGCGCCGAAGGCGATGAAGGCCAGGCCCAGCACCCACTTCATCCAGGGGCCTTGCAGGAACGCCCCGGCCGCCACGCCCACCCCTGCGGCCAGGGCGTGGTTGGCGATCGTCGCGACCAGGATGCCGGCGATGATCGGAACGGGTCTGCGAAATCGCGCGGCCAGCAACAGGGCCAGGAGCTGGGTCTTGTCGCCGATCTCGGCGATCGCCACGAGCCCGGTCGAGACGAGGAAGGCTTCCATGAATAAAGGCGTCCGGGCGGGGTCGAGGCATACCAATGGCTTTCCGCGCCGCCGACCCCGCATGAGTCGACGCACGAAAGCCAAAGGTCTCGCCAAGCGCCTGTCCGCCGACGCGGTCAGGTTCACGCTGCCGGATCCGCCATGCCTTGGGCCGTGCGGGCCTTCGGCAAGTCTGTTGACGGACCCCCCGATGGAGATTCGGGCGGCTACTCCCCAGTGACGGCGCGTGGATAGGCGGCGGCGGGGCTGTGGGCAAGTGCGAACGACTCGCGTCTTCTGCGGCCGCCCGTTTTCACATACGCGTGAGCAGACGCCTTGCCGAGCTTCGGGCCGTCTGTGGAAAACTCAAGCGCGCAAAGCCCTGGCGGAGAAGGTAAATGAGGCGTTAACGAAATTCTCGTGGGGATGACCGTCTGAACCCGTTGACGAGTCATTAGCCTTGATGCCCCATATGTGGGTGTAACGCAGTCGGCGAGACACAAGATGTAGCGGATTAAGGGCGACGACGGGCGGGGGGCTCGAAGCGCCTGATAGTTATGGGTTTTGGGGCATGAGCAGCGGCGAAGCGGTGGTGCGGGCGGTTTCCGAAGCGAGCCAGGCGGCTCCCGAGCGGGCCGAGCGGCCTACGCTCCAGCTCGTCCGAAAGGTCCAGGTCGATCGTACGCGCGACGCCCTGCTGACTGAATTCGGCAAGACCACCCTGGAAGACCGCTACCTGCTGGCCGGCGAAAGCTATCAGGACATGTTCGCCCGCGTGGCCACGGCCTATGCCGACGACGCCGATCACGCCCAGCGCGTCTACGACTACATCTCCAACCTCTGGTTCATGCCCGCGACCCCGGTGCTGTCGAACGGCGGGGCGGGCCGCGGCCTGCCGATCTCCTGCTTCCTGAACGCGGTCGGCGATTCGCTCGAAGGCATCCAGAGCGTCTGGAACGAGAACGTCGCCCTGGCTTCCAACGGCGGCGGCATCGGCACCTATTGGGGCGGGGTCCGCTCCATCGGCGAAAAGGTCAAGGGCGCGGGCCAGACCAGCGGCATCATCCCCTTCATCCGGGTGATGGACTCCCTGACCCTGGCGATCAGCCAGGGCTCGCTGCGCCGCGGCTCGGCGGCGGTCTATCTCGACGTGCACCACCCGGAGATCGAGGAGTTCCTCGAGATCCGCAAGGCGTCCGGCGACTTCAACCGCAAGTCGCTCAACCTGCACCACGGCCTGAACATCACCGACGAGTTCATGGAGGCGGTGCGCGACGGCCGTCCCTTCGGCCTGCGCTCGCCCAAGACCAACGAAGTGCTGCGCGAGGTCGACGCGCGCAGCCTGTGGCAGAAGATCCTGGAAATCCGCCTGCAGACCGGCGAGCCCTACCTGATCTTCTCCGACACCGTGAACCGCGCCATGCCGCAGCATCAGCGCGACCTCGGCCTCAATGTCCGCCAGTCGAACCTGTGCTCGGAGATCATGCTCCACACCGGGACCGACCACCTGGGCCGCGAGCGGACCGCCGTCTGCTGCCTCTCCTCGGTCAACGCCGAGAAGTTCATGGAATGGCGCGACCACCCGACCTTCATCGAGGACGTGATGCGCTTCCTCGACAACGTGCTGGAAGACTTCATCCGCAGCGCGCCGCCGGAAATGAAGAACGCGGTCTACGCCGCCCAGCGCGAGCGCTCGGTGGGGCTGGGCCTGATGGGCTTCCACTCCTTCCTGCAGATGCAGAACGTGCCGTTCGAGAGCGCTCTGGCCAAGAGCTGGAACATGCGGCTCTTCAAGCACCTGCGCCGCCAGTGCGACGCGGCCTCGCGCAAGCTGGCGGTCGAGCGCGGCGCCTGCCCCGACGCGGCCGAGAAGGGCGTGATGGAGCGCTTCAGCCACAAGCTGGCCATCGCCCCGACCGCCTCGATCTCGATCATCTGCGGTGGAACCTCGGCGGGCATCGAGCCGATCCCGGCCAACATCTACACCCACAAGACGCTTTCGGGCTCGTTCGCGGTGAAGAACCCCTATCTGGAGCGCCTGCTGGACGAGAAGGGCAAGAACACCTCGCAGATCTGGGACTCGATCCTGGAGAACGAGGGCTCGGTCCAGCACCTGGACTTCCTGAGCCAGGACGAGAAGGACGTCTTCAAGACCGCCTTCGAGCTGGACCAGCGCTGGGTCATCGAACTGGCCGCCGACCGCACGCCCGACATCTGTCAGTCGCAGTCGATCAACGTCTTCCTGCCTGGCGACGTCGACAAGTGGGACCTGCACATGCTGCACTGGCAGGCCTGGGAGCGCGGCTGCAAGTCGCTCTACTACCTGCGCTCCAAGTCGGTGCAGCGTGCGGCGCACGCCGGGGCCGAGGGGGCGGAGGCGATGGTGATCGACGCCCCGTCCGAGCGCACCGACTACGAGGAATGCCTAGCCTGCCAATAGGGCCTGCCAATAGGCGGCTCGTCTCGGGAGCTTCTTGGAAGGGCGGTCCATCGGGCCGCCCTTTCTGCATTCTGAAAGGCGCAATGGCGGGCGGGGCGCGTCGTCACTTGATCTTGAGGTCTCGCCGGGAACGGAGAATCCGGTTGCGTCATTCCATCTTCGTGGAAGGATGCTTTAGGAGCCGCACGAGCAAAAAGGCGGCCTGGGAGGTACGAGATGAGGCTGTTGGCTGGGTGGGCCATCGCCTTCGCATTTGGCGCCGTGACGGCGGGGCAGGCGCAGACGCCGCCCGCGACCAAGGGCGAGCGGCTGCGCCAGGCGGCGTTCGCGCCCGACTACGCGCCCAAGAGCCATGCGTCGATCACCGGCGTGGACGATTTCTCCGCCATCACCGACCGCCAGCAATTCACCGCCGATGGACGGCCGATCGGCTGGCGCACCGAGACCGCCAGGCTGCGCCAGACGGCCAAGGGATCGGTCGACACCCTGCGGCTCAGCCTGGGCGGGGCGGGGCGCACCCCAGCCGACATCTTCGGCGATCCGGCCAAGGCCCAGTTCGACGCCGACGCCTATGAGATCGCCGTCACCCGCGACTGGGCGCCTATGCGCTTCGACGCCGGCGACTACGACGTCCAACTGACGCCGCATACCGGCATCGGCGTGGCCAGCAGCGGCGGCCAGGCCGAGGCCGGCGCCACCCTGACCCTCGGCCAGAAACGCGACGCGGCCGTGGCCAGCCGCCTCCACGACCTGGGGGTGCGCGACGGGTCCGCCTATGGCGACCAGGGGCGCTGGTATCTGTTCGCCGCGGCCAGCGGCCGGGCGGTGGGCCTGAACATCCTGCGCAACGAGCGCGCCGGCTGGGATCGCGACGGCTGGTCGACCGACGCCTCCAGCGCGCTGATCGGCGACGCCCATGTCGGCGTGGCTTGGCGCAAGGGGGCGATGCAGACCTCGCTCGGCTACATCCATCGCGAGGTGAAGGGCGAGCATATGATCTATGGCCAGGAGACGAAGGACGACTCGGTGGTCGCCTTCTCGTTCTCGATCAAGCCGAGGGAATAGGGGCCGGATCGAACGGCGGTCGCTCGCAGTTCTTCTCCGCAAGCGTCCGCCTCGAGGTGAAGGGAACATGCCGTGGCGAAGAACACGATCTGCCTCTGGTACGACAAGGACGCCGAGGCCGCCGCCCGGTTCTACGCCGAGACCTTCCCCGACAGCGCGGTGAGCGCCGTTCGCCGTGCGCCCAGCGACTATCCGTCCGGCAAGGCGGGCGACGTGCTGACGGTCGAATTCACGGTTGCGGGCGTTCCCTGCCTCGGCCTGAACGGCGGGCCGGCGTTCCAGCATGACGAAGCCTTCTCGTTCCAGATCGCCACCGACGATCAGGCGGAAACCGACCGATACTGGAACGCCATCGTGAGTAACGGCGGGCAGGAAAGCGCCTGTGGTTGGTGCAAGGATCGGTGGGGCGTTTCCTGGCAGATCACGCCGCGTGCGCTGACCGATGGGATGGCGGCCGGCGGCGACGAGGCCCGGCGCGTGTTCGAGGCCATGATGACCATGACGAAGATCGACGTCGCCGCTATCGAGGCGGCGCGGCGTGGCTGACGCCGGGCCGCGGGGGGCTCACCCCTCCCATCCGGCTCCGAACGGCATGCGCTGCGCCCAGAACGCGGTCAGCCGCGGGTCGGCGTCGACGCGGCGGACCACGGCGGCCATCTTCGGCGCGACCTCGTAGAAGCATCGCCGCCGCGGCGTCCAGCGCGACATCACGGTCACATAGAGGTCGAGCACGCTCATCGTATCGCCCAGGATGTAGGCGGCAGGCTCCACCTGCTCGTCCATCATCCGCCAGCAGTCGGCGATCCGTTCGGCGGTGCGCTGGCTGATGACCTGTTCGGCGGCCGGGTCGGCGGCCAGGCGGCTGGGATCGTCCCGCACCCAGAACATCGAATAGATCGCCGCCGGCAGGTAGACCATCCAGCGCAGGAACTGGGCGCGCTCGGCCGTGTGGGGCGCCGGGGCCAGCCCCGCCTGCGGATGGCGGTCGGCCAGGTGGATCAGGATCGCCGCGCTCTCGGTCATCAGTTCGCCGCCCGGCAAGATCACCGCCGGCACCTGGCGAAGCCGGTTCACCTGACCGATCCGGTCGGCCGCTTCGCGGCTTTCCCAGGGCGCGTTCTCGACCACCCGATAGGGCAGGCCCAGCAGCGTCAGCGCCGCTTCGACCGGCACGGAACCCGACCCGGCCGCGCCGTGGACCACATATTCCTTATCCATGCTTCGTCCCCATGTTTCACAATATCTTGCGGGCGGAGGGCCAATTCACCCCTAGATGTTGTCGCTGATAGGTGGCTAACTGGCCTCGTCAATTCGATTTCCAGATTCGAAAGCCGCCGCCGTGACTGCGCAATCCACCCTGCCTGGCCTGCTCACACCGTCCTACGCCTACAAGCCCTTCCGCTATCCGTGGGCCTACGACTTCTGGAAGAAGCAGCAGCAGGTCCACTGGATGCCCGAAGAGGTGCCGCTGGGCGAGGACCTCAAGGATTGGGCCGCCAAGCTCAACGACCGCGAGCGCAACCTGCTCACCCAGATCTTCCGGTTCTTCACCCAATCGGACGTCGAGGTGAACGATAACTACATGGAGCGCTACAGCCGCGTCTTCAAACCCACCGAGGTGAAGATGATGCTGGCGGCGTTCTCCAACATGGAGACGATCCACATCGCCGCCTACGCCCTGCTGCTCGAGACGATCGGCATGCCCGATTCCGAGTTCACGGCGTTCCTCGACTACCAGGCGATGCGCGACAAGCACGACTATATGCAGCAGTTCGGCGTCGACTCGCACGCCGACATCGCCCGCACCCTGGCCATGTTCGGGGGCTTCACCGAGGGGCTGCAACTGTTCGCCAGCTTCGCGATGCTGATGAACTTCCCGCGCCACAACAAGATGAAGGGCATGGGCCAGATCATCTCGTGGTCGGTGCGCGACGAGAGCCTGCACTGCGAAGGCGTCATTAAGCTCTATCATGCCTTCAACAAGGAGACCGGCGCCGTCACCGCGTCGGTGGCCGACGACATCGTCGACTGCTGCAAGACCGTGGTCGGCCTGGAGGACAAGTTCATCGACCTGGCCTTCGAGGCCGGCGACGTCCAGGGCATGACCCCGGACGACATCAAGTCCTACATCCGCTTCATCGCCGACTGGCGCCTGCGCCAACTGGCCCTGCCGGAAGTCTACGGCGTGAAGGAAAACCCGCTGCCCTGGCTGCAGTCGATGCTGTCGGGCGTCGAGCACGCCAACTTCTTCGAAGCTCGCTCAACCGAATATTCCAAGGCCGCGACCAAGGGCCAATGGCACGGCGCCGACGGCGTCTGGTCGGCCTTCGACGACCTGCTGGCCAAGCGGTCGGAGAACCAGCTCCCGGCGGAGTAGGCCTCAGGCCTTCACCGCCTCGATGAGGAAACGGGTGTAGGTGAAGGCGAGCGGCTGGCCTGCATCCAACCGGGCCTGGAGCGTCCGGAGTGGGACAAGCTGCCGCGTGACGTCGAAGTCCCGCACGACCCATGGGATCGCCTTGAGGAAATAGACCAGGGCGCCGACGTCGAAGAACTTGATCGGGCCGCGCCATTCCTCGGCGTGGCGGATTTCCATCCCAAGGGCGGCGAGATCGGCTCGCACCCGCGCCAGGGTGTTGTCCGGATAGGGGAGTTCGGCGCCGAAGACGGCGGTCAGGTCGGCGAGATTATCGCCCCCGACCTGCTGGGTCAGGAACACGCCGTCCGGTTTCAGGATGCGGTGCATCTCCGCGGCCCGAAAGCCGCCGTGACGGTTGAGCACCAGGTCGAACGCGCCGTCCTCGAACGGCATGCCCGACTGCGTATTACCCTCGAACACCCGTACGCCCAGCGGCTCCAGCCGCCGCCTGGCGATGGGGATGTTGGGCGCGAACCCTTCGACCGCCGTCGCCTGGCCCGGAAACGGCGCCAGGGCGGCGAACCTCTCTCCGCCGCCGGTCGCCACATCCAGGATGGCGAAGGCGCGCTGAACGGCGTCCCGGGCAAGGGTGGGATAGTCCCACGGCGGCTCGGCTTCCTCGAAACGGCCGTCCAGATAGGAGAAGTCCCACCCGGAAAACGGCGCGGCCGCGTCCTTCAGCCAGTGTTCGAGTCGCTCATCGGCCATGGCCGAGCCTGTCCTTCGATTCGCCCGCAGCGCAAGATTGCAATCTGCGCGGGGCGCCGCATAGTCGAGGCCTCACGCAAGCGAGTTCGGGGAGCGTCCCATGCAGACCTTCATGTCCCAGACGAAAGGAGATCCCGTTCACATTCAGGACATGACGCTTCATGCCTATGCTGCTCCGGAGGCCGCCGGCTTCCGAACCTGATCGACTTGCGCGGACGCGGGTCCGCAAATTCCTTTCCTATTATCGCCCGCACCTGCCGCTGCTCGCGGCCGATGTCGGCTGCGCGGTCCTCGTCTCGCTGACGGCGCTGGCCTTTCCGCTGGCGGCGCGCTTCGTCACAGGCGAGCTGGCCAGGGCGGGAGCCACGGCCCAGGCCCTCCACCAGCTCTGGATCGTCGGCGCCGTCCTGGTCGGCCTGCTGGCCGTGCAGATCGTGGCTACCCTCTTCGTCGACTATCAAGGCCACATGATGGGGGCGAAGATGGAGGGCGCCCTGCGCCAGGACCTCTTCGAGCACTGCCAGAAGCTGTCCTTCAGCTTCTACGACCATCAGCGCACCGGCCAGCTCATGAGCCGGATCACCAACGACCTGCACATGCTGGGCGAGCTCTATCATCATGGTCCCGAGGACCTGGCCATCGCGCTGCTGAAATATGTGGGCGCGGTGGCGATCCTGATGATGCTGGACGTTCCGCTGGCCCTGCTGATCCTGGGTCTGACGCCGCCGGCCGTGGCCTACGCCCTGCACTTCAACCACCGCATGGGCCTGGCCCTGGCCGCCAGCCGACGGCAGGTGGGGGCGATCAACGAGCGGGTGGAGGACTCGCTGGCGGGCATCCGCGTGGTGAAGTCCTTCGCCAACGAAGCCATCGAGATCGGCCGCTTCGGGGCGGAGAACGCCGCCTTCCTCGACAGCCGGCGGGCTGGCTACCGCAGCGAGGCATGGTTCTCGGTGGGGACGCTGGCCTTCGGCCAGATCCTGACCCTGGTGGTGCTCGTGTTCGGGGCGCTCAGGGCCGCGCAAGGGGCGCTGACCGTGCCGGACCTGCTGACCTTCCTGCTCTGCGTGGGGGTGCTGGTCGATCCGGTCCAGCGGCTGGCGAACTTCGCGCGGCTCTGGCGCCTCGGCTGGACCGGCTTCACCCGGATGATGGAGATCCTGGAGACCGATCCCGAGATCGTCGACCGCCCGCTGGCCCGCGACCTCGGCCGGGCGAAGGGGGCGATCAGCTTCGCCGGCGTCGGCTTCCGCTATCGGAACGGCCCCCCGGTGCTGCACGACCTGTCGCTCGACATCCGGCCTGGAGAGTTCGTGGCGCTGGTGGGGCCCTCGGGGGTGGGCAAGAGCACGCTCTGCTCGCTCATCCCGCGCTTCTACGAAGCCACGGCCGGGGCGGTGCGGATCGACGGGATCGACGTGCGCGACCTCACACTCGAAAGCCTGCGCCGCAACGTCGGCGTGGTGCAGCAGGACGTCTATCTGTTCGCCGGCAACATCGCCGAGAACCTCCGCTATGGCCGCCCCGGCGCCACGGCGGCGGAGATCGAGGCGGCGGCGCGGGCGGCCAACGCCCACGACTTCATCATGGCCCTGCCGAACGGTTATGACACCGACATCGGCCAGCGCGGGGTGAAGCTCTCGGGCGGGCAGAAACAGCGGCTGACCATCGCCCGCGCCTTCCTGAAGGACCCGCCGATCCTGATCTTCGACGAGGCCACCAGCGCGCTCGACAACGAGAGCGAGCGGGCGATCCAGGCGGCGGTGCTCGATCTGGCCCGGCAGCGGACGACCCTGGTCATCGCGCACCGCCTGTCGACCGTGCGTCACGCCGACCGCATCCTGGTCCTCACCGAAGACGGCGTGGTCGAGGAGGGCGCGCACGAAGCGTTGCTGGCCAGGGACGGGGTCTATTCAAGACTCTATCGCGTGCAGGTGAGCTTCTGAGGATTTCCTCCCCCATCACGATGGGGGAGGAAAAAGCCCTTACAGACTTGCGGTCATTTCACCGCCTCGACGTGCAGCCATTCGCGCATGACGCCGTCGAAGCCGCCGCCCTGGCCGTGGCGCAGCTCGATCTCGCGCCAGGGACCGGCGCCGGCATAGGCGGCCCGCAGGCGCGTCTCGTCGGGAAAGTTGTAGTAGCGGCCCAGGCTGTCGCGGGCGCCGCCGTCGCCGGCCTTGAACCCGGCGTAGAACCGACCGCCAGGCTTCAGGGCGCGATAGATGCGGCGCAGGACGTCGCCGAGCCCCGCCTCCGGCACGTGCAGCAGGCAGGCGTTGGCCCAGACCGCGTCATAAGCCTCGGTCTCGTCCAGTTCCTCGAACCGCATCAGCCGCACCGGCCGGCCGATGCGCTGCTCGGCCTGGCGGGCCAGGCCCGCGGAGCCGTCGGTGGGCGTCACGTCGAAGCCGGCGGCGATCATGGCGGCCGCGTCCTGCCCGCCGCCGCAGCCGAGTTCCAGGATCTTCGCCCCCGGCGCCAGCTTGGCGAGGAACGGCGCCAGGTGCGGCCCGGCCGCATCCTTGCGCGCCGCATAGGCGGCGGCCTCGCGGTCGTAGAAGGCGAGCGTCGCCTCGTCGTGCAGCGGCTGATCGGTCATGGCCTCTTCCTTCCGTCTGGCGTCCTCGCGCCGGCCCGTCCATTGTGGCCCAAAGCCAAGAACCGAGGGGATCGCCATGGGCAAGCTAGTCGAGGTTTCCGATGCGGGCCATGTCCGCACCATCCGCCTGAACCGGCCGGAGAAGAAGAATGCGCTGAGCCAGGCCCTGGCCTGGGGCGTGGTGGAGGCGGTGGATGCGGCCGCGCGCGACGACAATGTCTGGGTCGTGGCCCTGACCGGCTCGGGCGACGCCTTCTGCGCGGGCCTCGATCTTTCGGGGTCCGACCCCTATCACCCCGGCACGCCGATGACCGCCCAGCTCGACGACATCGGCTGGGTCGGGAACTTCGTGCTGGCCCTGCGCAAGCGCTGCGACAAGCCGGTGGTCGGCGGGATCAACGGCGTGGCGGTGGGGGCGGGCCTGGGCTTGGCCATGGCGACGGACGTGCGTCTGATCGCCCACAGCGCCCGGCTGATGGCCGGCTACACCCGCATCGGCGGTTCGCCCGACGCCGGCCTCACCATCACCCTGCCGCAAGCCATGGGCTATGAGCGCGCCATGCGCTTCATGATGGAGAACCGCACCCTGACCGGCCAGGAGGCGGTCGAATGGGGCATGGCCGGCGAAGCGGTGGCCGACGCCGATTTCGAGGCCCGGCTGGCCGAATACGCCGAGCAGCTCTGCGCTTGGTCGCCGATCACCCTGCGCCTGCTCAAGCGGGGCATCGTCAAGTCCTACGAGTCGACCGACATGGAGCAGCAGCTCCGCTACGAGGTCTCCAACATCATGCGCGCCTTCGGCAGCGAGGACGGCAAGGAGGCCCGCCGCGCCTTCCTCGAAAAGCGCTCGCCGGCGTTCAAGGGTCGATAATCGCAGTTGCGAGTGATTATCACTTCAGGCAGGCTGCGGTCGGGAAAGCCGGAGCCTGCCGATGAACGACGTCATCTCGACCATCCCCGAGCTTGAGGCCTGCGTCGGCGCCGCCGGCCTGCCGATCAAGATGAAGATCATCGACCACCTGGACGCCGAGGCGGCCCGGTGGATCGCCGCCGCGCCGCTGGGCTTCGTCGCGGCCGGCGGGCCGGACGGACCGCGCGTGGCGGTCGCCGGCGGGTCTCCGGGCTTTGCGCGCGTGGTGGACGAGACGACGCTCAGCGTGCCGCTGGCCGCCGTGGATCCGCTGGGCGAGGTCGAGGCGGGGCAAGGCGCGGGCGTCCTCTTCCTGATCCCGGGGATCGGCGAGACGCTGCGCGCCAACGGTCGCGTGCGCCGCGTGGCGGACGGCGCGCTCGAGATCGCGGTGGAGGAATGCTTCATCCACTGCGCCAAGGCGCTGATCCGCTCCGACTTCTGGACGCCGGCCGCAGCCGAGCCGCCGGGCGAGGCGAACGCCTTTGTCGACGCTTCGCGGTTCCTGGCCCTGGCCACCATGGACAGCGAAGGCCGCGTCGACATCAGTCCCAAGGGCGATCCGGCCGGGCGGCTGATCCGTGTGGAGGGCGGCCACGCGACCCTGGCCGAGCGGCCGGGCAACCGGCTGGCCTTCGGCTATCGCAACATCATCGAACAATCGCGCGTGGCGGTGCTGTGCCTGGTCCCGGGCGCCCAGGCGGTCGCAAAACTGTTCGGCCGCGCCGTGCTGACCCATAACGAGGCGGTGCGGGAAAGCTTCGTGGTCGAGGGCAAGACGCCGGCCATGGCCACGGTGGTCGAGGACCTCTCCGCAAGCCTGGCGCCCAGCGAGGCCCTGGCCCGCGCGGCGGTCTGGGCGGGCGCGCCGGCCGCCAACGACATCGACCCGGCCGCGGTCCTGGTCGCCCATCTGAAGCTGAACAAAGCGCGCGGCGCCCAGGCGACCATGCTGCGGCTGGCGGTCAATCGCGGCCTGATCGCCAAGGGCCTGGAAGCGAACTACCGCACCGACCTCTACTGAGGGGGCCAGCGCCTACCATCCTTGTCGTCCCGGTTTCGGCGTAGCCGAAGACCGGGATCCATTCGCCGCTGAGTCCGAAGGTCGAGACGCGATCTATCCGGTGTCCATGGGGCCCGGCCTAGAGCCTGCTTGGTTTAGATTGAAGCATAGCCGGCGTGGCGAAGGTAGTTTGCGCACTCGGTGGGGCTGAACAGATTGAGCAGATCGCCGATGCGCCGCCAGACGGTCTCGATGGATCGCTCGTC
>NZ_JAYRST010000053.1:0-20683 GCF_041920015.1 Phenylobacterium sp.
GCTCCATCTGGTGTTCATAGGTCCCGGACAAGCGCTGCGCGCTTTCCGGGATGACATGCGAGTGGGCTGCCGCCGCTTATCCGCGCCATATGCGATTGCCCTGCCCCAGCGGGGGAGGAATTATGGCCCTCTTCCCACAACGCCGTTCGCCGCGTTAGACCTTCTTCCGACTTGGGGGGAGACGAGAATGGCGGAAGTCGCCGTAGAGACGCCGGCTGGCAAGAAACCTGCGTCCTTGCGCACCGTGGTGACGGCTTCGGCAGCCGGAACCGCGTTCGAGTGGTACGACTTCTTCGTCTTCGGCAGCCTGACCCAGGTCATCTCCAAGACCTTCTTCTCCGGCCTGCCCGAGACGGCCGGCTACATCGCCGCCCTGGCGCTGTTCGGCGCCGGCTTCCTGTTCCGCCCGCTGGGCGCGCTGGTGTTCGGGCGGATCGGCGACCGGGCCGGACGCAAGGGCGCCTTCCTGGTGACCGTGGTGCTGATGGGCGGGGCGACCTTCGCCATCGGCCTGCTGCCGACCTACGCCCAGGTCGGGCTGCTGGCCCCGGCGCTTCTGGTGCTGATGCGGATCATCCAGGGGTTCGCCCTGGGCGGAGAATATGGCGGGGCGGCGATCTATGTAGCCGAGCATGCGCCAGCCGATCGCCGCGGCTGGGCGACCGGCTGGGTGCAGACCTCCGCGGCGTTCGGCCTGCTGGGCGCGCTGATGGTGATCCTGGCCAGCCGGCTGGTCGTCGGGGCGGCGTTCGGGCCGGAAGCCTTCGACGCCTGGGGCTGGCGCATCCCGTTCCTGGTCTCGGCCGGACTGCTGGCGATCTCGATCTGGATGCGGCTGAAGCTATCGGAAAGCCCGGCCTTCGCCAAGATGAAGGCCGAGGGCACCGCCTCGAAGGCGCCCTACGCCGAGGCCTTCGGCCAGTGGAAGAACCTGAAGATCGTACTGGTGGCCCTGGCGGCGATCATGTCGGCCCAGGGGGCGGTCTGGTACACGGCCTTCTTCTACGTCCAGACCCTCATCGAGCGGTTCCTGAAGGTCGCGCCCGAGACCATCAATCTCCTGATGCTGTCGGCCACCGCGGTCAGCGCCATCGGCTACGTCGTCTTCGGCTGGCTGTCGGACAAGATCGGCCGCAAGCCGGTGATGCTGTTGGGCATGACCCTGATGCTGGTCGCCTACTTCCCCGGCTTCCACATGCTGGCCAAGACGCTGAACCCGGCCCTGGCCGAGGCCGAGGCGCGCGTGCCGGTGGTGGTGGTCGCCGACCCCGCCGACTGCTCGCTGCAGTTCGACCCGGTCGGCAAGGCGGCCTTCGTCTCGTCCTGCGACATCGCCAAGAGCGCGCTGGCCAGCGCCGGGGTGTCCTATTCCAACGAGGTCGGCGCCGCCGGCGCGCCGGCCCAGGTGCGGGTCGGTTCGGCCGTCGTCGCAGCCGAAGGCGCCAAGGGCCTGACCGCCGATGCGGCCAAGGCGGTGAAGGCCAAGGTCGACGGGGAGATCAAGGCCGCCCTGGCCGCCGCCGGCTATCCGGCCGCGGCCGACCCGGCGCGCATGAACCTGGCCGGCGCGTTCGGCGTGCTGATGATCTTCGTGATCGCCGCCACCGCGCTCTACGGCCCGATCGCCGCCTGCCTGGTGGAGCTGTTCCCGACCCGCATCCGCTACACCGCCATGTCCCTGCCCTATCACATCGGCACCGGCTGGATCGGCGGCTTCGTGCCCTTCACCGCCTTCGCCATCGTGGCGGCGACGGGGAACATCTACGCCGGCCTCTGGTATCCCGTCGCCTTCACGGCGCTGTCGGTGGTCACCTGCCTGTTGCTGCTGCCCGAGACGAAGGGGCGGCCGTTGGATCTGTAAGCTCCGCCAGCGCCGCCTCGAAACGCGGCGCGCGCAGACCCTCCAGCGCAGCGGTCAGGCGGGCGCGGACATAGGCGAAGCGGCCATCGTCGGTGTCGAGCACCGGCTCGCCCAGCGCGAGCGCCTCATGCAGCTCGCCCAGGGCGGGGCCGTCCAGGGTCTCGGCCGGCGGGCGCGGCGCGACGGCGTTGGCCATGACCAGACCATAGAACAGGTGGTTCACCTGGCGCATCAGATAGAGCCGCGCGCGGTGGGTCTCCTCGACCCGGCCGAAATAGGTCGCCAGCAGCAGTTCTTCCCGCGACGGCGTATCGGCGAAGAGATTGGCCAGGCACGACAGGTCGACGAAGCGGTCGGCGAGGAAGGCAGACTCCCAGTCCACGAACCACAGCCGCCGGCCGTCATAGAGGATGTTGCGCGGATTGAGGTCGTTGTGGCTGGCGACCAGGTCGTCCGGCGCAGTTCGATAGGCCGAGCGAAGCCGGCGATAGAGGGCCAGCAGCTTAGCCATCGCCGCGGGCGCGACCAGGCCCCGCGCCTGGAAGGTTTCCGCCAGGGCGTCCATGCCGTCGAGATAGTCGACCAGCGGCGGGAAAGGCGGACCTTCGTGCAGGGCGCGCACGGTCTGCACCGCCTCGACGATCAGGTCCTCCCGCGGGCCGGCGTAGTCGAGGGCGAGCGGACGTTCCTCGACATATTCCATGATCGCCAGACCTTGGTCGGCGTCGGCGTAACGCAGGCGCGGCGCGATCAGGCCGGCGGCGGCGATCCGCATGCAGGCATAGGCGCGGGCCGGGTCCCGGAAACCGTCGCGCTCGGCTTCGAGCCTCAGGATGTAGGGCGCGCCGCCCACGCGGATACGAAGCACATGGGCCCCCGAGAGCCCCCCGGACAGCCGGACCACGGAATCTGACGCCTCGACGCCGAAGGTCGTGCGCAGGGCGCGCGTCAGCGCCGCTTGCGCCGATACGGGAATGACAGGCGGCATCGCGGCGCTCCTTCTGACGGGTCGCCCCTTTTATCCGGGTAAATTATCGAGTCAATATTACCCGGGTAATTACCCCTTCTCGCCGCGGGCGGCGCGGGCGGCCCAGCGGCCGGCGGCGTCGGAGGCCAGCACCGCGACGACGGCGATGGCGGCGGCCACCGCGCAGAGGGCGACGGCGCGCGCCTCCGCGCCCGGCGACTGGGTCGCCGCATAGATCGCCGAGGGCAAGGTCAGGGTCTCGCCCGGGATGGCGGCGACGAAGGTGATGGTGGCGCCGAACTCGCCCACCGCCTTGGCGAAACCGAGGATCGCGCCGGCCGCCACGCCAGGGGCGGCCAGCGGCAGGGTGATGCGGAAGAAGCGGGTCAGCGGCCCGGCGCCCAGGGTGCGGGCGACCTCGTCCACCTCGCGGTCGGTCGCCTCGATGGCCAGGCGGATCGGCCGCACCATCAGCGGAAAGGCCATGACCCCGGCGGCCAGGGCCGCGCCGGTCCAGTCGAAGGCGAAGACGATCCCGACCGTCTCCAGCCACGCCCCCACCAGCCCCCGACGCCCGAGCAGCAGGAGCAGGAAGAAGCCCGTCGCCACCGGCGGCAGCACCAGCGGCAGGGTGACCAGGGCGTCGAGCACCACCCGCGCGGCGAAGCGGCCCCGCGCCTGGGCCACCGCCACCGCCACGGCGATGGGCAGGCCGACGACGATCGCCGCCAGGGCCACCCTCAGCGACAGCAGCACCGCCTGCAGGTCGTCGGGGGTCAACGCGCTCACGGGGCGGCGACCGGCAGGACGTCCACCGCGACGCCGGCCTTGGCCAGCGCCTGCTGCTCGGCGCCGTCCGGCGCGCCGAGGGTCATGCGGACCACGGACAGCCCGCCCAGGGCCGCCTGCGCTGCCGCCTCGGGCGCGATGCGTTCGGCGTCGCGGCGCGCCAGATCCAGCAGGTCCGCCGCCACGCCGGGATCGGGCGCAAGCACGTCGGCCGCGGCCAGGGCGCGCACGGCGCGCAGGGTGAGGAGATCGACCGGACCGCCGGCCGGCAGGAAGGCCACTTGCCCCGCCGCCGCGCCGCCGTCGGCCAGCGCCTGGCGCAGCAAGGCGACGGCGGCCTCCATCTCGCCGGCCTGGGCGGCCGCGGCGGCCGGCCCGCTCAAGGCTCGGCGCAAGAAGGCGCGGCGGCGCGGCAGGTCGGGCAAGGCGGCGCGCACCTCGTCCTGCATCCGCCGGAACAGGGCCGCGACCCGCCCGGCCCCTTCCGGCACGCGCTGTTCGATATCGTGGCGTAGCAGGGTGGCCAGCATGGGCGAGGCGCCGCCGGTGCCGATGGCGGCCACCACCTCGCCGCGGTCGATCACCGCCGGGGTGGTGAAGTCGCAAAGCTGCGGCCGGTCCACGACATTGACCGGCACGTGCGCCGCGCGCGCGGCGGCGGCGGCGGCGGTCGCGAAGGCCTCGTCCGCGCTGGCGACGAAGGCCAGGATCGCGCCCGCATAGGCGGCCGGATCGCCCGCCGCCGGGCCGGTCAGCCGCACCACCTGCGCCGGAGAACCATCCAGCAGCCGCAGCTTGGCCTGCACCGCCTCGCCCTCACCGGCCACGACCACCTTGCGGCCGCTCAAGGGGAAAAAGGCGGGAAATGCGTCCAAGGGGTTTCCAGGCTTGGGGTCGAGGGTCTCGCAAGGCGACGCGAGCCCCTAGCCTAACCATGGTTCGGCGCGCCACGCAGCCACTTTACCAGCCTGCCTGAACACCGTTAGGATGAGCGAACGCTCACATGATGCGGGAGGGACCCTCATGGCCACGACCCTGGACGTCAACGGCAAGCCCCTGGCCGTGAAGGCGGCTCCCGACACGCCCTTGCTGTGGGTGCTGCGCGACGAGCTCAAGCTGACCGGGACGAAGTTCGGCTGCGGCATGGCCCAGTGCGGCGCCTGCACGGTGCTGATGGACGGCCAGCCGATCCGCGCTTGCGTGACACCGGTCGAGGCGGTCGGCGCGGCCAAGATCACCACCATCGAAGGCCTGGGCGGGACGCATCCGGTGCAGGTCGCCTGGATCAAGCACGACGTCGCCCAGTGCGGCTACTGCCAGTCGGGCCAGATCATGTCGGCGGTGGCGCTGCTGGCCGCCACCCCCAAGCCCAGCGACGCCGACATCGACGGGGCCATGGACGGCAACATCTGCCGCTGTGGGACCTATCAGCGCGTGCGCGCGGCGATCAAGGACGCGGCCGGCATGGCGCCCGCCGCCGCCAAGGCCTGAACGGAGGACCGCCCATGAACGCCCCTGTGAAGCCTTCGGACATTTCCAGCGCGACGCGGCGCGACGTGGTGATCGGCGCGGCCGTGGTCGGCGGCGCCCTGGTGGTCGGCGCCTGTTCGCCGACCGACCTGCTCTCCATCGGCGCCAAGACCGACTTCGGCGCCTTCGGCCCGTTCATCAAGATCGGGGAGGACGGGGCGGTCACCGTCATCTCCAAGCACGTCGAGCTCGGCCAGGGCAACCATGCGGGCCTGGCGGCCATCGTCGCCGAGGAGTTGGACGCCGACTGGTCGAAGGTGAAGGTCGAACAGGCCCCGGCGATCGCCAAGGTCTACGCCAATCTCGGCATGGGCGCCCAGGGCACCGGCGGCTCGACGGCCATCTCCAATAGCTGGGAGCAACTGCGCAAGGCGGGCGCAGCGGCCCGCGCGATGTTCGTCGAGGCCGCAGCCGAGCGCTGGAGCGTCCCGGCCGGCGAGATCGCGGTGAAGGACAGCGTGGTCAGCCACGCCTCGGGCAAGTCGGCGACCTTCGCCGACCTGCTGGCCGACGCGGCCAAGGCGACGCCGCCCGAGACGCCGACCCTGAAGGACCCCAAGACCTTCACCCTGATCGGCACGGACCGCGTGCGGCGCAAGGATTCGGCCGCCAAGTCGACCGGGACGGCGCTCTACACCCAGGACGTCCACCTGCCGGACATGCTGACCGCCATGGTGCTGCACGCCCCGCGGTTCGGGGCCAAGCTCGCCTCGTTCGACGCCGCCGAGGCCCGCAAGGTTCCGGGCGTGGTCGACGTGTTCGAAATCCCCAGCGGCGTGGCGGTGGTCGCCCAGGACACCTGGTCGGCCAAGCTCGGCCGCGAGGCGGTCAAGGCGAGCTGGAACGAGGATAAGGCCGAGACGCGCTCCTCCGACGCGATCCTGGCCAGCTACAAGGACCTGGCCTCGGGCAAGGCGCAGCCGCAGGGCAAGGCCAAGTGGCAAGCCTTCGAGACCCGGGGGGACATCGGGGAGGCCAAGGGCGAGGCCCTGGAGGTCGCCTACGACTTCCCCTACCTGGCGCACGCAGCCATGGAGCCGATGAACTGCGTGGCCGAGATCGGCGGCGGCAAGGCCAAGCTGACCTTCGGATCGCAGATCCCGACCATCGACCAGCTCAACACCGCCAAGATCGTCGGCATGCTGCCGGGCGCGGTGGAGATCGAGACCCTGTTCGCCGGCGGCTCGTTCGGGCGGCGGGCCAACTTCCAGTCCGACTATGCGGCCGAGTGCGTGCACATCGCCAAGAAGGTCGGCGGCGGCCGGCCGGTGAAGCTGGTCTGGACGCGCGAGGACGACATGGCCGCCGGCTATTTCCGGCCGCTGACCCATCATGCTGTGAAGGTGACGTTGGACGCCGAGGGCTATCCGGCCAGTTGGCGCCATCGGGTCGTCACCCAGAGCCTGATGAAGGGCTCGCCCATGGGCCAGCCGAAGCTGGACGAGACCGCGGTCGAGGGCGCGTTGGGCTCGCCCTATCTGAAGGCGACGCCCATCGTCGATGCGCAGATGGTGTTGCCCGACTCCCCGGTGCCGGTGCTGTGGTGGCGCTCGGTGGGCGCGACCCACACCGCCTTCGTGATGGAGCACACCATCGAGCAACTGGCCCGCAAGGCCGGCAAGGACCCGGTGGACTACCGTCGCGCGCTCTACGCCAAGGCCGGCGCCAAGCGGCACCTGGCGGTGCTGGACCTTGCCGCGCAAAAGGCCGGATGGGGAACCCCGGCGCCGGCCGGCTGGACCCGCGGCGTGGCGGTGCACGAGAGCTTCGGCTCGGTGGTGGCCCAGATCGCCGAGGTGAAGCTGGAAGACGGGGTCTCCAAGGTCGGCCGGGTGGTGACGGCGGTCGATTGCGGCGTGGCGATCTCGCCCGACCAGATCGCCGCCCAGATGGAGGGCGGAACCTGCTATGGGCTGTCGGCGGCGCTGTTCGGCCAGGTGACCCTGAAGGATGGGATGGTCGAACAGACCAACTTCGACACCTACCGCGTGCTGCGCAATTCCGAAGCGCCGACCGTCGAGACCTACATCGTACCCTCGGCCAACCCGCCCAGCGGCATCGGCGAACCGGGCACGCCGGTCGTCGGCCCGGCGGTGGCCAACGCCCTGCTGGCGATCACCGGCCAGCCAAGCTTCAGCCAGCCGCTGATGAAGAGCGCCTAGGAGGTATGGACTCTTAGGAGGTCGTCGATGTCGCGCGCGCCGTGGAGGATACGGATGACGAAGATTCCCGCCTCCATCGCCCGATAGAAGATGACGTAGGAGCCAACGGCACGGCTGCGCAGGGCTGGACGGAGGTCGTCCCGCGGCCGGCCGGTGTTCGGAAACGCGGCCAGGCGGACTTCCGCGTCAAGCAACGCATGGATCATCCGATCGGCCGCCGCCGGATTGTCGGCCGCAATGCGGACCCAGATCTCCGTGAGGTCTTCGTCAGCCTCTCGGCTGCGCGTCACTTGACCCGCCAAAGATCAGCCCTGACCCGCCAGCCGACGCCGGCCGTCGGCGATGATCTCCTCGGCGGTTCGATGACGCGGCGCCGGCCCGCTGTCGATCCCGGCCTGGATCGCGGCGCGCAGGTCGGCGAGCTTGGCGGCGCGTTCCTCCCGCCGGCGGTTCCAATCGCGCACGGCTTCGCGGATGGCCTCGCTCGTGGAGGCGTAGTCGCCGGACTCGACGGCCACGCGTACGGCGTCCATCAATTCGGGCGTCAGGGCGATGGAAACCTTCTCGACCTTCGACATGGCGGGCCTCCTCATGGGTAGGAAATATTACTACCGGTAACGCCCGGCGTCGAGGTCGCCTGGCGTGTCGACATCGAACAGCACGCCGTCATCGGGCGCCTCCACGAGGGCCAGGCGCGGCCCGAGCTCCTTGAGGATCGCCCGTGCGCCGGCGTCGCCGCGAAGGCTCTCAAGCTGCGGCAGCAGGCCCGCGCCGATCAGGGCCGGATGGCCGCGCCGCCCCTCGAACACCGGCGCGGCGGCTGGTGCGCCGGCCCGCACAGCCTCGGCCAGGGGCGCCAACACCGCCGGGGATATGCGCGGCATATCGCCGAGGAAGACGAACGCCCCCGCGCAATCGGCCTGCAGGTCCAGGGCCGCGCGGCGCAGCGAGGCGCCCATGCCTTCCGCGTGGTCCTCGGCGTGAACCACATGCAGCCGGCCGGCCTGCCCCGACCGCACGGCGAAGGCGCGCGCGGCGGCCTCCACCGCCTTCGCCTGCGCGCCCGTGACCAGGCTCACCCGCGAGACCGGGGCGGCGAAGGCTGCGGCCAATGCGCCGTCCAGCAGCACGCCATCGCCCCACCGCGCCAGCAGCTTGCCGCCGCCGAAGCGGCTGCCCGACCCCGCCGCCAGGACGATGGCCTCGAATGCGTCCGCCCCTGTCGCCAATCGCCGTTCCTCTCTATGTTAGCCGTGACATGACGCCCTATGACGCCACATCGCCGCAAGAGGTTCGCCCGCTGATCGACGGGTTCGGCCGGACTGTGAGCTATCTGCGCGTCTCGGTCACCGACCGTTGCGACCTGCGCTGCGTCTACTGCATGGCCGAGCACATGACCTTCCTGCCCAAGGCCGAGGTGCTGACGCTGGAGGAGCTGGACCGCATCGCCTCGGCCTTCGTGGGGCTGGGCGTGCGCAAGCTGCGGCTGACCGGGGGCGAGCCGCTGGTCCGCAAGGGCATGATGGACCTGATCAAGCGCCTGTCGCGGCACTTGCGGTCCGGCGCGCTGGACGAGCTGACCCTGACCACCAACGGCACGCGGCTGGCGCAGTTCGCCGGCGAGCTGGCCCGGCATGGGGTGCGGCGGGTCAATGTCTCCATGGACACCCTCGACCCGGCCCGGTTCCGCCGCCTGACCCGCGGGGGCGACCTCGCCAAGGTGATCGGGGGGATCGAGGCGGCCCAGGCCGCGGGCCTGGCGGTCAAGATCAACGCAGTGGCCCTGAAGGACGACAACGCCGCCGAACTGCCCGAGCTGATCGCCTGGGCGCACCGGCGCAGCTGCGACATGACCCTGATCGAGGCCATGCCGCTGGGCGAGATCGAGGTCGACCGCACCGACCAGTTCCTGTCGCTGAAGGATGTGCGCGCGCAGCTCGAAAGCTTCTGGACCCTGACCGACATCGCCCACCGCACCGGCGGCCCGGCCCGCTATGTGCGGGTCGAGGAGACGGGCGGGCGGCTGGGGTTCATCACCCCGCTCAGCCATAATTTCTGCGAGAGCTGCAACCGTGTACGGCTGACCTGCACCGGCACGTTGCACACCTGCCTGGGGCGCGACGACGCCAGCGACCTGCGCGCGGTGATCCGCGCCGGGGCGAGCGATGCGGACCTGGCCCACGCCATCCGCCTGGCCGTGGACGCCAAACCCCAGGGGCACGATTTCCGCATCGAGCGCGCCGCCGCCCCGGCGGTGGCCCGCCACATGTCGACCACCGGGGGCTAGAGCCATGGCGCGCGTGCTGCTTTTCGGCCGGCTGGCCGACGTCGCCGGCTGGCGCGAACGGCAGGTGGAGGCCCCCTCCATCTCCGCCCTGCGCGCGCTGCTGTCGGGCGAGGACGACGCCCTGGCCCAGGCGCTGGGCGGACCCGGCGTGCAGGTCGCCGTGGACCAGGCGATCCTGCGCGGCGACGCGGCCCTGTCGGCCCGCTCCGAGGTCGCGTTCCTGCCGCCGATGAGCGGCGGATGATCGCGCTCACCGACCAGCCCTTCGAACCCGGCGACCTGCTGAGCGCCTTTGCGAAAGGCCGCAGCGAGACCGGCGCCATCGCCACCTTCACGGGCCTGGCCCGCGCCGAGCAGGGCGCGACGCGCATCCTGGAGCTGGAGGCCTATCCCGGCTTCACAGAGGCGGCCATCGGCCAGATCGCGACCGAAGCGGCGGCGCGCTTCGCCCTGGACGATTTCCACATCGTCCACCGCATCGGCAAGATCGCGCCGGGCGAGGCCATCGTCTTCGTCGCCACCGCCGCATCGCACCGCCGCGCCGCCTTCGAGGCCTGCGACTACCTGATGGACTACTTGAAGAGCCGAGCCCCCTTCTGGAAGAAGGAGACCGGCCCGGACGGCTCGCGCTGGATCGAGCCGCGCGACCAGGACCACGCCGACATCGCCCGATGGGAGACGACCAAGCCATGAACGCCCTCACCCCCGGCGGCCGCATCGACGAGAGCCAGGCGATCAAGCCGGTGCGTATCGCGGTGCTGACCATCTCCGACACCCGCGACGAGGAGAGCGACACCTCCGGCCTGGTCCTGGCCGAGCGGATCGAGGCGGCGGGGCACGAGCTGGCCGACCGCAGCATCGTCAAGGACGACATCGCGCAGATCCGCGAGCAGATCAAAGCCTGGGTCGCTTCGCGATCCGTCGACGTGATCGTCACCACCGGCGGCACCGGCATCACCGGCCGCGACGTGACGCCCGAGGCGGTCGAGCCATTGTTCGACAAGAAACTCGACGGCTTTTCGGTGATCTTCCACCTGGTCAGCTTCCAGTCGGTGGGGCTCTCGACTCTGCAGAGCCGGGCTGTCGCCGGCATTGTCGATGGCGTGTTCGTCTTCTGCCTGCCCGGCTCGAACGGGGCGGTGAAGGACGGCTGGGACAAGGTGATCTCCGCCCAGCTCGACAGCCGCCATGGCCCCTGCAACATGGTCGAACTCATGCCCCGGCTGCTTGAAAAATAGCCGTGAGCAAGCTGACCCACATCGACGAGACCGGCCGCGCGCACATGGTCGACGTGTCCGACAAGGCCGCCACCACGCGCGAGGCGACCGCCGAGGGCTTCGTGCGGATGGACGGCGCCACGCTGGCCCTGGCGCTGTCGGGCGATGCGAAGAAGGGCGACGTGCGGGCGACCGCGGAGATCGCCGGCATCATGGCCGCCAAGAAGACCAGCGAACTGATCCCGCTCTGCCACCCCCTGGCCCTCAGCAAGGTCGAGGTGCGGGTGACGCCGGGCGAGGGCGGGCTTTGCGTCACCGCGCGGGCCAAGACCACTGGCCAGACCGGGGTGGAGATGGAGGCCCTGACCGCCGTCTCGGTCGCCTGCCTGACCGTCTACGACATGCTGAAGGCCGCCGACAAAGGCATGACCATCGAAACCGTCCGCCTGCTGACCAAGAGCGGCGGCAAGTCCGGCGACTGGGTGCGACCGTGAGCGACCTGAGACTGCTCGGCGTCGACGACGCCCGCGCGCGGATGCTGGCGGAAATCTCGGCCCTGCCCGCCGAACGCGTCGCCCTGCGCGCCTCCGTCGGCCGGGTGCTGGCCGAGGATGTGACGGCCGCGCGCGACCAGCCGCCCTTCGACGCCTCGGCCATGGACGGCTGGGCCCTGCGCAGCGCCGATGCGCCCGGAACCCTGGCCATCGTCGGCGAGAGCGCCGCCGGGCACGGCTACGAAGGCGAGGTCGGCCCCGGCCAGGCGGTGCGCATCTTCACCGGCGCGGCGATCCCCGCCGGCGCCGACACCATCGTCATCCAGGAGGATGCGCAGCGCGAGGGCGATCGCGTCACCGTCCCGGCTTCCCCAGCCGGCGACAGCGTGCGGCCGCGCGGCGGCGACTTCCGGGCCGGCGCAAGCCTGCTGAGCGCCGGAACCCGCATCGATCCGTGGCGGTTGTCCCTGGCGGCGTCGGCCGGCCGCGCCGAGATCGCGGTCCATGCCCTGCCCCGGGTGGCGATCGTCTCGACCGGCGAGGAGATCATCGAGGCGCCGGCCGCGCCGGGCCCCTACCAGATCTACGATTCCGGCGCGCCGGCCCTGGCCGCCATGGTCGAGGGCTGGGGCGGCCAGGCCGCCAAGCTGAAACCCGTCCGCGACGAACTGGAGGCGGTGATCGAGGCCCTGCGCGGCGCCGAGGCCGACCTGATCGTCACGGTCGGCGGCGCCTCGGTCGGCGACCACGACCTGGTGCGCGCGGCGGGCGAGGCGCTGGGCCTGTCGCTGAAGGTCGCGAGTGTGAAGGTGCGGCCGGGCAAGCCGACCTTCTTCGGAGTGCTGGCCGACGGGCGGCGGATGCTGGGCCTGCCGGGCAATCCGGCCTCGGCCTTCGTCTGCGCCGAGCTGTTCCTGCGCCCCATCGTCATGAAGATGCAGGGCGGGGGCGAAAACCTGCCGATGACCAGCGCGAAACTGGCCGAGCCGATGAAGGCGAACGGCCCGCGCGAACACTGGATGCGCGCGCGGCTGTCGGTCGAGGCGGGCGAACTCCTGGTGCGCCCCTATCGCGACCAGGACTCCTCGCTGGTCACGGTCTTCGCCGCCGCCGACGCCCTGCTGCGCCGGCCGGCGGACGCCCCGGCCTTGAGCGCCGGGGACGTGGTCGAGGTGCTGCCGCTGGCTCGGGCTTGAGCGCGTTAGGGCGAAGTGTAAGCGGTTCGCCCGCCCGAACGCGCTCTACGGGCTTGATTTAGAGCCCTTTTCAACGGGTTTGGTGTTCCACCAAACCCTAAAGGGCTCTAGGCGAGTTTCGCCTCGGCGGCGGCCAGAGCGGCTGCGCCGTCGGCCTTGTAGCCCTGGGCGGCCAGGGCTTCGGAAAGCGCGTTGAGGCACAGGCGGACGTGCCAGGGGGTGGCCGAGGCGCCCATCAGGCCGATGCGCCAGACCTTGCCCTTCAGCGGGCCGAGGCCGGCGCCGAGCTCCAGGTCCCACTTGTCGAGGACATAGGCGCGCACCGCCGCCTCATCGACGCCGTCCGGCACGATCACCGCGTTGAGCTGCGGCAGCCGGTCCTTGGTCTCGACCAGGAATTTCAGGCCCATGGCCTCGACGCCCGCGGCCAGAGCCTCGTGCGTGCGGGCGTGGCGCACCAGCACCGCCTGCTGACCTTCCTCAAAGAGAGCCACCAGGCTCTCGTGCAGGCCGTAGAGCGCGTTGATCGGCGCGGTGTGGTGATAGGTGCGGCCGCCATCGCCGCCCCAGTAGCTCATCAGCAGGTTGAAGTCGCAAAGCCAGTTGCGGACCTTGGTCTTGCGGGCCTTGATCGCCTCCTGCGCACGCGGCGACAGGGCGATGGGCGAGAGGCCCGGAGGGGCCGACAGGCACTTCTGGGTGCCGGAATAGACCGCGTCGGCGTCCCAGGCCGCCACGTCGACCGTGATCCCGCCCAGCGAGGTCACACAGTCGACCACCGAGAGGGCGCCGTACTTGCGGGCCAGGCCGCAGAGCGTGGCCGCGTCGCTGCGCGCGCCGGTCGAGGTTTCGGCGTGGACGAAGGCCAGCACCTTGGTCGGCGCGGCTTTCAGCGCCTCCTCGACAGCCGCCGGGTCAACCGGCTTGCCCCATTCGAACTCGAGCTTCACGACCTCGGCCCCGGCCCGGTCGGCCATGTCGGCCATACGGCCGCCGAAGGCGCCGTTGATGGCGATGACGGCCCGGTCGCCCGGCTCCAGCAGGTTCATGATCGCCGCTTCCATGCCGGCCGTGCCGGGCGCGGGCAGCGGGACGCAGGCGTGGTCGGGCGCGTTGAACAGCCGGGCGAGGGCGGCCTTGATCTCCTCCATCAGGTCCTGGAACTGCGGGTCCAGGTGGCCGATGGTCGGACGGGCGAGCGCGGCCAGGACGCGCGGAGTCACGTCGGAGGGGCCCGGCCCCATCAGGATGCGCCGCGGCGGCTGGAAGCTCTGCATGTTCGTCATTCCCGTCTGATACGTATTCTGGTCAGGGCGACGCTTAGGGGATCGAGCCGGGGATGTCAGCCCAGGATGCGCCGCTCGATCCGCGCCCGCAGGCCGGCGTCGACGCCGAGGACATCGGCGAGATAGGCGTCGATGGAGCCGTGCTGGCCTTCCATCACCTCGAACGCCTTGGCGAGGAAGGCCGCATCGACGCTGACCGCCTGGCGCAGGGCTGTCTCATCCAACACCTGGCCGGTGAGGTCTGCGATCCAGGGACCGAGGAAGCCGATCTTCCTGGCCATGCGGCTCTCGTCGTTGGTGGCCAGATAGTCGGCCATGGTGTCGTCGCGATGGACGCCGGCGATGTGATGGGTGAGCGCGCAGAGCATGCCGGTGCGGTCCTTGCCCGCCGCGCAATGGACCACCAGGGCGCCGTCCGCCGCCGCCAGGGTCTGGAAATACCGGCGGAAGAGGTCGACGTGGCGCGGCTCGTGCGGCGCGCGCTCGTAATAGCCGAGGCTGTCGCGATAGAACCAGGCCGCGTCGATCGCCTCGCCCGAGGTCAGGGCCTCGGCCCAGTCGGCGTAGTTGCCGTCGATGTCGTTCTCGATCACCTGGCCGGAGAACCCGTCCCAGCGACGCGACGGTTCGCGCTCGCGTTCGCGACGGCGGCGCAAATCGACGATCACCGCCACGCCCAGGTCGCGCAGCTTGGCCAGGTCCTCGTCGGTGGCGTAGGCATGGTTGGCCGAGCGGAACAGCCGCCCCGCCGCCAGCTTGTGGCCCGAGGCGGTCGCATAGCCGCCGAAGTCGCGGAAGTTCTCGATGCCGTCGAAATTGATATCGGTCATAGCGCCGGTTTAACGGTCCCGCGTGGCGATGGCGAGGCCCGTCCGCCAGCCGATCCACACGCATCTACGCCAGATGGCGGGTGTCGACCTCCGGGCGGTCGCCATCGCTGCGTCGTCCCCTGGACGAGCGGAACAGGCGTCCCTCGCCGATCGCCCTGCGAATGTCGGCCAGGGCGGGCCCGATCAGCCACCAAGGCTCGATGCAATAGCGATAGTAGAGCCGCTTGGGATCGCCGACGAGCCGGAACAGCCATTCGACCCCGATCCGCCCCATCCAGCGCGGCGCCGGATATTGCACCTCCGCCTCGTAGTCGAAAGCGGCGCCGACCGACAGCACCACGCAGGGCGGCAGACGCGGCTGGTTGGCGTGTATCCAGATTTCCTGACGCGGCATGCCCATGCCGACGAAGAGGATCTGCGGCCGCGCCTGCGCGATCTGGGCCAGCACCGCTTCGTTCTCGGGTCCGCCCGGCGTCATGTCGAAGAAGCCGTCGCGAACCTGGATGTCGACGCCGGGATAGCGGCGGGCGAGGCGCCGCCCGGCCTCGGCGGCGACGCCCGGCGCGCCGCCGAGATAGAACACCCGCCAGTTGTTCCGGGCCGCCACGCTCCAGAAGTGGTCGCGCCAGTCGAGATAGGTGCAGCGGTGGAACCGGCGGCTATGCAGGCCCAGCGCACGCGTGAAGAAGATCAAGGGCGTGGAATCGATCTCGATCAGATCGGCCTGGGTGAAGAAGGCCGCGAAATCCGGGTTCTTTTTGGTGAGATAGATGCTGTGGGCGTTGTGGTTGGCGACCCGCGCCGGCCGACCGGCCGCCACCGCCTGGGCGATGTAGAGCATCACCTCTTCAGGCCGCACCAGATCGACCTTCACGCCCAGCGCGGAGATGCGTTCACCAACCCGCCGCGCCCGCCGAAACGGCGTGCGGCGCCTGCGGCGGCGTTCTGTGGCTGGAGCGCGCTCGTTCAAAGCCGAATTCACCCTTCCCGGCTCGGGGGCTTCAAGCTTGGCCCTTGCCGGTTAAGATTCCTTGTCCATCCGACCCGCCGGCGCATGGCCCGCCGGCTCCCGACGACGAGGGCTACTTCGAAGCGCCTTGATATATGATATATTATAACATATCAGACATGCCTTCCATCAGTCGGGGTGTCATCGCATGCAACTCAGAACCATCCTTCTCGCCGCCGCCGGCCTCTCGGCGCTCGCGGGCGCGGCCGCCGCCGATCAGTCGGGCCCGGGTTTCGAGGTCGGTGAAGTGATCGTCGCCGGCGACCCGCTGGGGCGCAGCGGCAAGGACGTGGCCTCCAACGTCGCCGTGGTGCGCGGCGACGAGCTGGACCATCGCCGCCAATCGACCCTGGGCGACACCCTGACCGGCCTGCCCGGCGTCAATGCCGACACCTTCGGCGGCGGGGCCAGCCGCCCGGTGATCCGCGGCCAGACCGCGCCGCGGGTGAAGGTGCTGACCGACGGGGCGGCGCTGCTGGACGCTTCGGAGGTCTCGCCCGACCACGCCGTCTCCGGCGAACCGCTGCTGCTGGAAGGCGTGGAGATTCTGCGCGGCCCCAGCGCCCTACTCTATGGCGGCGGCGCCATCGGCGGGGCGGTCAATCTGATCGACAGGAAGATTCCCACCCGCCTGCCCGACGACGGGTTCGAGGGCGAAGCCGAGGTGCGGCTGGGCTCGGCCGACAACGAACGCGCGGGCGTGATCGGCGCGACCGGCGGGGCGGGAAATCTCGCCATCCGGCTCGAACTGGCCGGGCGCAAGGCCGACGACTACGAGGTTCCCGACTGGAGCGAAAAGACGCTGGACGGTTCGTTCAGCCAGGGCCGGACCGCCACCCTCGGCCTCTCCTGGGTCGGATCGCGCGGCTATCTGGGCGCGGCCTATACCGAACAGCGCAGCAAGTACGGCCTGCCCGGCCACAATCACGAATACGAGGGCTGCCACCCGCACGGCTCGACCCTGCACTGCGGCGGGCACAGTCACGACGACCATGACGATCATGAGCACGACCACGATCATGAGCACGAGGACGCGCCGATCGTCGACCTGGCCAGCAAGCGCTTCGACCTGCGCGGAGAGATCGAGGCGCCCTTCGCCGGCGTCGAACGCATCCGCCTGCGCGGCGGCTATACCGACTACGCCCACGACGAGATCGACGAGGGGACGGTGGCCACCACCTTCACCAACAAGGGCTATGATGCGCGCATCGAGGCCCAGCACGCGCCGATCGGCGCCCTGCGCGGCGTGTTCGGGGTGCAGACTTCGCGCAGCGACTTCGCGGCCGTGGGCGCAGAATCCTTCATCCCCAAGAGCCGCACCGCCAACACCGCGATCTTCCTGCTGGAGGAATACGTCGCCGGCGACTGGCGTTTCGAGGGCGCCCTGCGCCAGGAATGGCAGGATATGCGCGCCTTCGGCCGGCCGGACGCCGATCACCAGCCGTTCTCGGCCTCGGCCGCCGCAAGCTGGAGCTTTGCGCCCGGCTATCAGGTCTCGCTCGCCATCGCGCGGTCCCAGAGGGCGCCGAGCGCACAGGAACTCTACGCCCGCGGCGTGCACCTGGCGACCAACACCTATGAGATCGGCGATGCGGCCCTGGACGTCGAGACCGCCAAGTCGGTCGAGCTGACGCTGAAGAAGACCGACGGCGCCACGACCTTCACGGCCAGCGCCTATCGCTACGCCTATGACGGCTACATCTACGCCGACACCCTCGACCAGTTCGAGGACTTCCGCCTGATCCGCTACAGCCAGGCCGACGCGACCTTCACCGGGCTGGAGGGCGAACTGCGCCACCAGTTCGCGCCGGGCCTGTCGGCCACGGTGTTCGGCGACTATGTGCGCGCCAAGTTCGACAATGGCGGCGACCTGCCGCGCATCCCCGCCGGACGCCTCGGCCTACGCGGCGACTTCGCCCGCGGCGACTGGTCGGGCGGCGCCGAATATGTGCGGGTCTTCGAGCAGGAGAAGATCGCGGCCTTCGAAACCCGCACGCCGGGCTACGACATGGTCAACGCGACCCTGGCCTACGACCTGGCCCTGGGCGGGTTCGACAGCCAGGTCTTCGTGCGCGGAACCAACCTGCTGGACGAAAAGGCGCTGAACCACGCCTCGTTCATCACCAATGTCGCGCCCCTGCGCGGCCGCAACTTCACGCTCGGCCTGCGGACGCGGTTCTAAGGCGGACGGTCACCCTCCTGGTTGGTCATGGCCGGGCCGTCAGGTCCCGGCCATCCATAGACGTCGAGCCCGACCGCTACGCGCCGGCGCATATGGATCCCCGGCACGCGTGCGCGGCCGGGGATGACGACCAGAGTTGAGGACGGCCCCTACCGGAACGGGGGCTCGTCGAAGCTGCGCAGCTTGCGCGAATGCAGCTTGGGGCCTTCGTCGCGCAGCAGGTCCATGGTGGCGATGCCGATCTGCAAATGCTGGCCGATGGCGCGCTCGTAGAAGGCGTTGGCCTGGCCGGGCAGCTTGATCTCCCCGTGCAACGGCTTGTCGGACACGCAGAGCAGCGTCCCGTAGGGCACGCGGAAGCGATAGCCCTGGGCGGCGATGGTGGCGCTCTCCATGTCGATGGCCACCGCGCGCGACTGGTTGAACCGCAGCGACGACGATGAGAACCGCAGTTCCCAGTTCCGGTCGTCGGTGGTGACCACCGTGCCGGTGCGCAGGCGGCGCTTGAGCATCTCGCCGCTTTCGCCGGTGACGGTCTCGGCCGCGCGGTTCATCGCCACCTGGATTTCCGCGATCGGCGGGATCGGGATTTCCGGCGGCAGCACATCGTCCAGCACGTGGTCGTCACGCAGATAGGCGTGGGCCAGGACGTAGTCGCCGATGGTCTGGGAGCCGCGCAGCCCCCCGCAGTGGCCGATCATCAGCCAGGCCTGCGGCCGCAGCACCGCCAGGTGGTCGGTGATGGTCTTGGCGTTGGACGGCCCGACCCCGATATTGACCAGGGTGATCCCGCGCCGGCCCGGCGCCATCAGGTGATAGGCCGGCATCTGGTGACGCCGCCAGGGGCCGTCGGCCACCGCCTGCTCGCCGTTCTCGGTGTCGGCGGTGACCAGCACCCGGCCGGCCGCCGACAGCGCCTCGTAGCGCCCTTCGCGGATCTGCTCGCAGCCCCAGCGCACGAACTCGTCGACATAGCGGTGGTAGTTGGTGAACAGGATGTACTGCTGCACATGCTCGGCCGGCGTGCCGGTGTAGTGGGCCAGCCGCGCCAGCGAGAAGTCGATGCGCAGCCCGTCGAACAGGGCCAGCGGCCGGGTTTCCTCCAGGCTCGGAATCCACAGGCCGTCGGCGATCTCGTCGCCGATATAGGCCAGCTCCGTGGTCGGGAAATGGCGGGCGATCTCGGCCGAGCCGACATCGGCCATGGCCAGGTCCACCGCCCCGTCCAGCACGTAGGGGAACGGCATCTCCTGGGTCGAGCGGCCCACCTCGACGCTGATGTCGAAGTCCTTCATCAAAAGGTCGATCTGCTCGGTCAGATAGTCGCGATAGAGGTCGGGCCGGGTGACGGTGACGCTGTAGTTCCCCGGCTGGGAGATGCGCGCATAGGCCCGCGACAGCCGCGGATAGGCCCGGCCGGGCGGCCAGGAAAGCCGCAGTTCCGGATAGGTGAAGATCCCCTTGGCCCGCTCGGCGGGCGTCGGCGGCGGTCCGCCGGAAAGGAAGGTCTGGAGCGAGGTCCTCAAGGACCGAACAGTCGTCTGGTATTCCTGATTGAGCCGCTCGACGATGGCGGCAGCTTTTTCTTCTTTGGACATGGGTCAGTTTAGCCTGCTCCGGCGCAGGTTGCGAGGCGCCTCTGCCTTGAAACCGTATCCCTATGGACGAACCGCCCTTTTCTCGGCCACAAGGTCGGCGGAGATCCATAGCCTGCGAGTGTGACGGCCGTCCGACGGCGGCGCCCTCGCCTATCGACCACGGCCCCGGGGGACCAGCGCATGAACCGACTTTTCACCGCCTTCATCGTCGGGGCGATGGTGCTGGGCGTGCTGGTCGGATGGGGCGTGAATCAGGGCCTGAGCCCCGAGCAGGCCAAGACCGTCGCCGAGAACCTGACCATCATCACCGACGTCTTCCTGCGGCTGATCAAGATGATCATCGCCCCGCTGGTGTTCTCGACCCTGGTCGCCGGCATCGCCCACATGGAGGACGCCGCCTCCATTGGCCGGGTCGGGGTGAAGACCATGCTGTGGTTCATCTCGGCCTCGATCGTCTCGCTGATGATCGGCCTGTTCATGGTGCACCTGATCCAGCCGGGCGTGGGCATGAACCTGGTCGCCGAGACGGCCGGGGCGAGCGGAACGGTCGACGCCTCGACCCTGACCCTCAAGGAATTCATCACCCACCTGGTGCCGAAATCCATCGTCGAGGCCATGGCCAACAACGAGATCCTGCAGATCGTGGTGTTCTCGATCTTCGTCGGCACCGCGGTCTCGGCCATCGACGACAAGGCGCCGGCGGTGACCGCCCTGGTCGACCAGGTCGCCGCCATCATGCTGAAGGTCACCGGCTATGTGATGAAGACCGCGCCGCTGGCGATCTTCGCGGCCCTGGCGGCCACCATCTCCACCCAGGGCCTGGCCGTTCTGGCCGACTACGCCAAGTTCGTCATCGGCTTCTACGCCTCTCTGGGCCTGCTCTGGGGCCTGCTCAGCCTCGCCGTCGTGCTGATCGTCGGCAAGCGCGCCCTGCAGCTCCTGGCGGCGATCCGCTCGCCCGCCCTGCTCGCCTTCGCCACCGCCTCGTCGGAAGCGGCCTATCCGCGGACCCTGGAGGAACTGCAGAAGTTCGGCCTGTCGCGCCGGATCGCCAGCTTCGTCCTGCCGCTCGGCTATTCGTTCAACCTCGACGGCTCGATGATGTACTGCACCTTCGCGGTGCTGTTCATCGCCCAGGCCTACGGCATCGACATGACCATCGGCCAGCAAATCACCATGCTGCTGCTGCTGATGGTCACCTCCAAGGGCATGGCCGGGGTGCCGCGGGCCTCGCTGGTGGTGATCGCCGCCACCCTGACCTATTTCAACCTGCCC
>NZ_JAYRST010000054.1:0-20651 GCF_041920015.1 Phenylobacterium sp.
ACCCTCGTGCCATGGGCGACCGCGCCAGCTCGATCGGAAAGCGCGCGCTCGCCCACCCCAACCATGGCGTCAGCAAACGCTGTGCACTAACATCGAAACTGGATCACCCCGTGGGGGCAGGCCAGCGGAAGGCCTGCAGGAAATAGGCGCTTTCGGCGGCGACCACGATATCGCCCATCAGCGCCAGCGAGCATCCCACGCCGGCGGCCACGCCGTTGACTGCCGTGACGATGGGGACGGGATAATCGCGTAGGGATTTGACGAAGGGATTGTAGACCGCCTCCAGGGACGCGCCCGCGTCGGGGCCTTCCGGATCGGGCGGGGCGTCGCTGGAGCCGCGGCCCGAGAGGTTGGCGCCCGAGCAGAAGCCGCGGCCTTCGCCGGTGAGGATCACACAGCGGACGGAGGCGTCGGCCTTCATCGTCTCGAAGGCCTGCTTCAGCTCGTCCATCAGGTCGAGGCCGGCGGCGTTCAGGGTCGCAGGATCGGACAGGGTGATGACGCCGACGCCGGCTTCCACCGCGGTCTTGATCTTCGAATAGGCCATTGCGTCCCCTCAAGTTCGCTATCTGTGAACTAAAGAAGGGATGTCCTGGCGTCAGGCTAGAGGGAAAAACGTGCGGTGGGGTCAGGCCGCGCTGGCGATCGCCTCGGCGCTGGTCACGCGATTGCGGCCCGAACGCTTGGAGACATAGAGCGCGCTGTCGGCCCGCTCCATCAGCATGTGGGCGCTTTCGCCGCCATGCAGTTCGGCTAGGCCCGCAGAGACGGTGATGGCCCCCAGGTCGTCGTTGGTGGAGCGCCGCTTGAGCATCCGCGAGGAGACTTCCTCGCGAATCTCCTCCAGCACCGCGACGGCGATGTCCGCGCTCTCGTGCGGGAAGATCAGAGCGAATTCCTCGCCGCCGTAGCGGGCGGCGAAGCGGGGCGGGGCGCCGACGCGGCCGATCACGCTGGCGACGTAGCGGATTACCTGGTCGCCGGTCTGATGGCCCCAGGTGTCGTTGAAGGTCTTGAAGTGGTCGATGTCGATGACCGCGAGGGTCAGGCGCTGACCCTGGGCCTGGGCGTCGGCGCAGGCGCGTTCAAGCTCCTCGTCGAAGGCCTTGCGGTTGGAGAGATTGGTCAGGCCGTCTGTGGTGGCGTCGCGACGGACCTGCTCCAGGTGCTCGCGCAGCTTGGTGACCTGAGAGGTCGATTCCGCCAACCGTTGCTCCAGGGCCTTGTTCTCGCGCTGGACGCGCTTGGTGGCTTCAAGGAGGATCGAGACGGTCTCCTTCAGATCGACGCTATCGTGCTGGGTGAGCGACTTGGAGGCGCCGGCCAGGGTCTGGCCGTAGGCTTCGCTGGACTTCTGGGCGGTCTCGATGGCGCGGCTGACGGCGTCGAGTTCCTTGGTCAGGGCGTCGCCGGCGTCGCGGATCTGGTCGTTGAGCTTGGCTTTGGGCAGGTAGGTTGCGGCCAGTTCGTCGGCCAGGGTGTCGGTGAAGGCTTCGCCCGTCGAGAGCAGCCTGGCGATCTCGCGGCCGAGCGCGCTGTCGGGCGCGGCGACATAGTGGGCCCAGAGTTCGAAATTGACGGCTGTCGGCCAGACCTGGTGCGCTTCCATGGCGTCCATGGTCTGGCGCGCCAGGGTGTAGGCGCCTGGCCCCCTGAGCTTGGTCTCGATCTCGCCCGACATTCTGTCTTCCCCGAATCCCCCGAAGCCTTCCGCGAAGGAAGACTCCGATATGGGTAGGGATAACGTCGAGAGCCGAACGAGCGGTTAAAACCCGCAGAAAGCGGAACTATTCCGCCGAAGGCGCCTTTGGGGCCGCGCGCCGCATGAAGGCGGGCACGTCGTCGCCGAAGCCCACGACGCCATGGTCGCGGTCGTCACGCCTGTCGCGGTCGCGGTCGCGATCCCGCTCGCGGTCACGGCGGGGGCGTTCGACGCGTTCCGCGCGTTCGACGGGCTCGTGCGGCTGCGGCGCAGCCTCGAGCGGCGCCGGCGCCGGAGCGGTCTTGCGGGGCCGGCGCTTGGGCTGTTCACCATCGGCTTCCGAAGCGGAAGGGGTGGCGGCGATCGGCTCCATCGACGCGACTTCGCCGTGTGGGGCGATGGGGCGCGTGCGGCCCCGCTCGCGGTCCCGGCCTCGCTCGCGTCCGCCGCTGCGGTCGCGGCTGGAACTGCGGCGCTCGTCCTTGATGGCGGCGAAGTCGACGCCTTCGAGCGCCACCTCTTCGGGAGCCTTGCCGATCAGCTTGAGCACCTTGTCGATGTTCTTGGCGTCGGCGGGGGTGACGATCATGAAGGCTTCGCCGGAGCGGCCCGCGCGGCCGGTGCGGCCGATGCGGTGAACATAGTCGTCGGCGTGGTGCGGCACGTCGTAGTTGAAGACGTGGCTGACGTCGGGAATGTCGAGGCCGCGGGCGGCGACGTCCGAGGCGCAGAGCAGCTTGAGGCCGCCGTTGCGGAAGCTCTCCAGCGTCTTCATCCGCGTGGTCTGGTCGAGGTCGCCGTGAATGGCGCCGGCGTCGAAGCCGTGCTTCTTCAGCGACTTGGCGACGATGTCGACCTCGGACTTTCGATTGCAGAAGACGATGCCGTTCTTGATCTCGCTGCGCTCGATCAGCATGCGCAGGGCGGTCCGCTTGGCCTTCGGGTCCGAGGTCGGCAGGCGGACGATGTGCTGCTTGATGGTCTCGGCCGTGGTGGCGGGGCGGGCGACCTCGATCCTTTGGGGATCGTTGAGGAACTGCTTGGTCAGCCGGGTGATTTCCGGCGGCATGGTCGCCGAGAAGAACAGGGTCTGCTTCTTGGCCGGGGTCAGTTTGAAGATGCGCTCGATGTCCGGGATGAAGCCCATGTCGAGCATGCGGTCGGCTTCGTCGACCACCAGGATCTGCACGCCGGTGAGCAGCAGCTTCCCGCGTTCGAAATGGTCGAGCAGCCGCCCGGGGGTGGCGATCAGCACGTCGACCCCGCGGTCGAGCTTCAGTTCCTGGTCGCCGAACGACACGCCGCCGATCAGCAGGGCCCAGGAGAGGGTGCGCTTCTGGCCCTTGGCGTATTTCTCGAAGGAGGCGGCGACCTGGTCGGCGAGCTCGCGCGTCGGCGCCAGCACCAGCGAGCGCGGCATGCGCGCCTTGGAGCGCCCGGCGGCCAGCCGTTCGACCATCGGCAGGGTGAAGGCGGCGGTCTTGCCGGTGCCGGTCTGGGCGATGCCCAGCACGTCGCGTCCCTGGAGAGCGACGGGGATGGCCTGCGCCTGGATGGGGGTGGCGGTCGTGTAGCCCGTGTCGGCAACGGCCTGGAGCGTCGCGGGCGACAGGCCCAGTTCAGAAAATTCGGTCATTCAGCAGCAATGGGGGCGGAGGGCCGGTCCAAGTGACGGGCTGGCGAACCGCGGCGGCGCAGACGGCGATCGTCGCGCGAGGCGGAAGATACGAACGCAGAGCGTCAAGTCAAACCCGTTCTGATTCCTTGCCGGCCAAGGGACGCCGAAGTGACGCTGCAGGTTCGCGTCGAACCGGGGTTCGGAGGTCTTTCTTGTAGCGGACCTAGACGTCCAGGTCGTCGGCGGCGAACTCGGCGTTTTCCTGGATGAAGCGGAAGCGCAGCTCGGGCTTGCGGCCCATGAGGGCTTCGACCAGGTCTTCCACGGTTTCCTCGGCGCGAGGCAGGGTGACGCGGGCCAGGGTCCGGGTGGCCGGGTCCATGGTGGTCTCCTTGAGCTGGGCCGGCATCATCTCGCCCAGGCCCTTGAAGCGGCCGACCTCGGGCTTCTTGCCCTTGAACTCGGTGGCCAGCAGTTCCTCGCGGTGGGCGTCGTCGCGGGCGTAGATGGTCTTGCCGCCGTGGCTCATGCGGTAGAGCGGCGGCAGGGCGAGATAGAGCCGCCCGGCGCGGATCAGCTCGGGCATGGTCCGGTAGAAGAAGGTGATCAACAGGGAGGCGATGTGGGCGCCGTCGACGTCGGCGTCGGTCATGATCACCACGCGCTCGTAGCGCAGGTCCTCTTCCTTGAACTTGCGGCCCGGCTGGACACCGAGCGCCAGCAGCAGGTCCGACAGCTCCTTGTTGGCGGTCAGCTTGTCGATGGAAGCCGATGCGACGTTCAGGATCTTGCCGCGCAGGGGCAGGATCGCCTGGGTCTTGCGGTCGCGGGCCTGCTTGGCCGAGCCGCCGGCGGAATCACCCTCGACCAGGAAGATCTCGGTGCCGTCGGTCGCCTGGCCCGAGCAGTCGGCCAGCTTGCCCGGCAGACGCAGCTTGCGGGTGGCCGAGGCGCGGGCGACTTCCTTGTCGCGGCGGCGCTTCAGGCGCTCCTCGGCGCGGTCGATGACGAACTGGAGGAGGGCGGTGGCGGACTTCGGCTGGGCGGTCAGCCAGTGGTCGAACGGGTCACGCAAGGCGTTTTCGACCAGGCGCTGAGCCTCGGAGGAGGAGAGTTTCTCCTTGGTCTGGCCCTGGAATTCGGGATTGGCGATGAACACGCTGACCAGGGCGCCGGCCTGGGCGACCACATCCTCGGCGGTGATGACGCCGCCGCGCTTCTCGCCGGTCAGTTCGGCGTACTGCTTGAGGCCGCGGGTCAGGGCCGCGCGCAGGCCGGCCTCGTGCGTGCCGCCCTCGGGCGTGGGAACGGTGTTGCAATAGGACTGCATGAAGCCGTCGGCCTCGCCGAAGCCGGCCGGCGTCCAGGTGACGGCCCATTCGACCTTGCCGGTCTCGCCCGGACGCTCGTAGCGGCCGGCGAAGGGTTCGGGGGTGACGGTCTCGATGCTCTTGACCCGCTCGGCCAGGAAGTCGGCCAGGCCGTTGGGGAAGCGGAAGGTCGCCTCGGCCGGGGTTTGATCCTGGATGCGCGAGGGATCGCAGGTCCAGCGGATCTCGACGCCGCCGAACAGATAGGCCTTGGAGCGGGCCATGCGGTAGAGACGCACCGGCCGGAAGGCGCAGCCTTCGCCGAAGATCTGCTCGTCGGGCAGGAAGCTGATCGCCGTGCCCTTCTTGCGGGTCGGGTTCAGCTTTTCGATGCCGCCCAGCGGCTTGCCGCGGCTGAATGACTGGCGCCACTCGAAGCCGTCTTTCCAGGCGGTGACGTCGACCCGCTCGGAGAGGGCGTTGACCACCGAGACGCCGACGCCGTGGAGGCCGCCGGAGGTCTCGTAGGCCTTGCCGGAGAATTTCCCGCCCGAGTGCAGGACGGTCATGATGACTTCCAGCGCCGACTTGCCCGGATGCTTGGGGTGGGGGTCGACCGGGATGCCGCGGCCGTCGTCCTTGACGGTCAGGCGGCCGTCGGCGTCGAGACGGACCTCGATGACCTTGGCGTGGCCGGCGACGGCCTCGTCCATGGCGTTGTCGAGGACTTCGGCGAACAGGTGGTGCAGGGCGCGCTCGTCGGTGCCGCCGATGTACATGCCGGGACGCTTGCGCACCGGTTCGAGGCCTTCGAGGACCTCGATGTCCTTGGCTGAATAGCCGCTGCCGGGTTTCTCGTTCAGCGCCGCCGGATCGGGGCGAGGCTCATGGGCCTGGGCCAGCGGAGCGGCCGGCGCAGGATTGAGCGCGTCGTCGAAGAGCGAGGCTTGGGGAGAAGGGGCCTGGGACATGCGACCGCAAAATGGAACGATTCGAGACCGCCCCATATGAATCGCGCCCGCCGCTAAATCAATGCGGGGGGCGGTCGCGGCTGGGCGACCACCCCTAATCCTGCTTGAGCTTCAGGACCGGCCCCGCCTCCTTGGCGATGTCGGCGGGGTGGAAGGGCAGGCGGTGCCAGCCCTTCTTCGAGTAGAGCCAGGTCTGGTCGGCGTAGTGGGGCGAGGCCGGATCGGTCGACTGCGAATAGGACAGCACCGCATCGGCGACCGGCCCCTTGGCGTCGAAGGTGACGACCTGGATGTAGCTGGAGCCGTGATAGGGCACGTAGCCTTTCACCGCCGGGACCCAGCGCGCCTGCTGGGCGTTCAGCACGCCGTCGCTGCCTTCCCCGCCGTGGACGGGAATCTTGTCCTGACCACGGACGGCGAAGTGGACCGTTCCATAGGGCGCATCGAGGGGCACGCCTTCGGTCAGCAGGACGTCGACGGCGCCGGCCAGCGCCTGGCGCAACTTGGCGACCGTGGCCTCGTCGCTCTTCAGGCCGCGAGGCGTATGGACCGGGTCGGCCGGGTCGAAGGGCGTGGCGTAGAGATCGGCGATGGCCTGGGCCTTGCGCCAGAACTCGACCCAGAGGATCGCGCCGACGCTGTCGTTGTCCATGCGGCGATCCCATTTGGAGAGGATCGCGCAGGCCTGGCCGATGTCGAGCGTCTTGCCGCCGGCCGAGGCGGCCTGACCGCCGTCTCCGCAGGCCTTCACCACATCGTCGAGGAAGAGTTCGGCGGCGTGGTTCTTATTCCAGAACAGCATGGTCTTCACTGCGGCCTGGTCGAGGCCCTTGCCGGGCAGGCCGTCGGTTCCGGCCAGGCGCGCCTCGATCTCGACGATCCCGGACCGGGTGCGCAGGTTCTGGGGAACGGCGGTCGGGCCGACGATGGGCGCGAAGGGCGTCATCGGGGCGCTGGCGTTGGCCAGCCAGTAGCTGTCGTTGCTGTTGGCCACGTAGTCCTGGCGGATCACGGCCGGCATGGAGGCGCCGGGCATCAGGCCGGGCGCGTCCCAGTTGCAGGCCACGCGCGAGCCGTCGAGCACGTAGATGCGGGCGCCGTCGGCCAGCTTCGCGGCCGCGGGGCTTGGGGCGCAGTCCTTCAGCTTCTGGGCCGAGACGTTAGGTGTGGCGGTGATGTCGGCATAGAGCGCATCGCCCTTGCGGTCGGCGGCGATGGTGTTGACCCAGGGGATGCCCAGGGAGGCGGTGATCGCCGCCTTGATCTCGCCCACCGACCGGGCGCGGGCGATATCGAGCCAGGTTCCGGCCGAGGCGCTGTTGTTCCTGTTGGCGTCGCGCAGGGCGTAGGCGGTCGTGGCGGTCCAGGCCAGGCCCGCCTGGGGCATGGCGACGACCGGGCCGTAGAGGGTCGAATAGTAGGTGTGGGCGCGCGGGCCGGCCGGCGTGTCCACCGTCACCTCGCGCCGTTCCATGGCGTGGCGCTGGCCGTCGACCAGATAGGCGGTGGGATCGGCGGGATCAAGCTTGAGCTCGAACAGGGTGAAGTGGCGGTCGGTGGAGACGGTGTGGGTCCAGGCCACGTCCTTGTTGAAGCCGATCGAGATGCCCGGGGCGCCGGCGATGGTCACGCCCATGACGTCGAACTTGCCGGGGACCGTCAGGTGGATCTGGTAGAAGCGGTTGGTGCCTTCCCAGGGAAAGTGCGGGTTGCCGAGCAGCAGGCCGGTCTTGTTGCGGGTGGCCTCGCGCCCGAAGGCCCAGCCGTTGGAGCCGAGGCCGATCTGCTCGGCCATGTTCGGCAGGCCGACCAGGGCGGCGGCCTTGGCCGGCGCGGCGGCGGCGGGCGGAACGGCCGCATTGGTCTGGCGCAGCCAGGCGCCGCCGCTGGCCTGGATCATGCGCTCCTCGTTCAGGCGCAGCATGTCGTCGATGGTGATGTCGCGCACCCAGGCGGCGTCGCGGCAGTCGGCCTGGCGCTGTTCGCGCGGCGTGTCGGCCAGGTAGCGGTTGAAGCCGGCGACATAGCCTTCGACCAGTTCGCGATAGTCGGCCGATCCCTTGGCGAAATTCGCGCGAAGGGTCTCGATGTCGATATTGGCGCGGAAGAAGAGGTCGCTCTCGAGGTTCTTGATGTCGGTGAAGGCCACGACGTTGGTGGCGTCCGGGCCGAAGTGCTTCGTGCGCTCGCCGTTCACGGTGACGATCTTGTCGGCCAGCAGGCAGAGGTTGTCCTGGGCGAAGGCGTAGGCCTGGCCATAGCCGAGGCCGCCGAAGTCCTTGGCCGTGACGTGCGGCACGCCGTACTTGGTGCGGACCACCTGGGCCTCGTAGCCGCGGGCCTGGGCGGCCGGCCCGAGCGCCAGGGCGAGCGCGCAGGCGGCGGTGGTCACGAGCAAGGTCTTCATGGCGGTCCCCCCTTGGAACGCTCCCGCGTCGAACGGCGGGATTGTCCGCCATGAGGAAGGACCGGGCGGCGTCCGTCAATCTTTGGCGCGCAAATGAAAGAGGCCGCGGATCGCTCCGCGGCCTCTGCCAGGTCTTTCAGGCGGCTTCGATCAGCACGCGAAGTACATGTCGAATTCGACCGGGTGCGGATGCAGTTGGAGGCGCATGACTTCCTGCATCTTCAGTTCGATGTAGGCGTCGATGAAGTCGTCGTCCATGACGCCGCCGGCCTTCAGGAAGGCGCGGTCCTTGTCGAGGGCTTCCAGGGCCTCGCGCAGCGAGCCGCAGACTTCCGGCACCTTCTTCTGCTCGCGCGGGGGCAGGTCGTAGAGGTTCTTGTCCTGGGCCGGACCCGGGTCGATCTGGTTGATGATGCCGTCCAGGCCGGCCATCAGCAGGGCGACGAAGGTGAGGTAGGGGTTGCCCATCGGGTCCGGGAAGCGGGCCTCGATGCGCTTGGCCTTCGGCGAGTCGACGTGCGGGATGCGGATCGAGGCCGAGCGGTTGCGGGCCGAATAGGCCAGTTTCACCGGGGCTTCGTAGCCGGGCACCAGGCGCTTGTAGGAGTTGGTGGTCGAGTTCGAGAAGGCGTTGATCGCCTTGGCGTGCTTGATGATGCCGCCGATGTACCACAGGCACATCTGCGACAGGCCGGCGTACTTGTCGCCGGCGAACAGCGGCTTGCCCTCGGCCCAGATCGACTGGTGGACGTGCATGCCCGAGCCGTTGTCGGCGAACATCGGCTTGGCCATGAAGGTCGCGGTCTTGCCGTAGGCGGCCGCGACGTTGTGGATGACGTACTTATAGAGCTGCATCCGGTCGGCCATGGTGATCATGGTGTCGAACTTCAGGCCGAGTTCGTGCTGGGCCGGCGCCACTTCATGGTGATGCTTTTCCGGCTTCATGCCGAGTTCGCCCATGACCGCCAGCATCTCGCCGCGCAGGTCCTGGCAGCTATCGACCGGGTTGACTGGGAAGTAGCCGCCCTTCGGGCCCGGGCGATGGCCCATATTGCCTTCCGGATAGGCCTTGTTCGAATTGATCGGCAGTTCGGTCGAGTCGTACGAGTAGCCGGTGTCATGCGGCTGGGTGGACCAGCGCACGTCGTCGAAGATGAAGAATTCGGCTTCCGGGCCGAAGAACACGGTGTCGCCGATGCCCGAGGCCTTCACGTAGTTCAGCGCGGCCTTGGCGATCGAGCGCGGGTCGCGGTTGTAAGGGGTGCCGGTGTCCGGGTTCACGATGTCGCACATCAGGCAGAGGGTGGTCTGCTGATAGAACGGGTCGATGATCGCGGTCTCGAGGTCGGGGCGCAGCTTCATGTCCGACTCGTTGATGGCCTTCCAGCCGGCGATGGACGAGCCGTCGAACATGGTGCCGTCGGTCAGGAACTCTTCGTCCACCAGGTCGATGTCGAAGGTGACGTGCTGCATCTTGCCGCGAATGTCGGTGAAGCGGACGTCGACATACTTGACGTCCTTTTCCTTGATCAGATCCAGAATGTCCTTGGCGGTGACGGCCATGGTCTTATCCCCTTGAAGAAGTCGCTATGATTGGCGTCAGACGGCTGCGGGGCCGGTTTCCCCGGTGCGGATGCGCAGCACGTCGGTGATTTCCGACACGAAGATCTTGCCGTCCCCGATGCGGCCGGTGCGGGCGGCCCCCACGATGGCTTCCAGCGCCGCCTCGAGCTGGTCGTCGGCCACGACCACCTCGATCTTGATCTTGGGCAGGAAGTCCACGACGTACTCAGCGCCGCGGTAGAGTTCGGTGTGGCCCTTCTGGCGGCCATAGCCCTTGGCCTCGAGGACCGTCATGCCTTGGACGCCCAGCTCCTGCAGGGCCTCCTTCACCTCGTCCAGCTTGAACGGCTTGATGACGGCTTCGATCTTTTTCATGCCAGGCTCACTCGTGGGGCCGCCGGGGCGGCTTGCGGCTACGAGCACGCTCCGGGGCGGGGCCACAAGGGGGAGGGGCCTGCGGTTCCGCGCCGAAAGCATGCGGTGATGCAAATGCTGAAATTTTAGGCGACGGGCGCCCAAAACGCGATCAGGGAGGCAAACCGATAGTCAGGCCGGCCCTGGAGCGCAACTTGCGAACCCTCGAAGCGGCGCGGCGGGCCCGGGAAGGCCGCAGGTGATCGCATCGGCGCGATATGGCCGGCTTTTCAGAGCAGGCTGCGGTGGCGGTTGGAAAACGGTCTGCGCCGGTTGCTGAAGATTGCGGCGGCCCGGAGGGGCTAATCGGCGAGGACAGGGGCGAGCGTTGCGGCTAAGGAAGGCCGCGCGATTTTTGCGGGTTCCGAACGATGACGCGTCTCTATCTCATCCGCCATGGCAAGCCCGCGGCCGTCTGGGGCGAGGCCGACGACGATCCGGGCCTGGACGCTGCGGGCGTGGCCCAGGCGCAGGCGGCGCGCGACTATCTGATGGGCCTGCCGCCCGACCTGCGACCGAGCCGGGTGGTCAGCTCGCCGCTGCGCCGCTGCCGCGAGACGGCGGCGCCGACCGCGCAGGCCCTGGGCGTGGAGATCGAGATCGATCCTGGCGTGGGTGAAATCCCGACGCCGAAGGGGCTGAGCGCCGCCGAGCGGCCCGGCTGGCTGCGCGAGGTCTTTCAGGGGCGTTGGAAGGATGTCCGCGGCGACCTCGATTACGACCTCTGGCGGCGGGAGGCGGTGGAAGCATTGGTTCCACGCGCCGGAGCGGCGGTGTTCTCGCATTATGTGGCGATCAATGCGGTGATGTCGCATCTCGCCGGCGACGAGCGCGTTCTCGTCTACCGTCCGGACCATGCGTCGATTTCGGTGCTGGAGACGGACGGCCGCCGCCTGACGCTGGTGGCCCGGGGGCCGGAAGCCTCCACCCAGGTGCTGTAAGGGGGCGAGGACGCCGGTGACCGCGCGCAAGATACTCACCGTGGCCGAGATCGCCGCGGCCGACAGGGCCGTCATCGCGGCCGGAACGCCGGGTCTGGCCCTGATGGAGAGGGCAGGGGCGGCGGTCGCCGACGCCATCGTCGAGCGCTTCACGCCGCGCCCGGTCTGCGTGCTTTGCGGACCTGGGAACAACGGCGGCGACGGCTATGTGGTCGCCCGCCTGCTGGCCGAGCGCGGCTGGCCGGTGGAGGTCAGGGCGTTGGCGCCGCCGGCCAGCCCGGACGCCAAGGCCGCGGCCCGAGCCTGGGGCGGGACGTTGACGCCATTTGAAGCGCCGCTGCAGGCGCGGCTCTATATCGACGCCTTGTTCGGAGCGGGGCTTTCCAAGCCGTTGAGCGGCGAAGCGGCTGCGGTGGCGGCTGAGCTGGCCGAGCGGCCCGAGCAGGTCGTGGCGATCGACGTGCCCTCGGGGCTGCCAGGCGACACCGGCGCGCCGGAAGGGCCGGTGGTGGTGGCGGGTCTGACCGTCACCTTCCACGCCAAGAAGCCCGCGCACGTGCTCTATCCGGGCCATGATCTTTGCGGCGAGGTCGTGGTGGCCGACATTGGGCTCGGCGCCACGGCCAGCCTCATGACCGAGAATGGGCCGGAAGCCTGGCTGGCGCACTTTCCCTGGCCGACCTCCGGATCGCACAAGCACGCTCGCGGCCGGCTGGTGGTGGTCTCGGGCGAGGCGTGGAGCACGGGCGCAGCGCGGCTGTCGGCGCGGGCGGGCCTGCGGATGGGGGCCGGGCTCGTGACGATCCTGTCGCCCAGCGAGGCGCTTTCCGTCAATGCGGCCCATCTCGAGGCGGTGATGCTTAAGGGCTTCGACACCGAGGCCGAGCTGGAACAGGCCGCGGCCCATGTGGATGCGGCGATCATCGGCCCGGCGGCCGGCGTCACCGAAAACACCCTGGTCAACGTCATGGCCCTGGCGCGTACGGGCGCTGCGCTGGTGATCGACGCCGACGCGATCACCGTCTTCCGCGACGATCCGGAGGAGCTGTTCTCGGTGCTCGATGTCGACGACGTGCTGACGCCCCATCCCGGTGAGTTCGAGCGCTTGTTCCCCGGATTGCTCAAGGAGGGGCGGACGCGGATCGACGCCGCTCGCCGCGCCGCCCAGAAGGCCGACGCCATCGTCCTGCTGAAAGGGGCGGACACGGTGATCGCCGCGCCGGACGGGCGGGTATGCATCAACAGCAATGGCTCGCCCTGGCTGGCCACGGCCGGCACCGGCGACGTGCTGGCCGGTTTCATCGGCTCGCTGATCGCTCAGGGCATGGAAAGCTTCGAGGCGGCCTGCGCTGCGGCCTGGATCCATGCGGCGGCGGCGGAACTGCATGGGCCAGGCCTGATCGCCGAGGACCTGCCGGGACTGGCGCCGGCGGTGCTGCGCCGGCTTTACGAATCGCGGCTGGCCTGAAGGCCCGGGCGGAGGGCCAGATTGGTGCGGGCGAGAGGACTCGAACCTCCACGCCTTGCGGCGCTGGAACCTAAATCCAGTGCGTCTACCAGTTCCGCCACACCCGCATCGGCACCTGCCATCGGCGAATGCGGCGCGCGCGTCAAGCGCGGAGGCGCCTTTGCGCTTGGACTGGCGCGCTTGAAATGACATAAGAGCGCCCTCTCGCCGCCGCTCGTTCGGCGGCGAATACCTTTTCCACCCTTAGGCGGAGCTGCCGGCGCCACACCGCGCCGCACCGCGGAAGTTCAAGAATGTCGATGCAGATCGTTGAAAAGTCTGGCGAAGGCCTGAGCCGCGTCTATGGCGTGACCGTCCCGGTAGCGGACCTGAACGAACGCCTCGAGGCGCGCATCGTCGAGATCACGCCGCAACTGAACATCAAGGGATTCCGCCCAGGCAAGGTGCCGGCGGCTCACGTTCGCCGCCTGCACGGCAAGGCTCTGATGGCCGAGGTCGTGGAGCAGACCATCTCGGAAACCACCCAGAAGGTGCTGGCCGACAACAACCTGCGCCCCGCCGCCGAGCCCGACCTGAAGCCGGAAGGCGACATCGCCCAGGTGATCGAGGGCAAGGCTGACCTGGCCTACGAGCTGGCGGTCGAGATCATGCCCGATTTCGAGCCGACCGATCTTTCCAAGATCGCCCTGACCCGTCCGGTCTACGAGCCGACCGAGGCCGAGGTGGATGAAGCGGTCGAGGAACTGGCCAAGCAGAACCGCACCTACGAGCCGCGCACCGGCAAGTCGCAGAAGGCCAAGGACGGCGATCAGGTGCTGATCGACTTCGTCGGCCGCATCGACGGTGAAGCCTTCGAAGGCGGTTCGGCTGCCGACACCGAGCTGACCCTGGGGTCGGGCCAGTTCATTCCGGGCTTCGAAGAACAACTCGTCGGCGCCAAGCCGGGCGACGAAGTGATCGTCAAGGTGGCGTTCCCGGCCGACTATCAGGCCGCCAACCTGGCGGGCAAGGACGCCGAGTTCACCACCCAGGTGAAGGAAGTGCGCGCACCGGTCGAGGCCAAGGCCGACGACGCCATGGCCGAGCGCCTGGGCATCGAGAGCCTGGAGAAGCTCAAGGAGCTGCTGAAGTCCAACCTCGAAGCGCAATACGCCGGCGCCTCGCGATTCAAGCTGAAGCGCGCCCTGCTGGACGTGCTGGACGAGAAGCACGACTTCCCGCTGCCGCCGAAGATGGTCGAGGCCGAGTTCGCCGCCATCTGGCAGCAGGTCCAGGCCGACAAGGAACGTGGCGGCCTGCCGCCGGAAGACGCCGAGAAGTCGGACGACCAACTGCAGGTCGAGTATCGCAAGATCGCGGAACGCCGCGTGCGCCTGGGCCTGGTGCTGGCCGAGATCGGCCGTGCCAACAACGTGCAGGTCACCGACCAGGAACTGCTGGACGCGATGCGCCAGGAAGCCATGCGCTACGGCTCGCAGGCCCAGCAGATCTTCGACCTGTTCCGCCAGAACGCCGGCATGCAGGCCCAGCTTCGCGCCCCGATCTTCGAGGACAAGGTCGTGGACCTGATCGTCGAGAAGGCCACGGTGACCGACGAGAAAGTCTCCAAGGACGAGCTTCTCAAGGAAGACGACATGCCGGAAGGCTACGGCGCCTAGAGCCCTTTAGGGTTTGGTGGAACACCAAACCCGTTGAAAAGGGCTCTAAATCAAGCCTGTAGAGCGCGTTCGGGCGGGCGAACCGCTTACACTTCGCCCTAACGCGCTCTAAGCCGCGCTCCTGTCCCTTCCAGACCGACGAAATCCCTCCCGGCGACGGGAGGGATTTTCTTTAGGACTATCGGTCACCTTGCGCTGGCCTCTCCGCCACGCGATATCGGAGGGGAACGCGGCTCTGCGTGCAGAGTCGATCAATGAGAGAGGCTTTCCTTTATGCGTGACCCGCAGATCACCGCGCTGAACCTCGTGCCGATGGTGGTGGAGCAGACCAGCCGCGGCGAGCGCGCCTTCGACATCTTCTCGCGCCTGCTGAAGGAACGCGTGATCTTCCTGAACGGTCCGGTCGAGGACGGCATGTCGGCGCTGATCTGCGCCCAGTTGCTGTATCTCGAAGCCGAGAACCCCAAGAAAGAAATCCAGATGTACATCAACTCGCCGGGCGGGGTGGTGACGTCGGGCCTGGCGATCTACGACACCATGCAGTACATCCGCTCGCCGGTGGTGACGCTGTGCATGGGCATGGCCGCCTCGATGGGGTCGTTCCTGCTGATGGCCGGCGAGAAGGACCAGCGGATCGCCCTGCCCAACAGCCGGATCATGGTCCACCAACCGTCGGGCGGTTATTACGGCAAGGCCTCGGATATCCAGCGCCACGCCGAAGACATCATCAAGACCAAGCGCCGGCTGAACGAAATCTACGCCAAGCACACTGGCCGCAGCTATGAAGAGGTCGAGGAGAAGCTCGACACCGACACCTTCATGACCCCGGAAGAGGCCAAGGAGTGGGGCCTGGTCGACCACGTGATCGAGCGCCGCGCCGAGGACTAGGCGCGGTGGGGCCGGGCCACGTCCTCGTCGTCGGCGGGACCGGGATGCTCAGCGGACTTGTGGAGGCGCTCGCCGGCGACGGCGGGCGCCTTTCGCTTTTGTCGCGTCGGGCGTCCAGCTCGACGGTTGGCGATGGCTTCGACTGCGATTATCGCGACGATGCGGGTTTCGCCGCGGCGCTGGGCGCGGCGGTGGCGAAGAGCGGTCCGCCCGACCTGGCCGTCGCCTGGTTCCACACCCTGAAGATCGCGGCGCCCCGCATGCTGGCGCAGGCGGTGCGGGGTCGGATGATCCAGGTGTTGGGCAGCGCCATGGGCGATCCGGCCCATCCCGACCGGCTGGCGCGCGCGGCCGCCATTGCGGACGGCCTGCCAGATTGCGCCTTGCGCCAGGTGGTGCTGGGCTTTCGCATGGAGACGGGCGGCTCGCGCTGGCACACGGGCGCGGAGATATCGGCCGGCGTATTGGAGGCGATCGCCGCGGACCGGCCGTTGACCGTCGTTGGCCAGATCGCGCCGTGGTCGGCCAAGCCGGGCGGCTAGAGGCGAGCCTTCACCAGGGCCAGCAACTGCACGCGGCCGGATTCGGCGGTGACGTCGATACGATCGAAATTCTTTCCCTGGGTGTCGCGCAGATCGGCGAACAGGCCGGCGGGGTCCTCGTGGAAATGCAGGAAGGCCTTGGACTTCAGATAGAAGACGCCGCGCTTGCGCTCCACCGGACCGGGCAGGGCGCGCACCGCCGCCAGCACTGGTTCCAATCGATCCAGGGCGGCGGGGCCTGCGTGCTTCACCTTAGTCCTCGCGGGGATACTGACTGGGCCTTGCGAGATAGTAGTCCGCCGCGGGCAGGCCGTCCGCCGCCTCGACCGCAGCGTTGAATATACGCTCGTCGAAGCCGCCGCGCTCGGCCCGCTTGGCCAGGCGCCGGGCCTCGACCTCGTCCCAAGGGATCGCGTAGGCGCCGGCCAGGGCGCGGGCGACCTCCAGCACGTCGGCGAGTTCGCCGGCCAGTTCGTCGGCTGTCGCGGCATGCGCCTCGGCCGCTTCCTCCAGGAGTTTTTCGCGCAAGGCCGCGCGGAACTCGTCCTCTTCCAGCCGGCGCTCGAACACCGCCAGGCCCTGGGCGCGCATGATGGCCGGGAGGCGGTCGCGGATCAGCTTGCCGACCTTGAACCTCATGGCTTCCCCCCCCTTACGGCTTTTCCTGGAACACGCGGTAGCCCGGCTCTTCGGCGATGGCCAGCATCTCGGTGTCGCCGCTGGTGTCGCCATAGGCGGCGCGGAGCCGGACCTCCTCGCCGAACACCGCTTGCAGGCGGCGGACCTTCTCGGACCCCCGGCAGTTGGGGGTGGCGAAGGCGCCGGTCACGCGGTCCCGGGCGTCGAAGGAAAGCTCGGTGCCGATCAGCATGTCGGCGCCGAGGCCGCGGGCGAAGGGGGCGACGATGATCTCCGGCGAAGCAGTGACGATCACCAGCTTGGCGTTGCGCTGGCTCCAGCGCCGCCAGGTGCGCACGGCGTCGGGGCGCAGCATGCGCGGCGCCATCAGTTCGGCGAAGGCGCGGGCGTCGGTCTCCAGCCGCTCGCGCGTGACCCCGGCGAGGAACACGCGGGTGGCCGCGGCCTTGATCCGTCCGCGGTTGCGATGGCCGAGATAGGCGAGGGCGGCCGGCGCCAGCTTGACGAGCCCCAGCGCATAGCCAAGCGGTCCGGCCCGCCATTTGAGGAAGGCGGTGTAGCTGTCGTGCGTGGTCAGGGTTCCGTCGAAGTCGAACGCGACCACGCCGGCGTCCTGCACCCGATCGTCCAAGCTTTCCATCTGCGAGCCGCCTATGCGCCGCAGTCGCCATCTAGCCATCTATCCCCCAACGCGCCGCAGATCGCGGCGCGCCGCCCTTTTCCACAGCGGATTTCCCCCCGCGACGGCCCGGCAAGCCGCGGCCCGAGAGCCGCTCTTGCGCCGTTTCGACACATTCCCATCTAGGGATTCGGACATGCCCGCCATCGGGCGCCCCGCCGCCAAATGTCACGGAAATGCGCCCAAGGCTTGTGATCGCGGCTCGGATCGGGGAATGTCAAGGATTAGACAACCCTGGGCACGTATCCTGCATCGATGGCGTAAGGGACGCCCCGGGCCAGCGCCGGCAAGGACCAGGGTCCACGTCGGCGAGAGAGTGAGAAACGAGCATGACGAAGGCCGCGAGCGGAGATTCCAAGAGCACGCTGTACTGCTCTTTCTGCGGCAAGAGCCAGCACGAGGTCCGCAAGCTGATCGCCGGGCCGACCGTGTTCATCTGCGATGAATGCGTCGAGTTGTGCATGGATATCATTCGGGAAGAGCACAAGATTTCCTTCGTGAAGTCGAAGGACGGCGTGCCGACCCCGAAGGAAATCCGCGAGGTGCTGGACGACTACGTCATCGGCCAGGATCACGCCAAGAAGGTGCTCTCGGTCGCCGTCCACAACCACTACAAGCGCCTGAACCACGCGACGAAGAACAACGACGTCGAACTGGGCAAGGCCAACATCCTGCTGATCGGCCCGACCGGCACCGGCAAGACCCTGTTGGCCCAGACCCTGGCGCGAATCATCGACGTGCCGTTCACCGTGGCCGACGCCACGACCCTGACCGAGGCCGGCTATGTCGGCGAGGACGTAGAGAACATCATCCTGAAGCTGCTGCAAGCCGCCGACTACAATGTCGAGCGGGCGCAGCGCGGCATCGTCTATATCGACGAGGTCGACAAGATCAGCCGCAAGTCGGACAACCCCTCGATCACCCGCGACGTGTCGGGCGAGGGCGTCCAGCAGGCGCTGCTGAAGATCATGGAAGGCACCGTCGCCTCCGTGCCGCCGCAGGGCGGGCGCAAGCATCCGCAGCAGGAGTTCCTGCAGGTCGACACCACCAACATCCTGTTCATCTGCGGCGGCGCCTTCGCCGGGCTCGAGAAGATCATCTCGGCGCGGGGGCAGGGGACCTCGATCGGCTTTGGGGCCAAGGTGTCGGACCCGGACGACCGCCGCACCGGCGAAATCTTCCGCCAGGTGGAGCCGGACGACCTGCTGCGCTTCGGCCTGATCCCGGAGTTCATCGGCCGCCTGCCGGTGATCGCCACCCTGGACGACCTGGACGACGCAGCCCTGGTCAAGATCCTGACCGAGCCGAAGAACGCCTTCGTCAAGCAGTACCAGCGCCTGTTCGACATGGAGAACGTCGGCCTGACCTTCACCGACGACGCCCTGATGGCGGTGGCCCGCAAGGCGATCCAGCGCAAGACCGGCGCGCGGGGCCTGCGCTCGATCCTGGAAGGCATCCTGCTCGACACCATGTACGAGCTGCCGACCTATGACGGGGTCGAGGAAGTGGTGGTCAACGCCGAGGTGGTGGAAGGCCGCGCCCAGCCGCTGGTCATCTACGCCGAGCGTCGCGACAAGGGCGGCGCGGCTTAAGCCGGGCTCGATAGGCTTCAAAAGGCTCCGCGGACCAGCGCCGCGGGGCCTTTTTATTGGAGCGGGCGGCGCTGGATGCGGGTTTTCCCCGCCTTTTTCCGACACTTGGCCGCATCGTCCGCGGCTGCGCTTGAATGCCGGATCGAAGCGTCCACATAAATGGGCCGAGAAGCCGCCTTGCAGGGCGGCCGGGCCGTCCGACTCAGGCGCATCGTCTGAAGTGACTGCGGTCCGGGGCCGAGCCTGGTGTTCCAACGGGCCGGCAGGAGTTAGAACGCATCATGTCCGAGATTAAGACCCTTCCCATTCTACCGCTGCGGGACATCGTGGTGTTCCCGCATCAACCGGTGCCGCTCTTCGTGGGCCGGGAGAAATCCGTGCGCGCGCTCGAAGAGGCGATGCGGGGCGAAGGCAAGCAGATCCTTCTGGCCACCCAGAAGGACAAGGACGACGACGATCCGGCCGCCGAGGCCATTTATGACGTCGGCGTCGTGGCCACCGTCCTGCAACTGCTGAAGCTGCCCGACGGCACCGTTAAGGTGCTGGTCGAGGGCAAGGCCCGCGCCGGCATCTCGCGCTTCACCGCGCAGGATGAGTTCTACGAGGCCGAGATCGCCTTCATTTCGGAGGACGGCGGGGCGTCGGCGGAAGCCGAGGCGCTGTCGCGCGCGGTCGTCGAGCAGTTCGAGAACTACGTCAAACTCAACAAGAAGGTCCCGCCCGAGGCGCTGGCCTCCATGCCCCAGGTCGACGCGCCCGGCGAGCTGGCCGACCGCATCGCCAGCCACCTGTCGGTGAAGATCGCCGAGAAGCAGCAACTGCTCGAGATCTTCAACGTCGTGAAGCGCCTGGAGAAGGTCTACGCCCTGATGGAGGGCGAGATCTCGGTCATGCAGACCGAGAAGAAGATCCGCAACCGCGTGAAGCGGCAGATGGAGAAGACCCAGCGCGAGTACTATCTGAACGAGCAGATGAAGGCGATCCAGCGCGAGCTGGGCGAGCAGGACGACCAGCGCGACGAACTGCTGGAGCTCGAAAAGCGCATCAAGAAGACCAAGCTCTCCAAAGAGGCCCGCACCAAGGCCGAGGGCGAGCTGAAGAAGCTGCGCAACATGAGCCCGATGTCGGCGGAATCGACCGTCGTGCGGAACTATCTCGACTGGCTGCTGTCGATCCCGTGGGGCAAGGCCAAGACCAAGGCCATCGACCTGAGCAAGGCCGAGGAAGTCCTGAACCGAGATCACTTCGGCCTGGAGAAGGTCAAGGAGCGGATTCTCGAATATCTGGCCGTGCAGGCCCGGGTCGGTTCGCTGAAGGGGCCGATCCTGTGCCTCGTGGGCCCTCCCGGCGTCGGCAAGACCTCGCTGGGCAAGTCGATCGCCGAGGCGACCGGCCGTGAGTTCGTGCGCGTCTCCTTGGGCGGCGTGCGCGACGAGGCCGAGATCCGCGGCCACCGTCGGACCTATATCGGCTCCATGCCGGGCAAGGTCATCCAGTCGATGAAGAAGGCCAAGTCGACCAACGCCTTCTTCCTGCTGGACGAGATCGACAAGATGGGCAGCGACTACCGCGGCGATCCCGCCTCGGCCCTGCTCGAAGTGCTCGACCCGGCGCAGAACTCGACCTTCGGGGACCACTATCTGGAGGTCGACTACGACCTGTCGCCGGTGATGTTCGTCACCACGGCCAACAGCCTGAACATGCCCCAGCCGCTGCTGGACCGCATGGAGATCATCCGCATCCCCGGCTACACCGAGGACGAGAAGGTGGAGATCGCCAAGCGCCACGTCCTGCCCAAGCTGACCAAGGACCATGGCCTGAAGCCGGAAGAGTTCGTGGTGCCCGACAGCACGATCCGCGACCTGATCCGCTACTACACGCGGGAGGCCGGGGTGCGGTCGCTGGAGCGCGAACTGGGCAATCTGGCGCGCAAGACGGTCCGCGACCTCGGTCGTGAGGGCGTCAAGTCGATCACCATCGACGATGAGCGGCTGGCCAAGTACGCCGGCGTGCGCAAGTACCGCTATGGCGAGACGGACGAGGAAGATCAGGTCGGGATCATCACCGGCCTGGCCTACACCGAGTTCGGCGGCGACATCCTGACCATCGAGGCGGTCAAGATGCCGGGCAAGGGACGCATGTCCATTACCGGCAACCTGAAGGACGTGATGAAGGAGTCGATCTCCGCGGCGAATTCCTATGTCCGCAGCCGCGCGCCGCAGTTCGGCATCGAGCCGCCGATCTTCGAGAAGACCGACG
>NZ_JAYRST010000055.1:0-20376 GCF_041920015.1 Phenylobacterium sp.
GGCGTAGGCGGAGGCGACGAAGGTCCCCCACTTCTGCTGGTCGTTCAGCAGCGTCTCGTTGGCCAGGCTCGACAGGTTGAGGCTGAGATCCTTGGCGTAGGCGGGCAGGGACTCGCGCAGGGCGTCGAGCGACATGGCAATCTCCGGAAATCTAGGCGCGTGAAGACGCTCGCCAATCTGGCGATGCGCCGGCTTGGATGGGAAGGAAGAAGGCCCGGGAGGCGCGGGGAGATCGCGCGCTCCCGGGCGTGGCGACGCAGCGGGCGGCCTCGAGGCTTGAACGAGGCCGCCGCTTCGGGGGCTGGAGGGTGACTACGCCGCCAGGGTTTCGCCGCCGACCGCGCGGTTGCACGGGCAGAGTTCGTCGGTTTGCAGCGCGTCGAGGACGCGCAGGGTGTCGGCCGGAGCGCGGCCCACGTTGAGGTTCGTCACGTAGACGTGCTGGACGACGTTGTGCGGGTCGACGACGAAGGTCGCACGCAGGGCCACGCCTTCTTCTTCGTTCAGCACGCCCAGGGCGCGGGCGAACTTGCCGCTGTTGTCGGCGAAGTTCCAGATGGCCAGGCTGTTCAGGTCCGGATGCTCACGGCGCCAGCCGAGCTTGGAGTGCTCGTTGTCGGTCGAACCGCCCAGCACCACCGCGTCGCGCTCTTCGAACTGCGGGTTCAGGCGGGCGAACTCGGCGATTTCCGTCGGGCACACGAAGGTGAAGTCCTTCGGATAGAAGAAGATGACCTTCCACTTGCCCGGGAACGACTCGTTGGTGACGGTTTCGAAGGCGCTCTCGCCATTTTCTTCGTGACGGTTGAACTTCGGCTTCACGCCGACAACCTTGAATTCCGGAAGCTTTTCACCAACGCCGAGCATGAGGTTCTCCAACTGATTGAAATAGGCCGGCCGAAGCCGTGGCCAGCAGATAGTGCTGCATCGCACAAAAGGCCAATCGATAGTTTCTGGCTTTTGGATAGAATTTTCCTATCTTAGCCGACATGATCCTGCCGACCCTGCGCCAACTGCAATATCTGAAGTTCCTCGCCGAGCATGGATCGTTCGGCAAGGCGGCCGAGGCGGCCCATGTCACCCAGCCGACCCTGTCGGCCGGGGTGCAGGAACTGGAGAAGATCCTGGGTGGCCCGGTGGTCGACCGGGCCCGCTCCGGCGTCATCCTGACGGCGCTGGGCGAGGCGGCCCTGGCCAAGGCGGTGACCATCCTCAACGAGGCCGAGGACCTGGTGCAGTCGGCCCGCAACGCCGGCCAGCCCCTGACCGGGCGGTTTCGGCTGGGCGTCATTCCGACCGTCGCGCCCTTCCTGCTGCCCAAGGCCCTGCCGCTGCTGCGCAGCCGTTTTCCGAAGCTGCGGCTGTTTCTGCGCGAGGACCTGACGCACCGGCTGATCGCCCTGCTGAAGGCGGGTCAGCTCGACGCGGCGCTGATCGCCTTGCCCTACGACATGAGCGGCCTGGCTCACGCCCATGTGTCGGACGACGAGTTGCTGGCCGCCCTGCCGTCCAGCCATCCGCTGGCGAACCAGGCCGCTGCGCCGTCCTCGGCCATGGAGTCCGACGAGCTCATCCTGCTGGAAGACGGCCATTGCCTGCGCGACCACGCCTTGGCCGCCTGCCGGATCAATCCGTCCAGGGCCAACGCCGACGAGGAATCCTTCGCCGCCACCTCGCTGCCGACCCTGGTGCAGATGGTGGGGTCGGGCCTGGGCGTCACCTTCCTGCCGGCCATGGCGGTGGCGGCCGGCCTGACCGAGACCGCGGACGTGGCGGTCATGCCGCTGGAGGCCGGTCACCCCAGCCGCGAGATCGTCGTCGCCTGGCGGTCCGGGTCGAGCCGGGCGCTGGAGGGCCGGTTGCTCGCCGAGACGCTGCGGGGCGCCTAAGACTATTTTCGATATATCTTGACTGTCGATCCAATCGCGATATATCTCGAATATCGACATATCGAAATAGGATCGAAAATGCATCGACACTTCTGGAAACGACATGAACATCGCAGCCCCTTCAGCGGGCACGGCCATGGGGGCGAACACCGGGGCCGTCACGGCGGCCGCGGACGCGGCGGGCCGCGCGTCGGACGCCTGCTGGAGCACGGCGATCTGCGCTTCGTCATCCTCGCCCTGCTGAAAGACAAGCCCAGCCACGGCTACGAACTGATCCGCGCGCTGGAGGAGCGCACCGGCGGCGCCTATCGCCCCAGCCCGGGCGCGATCTATCCGACCCTCTCCTTGCTGGAAGACGAAGGCTTCGCCCGTCCGGCCGGCGAAGAAGGCGGCCGCAAGGCCTATGAGATCACCGAAGCCGGGATCGAGGCGCTGGAACGGAACAAGGCCGGCGTGGACGCGGTTTTTGCTCGGCTCGACGAGGCCGCCGAGTCCTCGCCGCGTTCGTCCCCCCGCGTGGCCCGCGCCATGCAGAACCTGGCCATGGCGCTGCGGATGAGCCTGCAGGGCGAACGCCCGGACGAGGCGAAGATCGACGCGATCGTCGCGGCGATCGACGAGGCGGCGGCCCGGGTCGAGAAGGCGTGACCATGGAGGCTCAGATGAAGTCCAGCGCCACCGTTCCGACCGAACATGCGAGCCGCTACATGGTGCAGCTCTGTAAGCACTTCGGCCACAAGATCCCGACCGAGTGGAACGACCACGAGGGCAAGATCACCTTCGCCATGGGCGAGGTCGCGCTGCGGGCGGGACCCGAGACCCTGATGATGGTGGCCAGCGCCGCCGACGCCGAGGGCCTGGCCCGGGTCGAACAGGTCACCGACAGCCATCTCAAGCGCTTCGCCTTCCGCGAACCTGACATGACCGTGGACTGGCGGCGCGGCGCCTAAAGCGACTTGGTGAAGTACAGCGCCAGATCGTCGTCCACGACGACGCTCTGGCCCGGTGCGACGGAAGTATTGTCCCAGGCGATGCCGCGACCGTCAGGGATGTAGCCGCGCAGCACGTAAAGCCGCTGCGCCGGCCCGTAGTCCGGATAGAGGCCGACGCCGATCCCTGCGATTGGCGACCGCTCGGCGATCAGAGCTTCGGCGGCGTCCATCAGACGCGTGCCGATGCCGCGCCGCCGGAAGTGCGGCAGGACGTTGAAATCCCGCACCTCCGGAATCTCGGCCTCGGCGAAGGCCGGATAGGGCGAAATCCAATCCACCGTCACATATCCCGCGAACTCACCGCCCAGCCGGGCGACCAGCACCGCCCGTCGCCCTTCCGCTTGCTCGGCCAGATATTGTTCGAACTGCGCGGCCGGCTTGCTCCAGCCGATAGCGGCGAAGGCCGCTTCGAAGCGGGCGGGGTCGTCCTCGCAAAGCGGTCCGATCTCCAGCATCAGTCCATCAGCTTCTGAGCGAGGTAGACGTAGTGGAACGCCCAGCGGCGGGCGTTCATTTCCGGGTCGGCGTCGTTGGAATGGCCGCCGAAGGTGTTCTCGAAATAGAGATAGGGATAGCCCAGCGCCTCCAGCCTGGCGGCGAACTTGCGGGCGTGGCCGGGATGCACCCGGTCGTCGCGCGTGTTCGTCGTGATGTAGGGCTCGGGGTACTTCTGGCCGGGCTTCAGGTTCAGGTAGCCGTCGTACTTGGCGATGAAGGCACGGTCTTCGGACACGTCTGGATCGCCGTACTCGCCGATCCACGAGGCCCCCGCCGACAGCTTGTGATAGCGCAGCATGTCGACCAGCGGGCTTTCCACCACCACCGCGTTCCACAGCTCCGGATGCTGGGTCATGGAGACGGTGGTCAGCACCCCGCCGTTGGAGCGGCCGTAGATGCCCAGCCGGCGCGGCGAGGTGATCTTGCGCGCCTCCAGGTCGCGGGCTACCGCGGCGAAATCGTCGAAAGCGAGCTGGCGTTTTTCGCGTAGCACCGACTGGTGCCAGGCCGGGCCGAACTCGCCGCCGCCGCGGATGTTGGCGATCACGTAGGCGCCGCCGCGCTCTAGCCAGATCTTGCCCATCTCGGGGATGTAGATCGGCGGCTTGGCGACCTGGAAACCGCCATAGCCGTACATGATGGTCGGCGTGGAGCCATCGAGCCTGGCGGCCTTCGGCATCACTACGAAATAGGGAATCTTGGTCCCGTCGGACGAAGTCGCCCAATATTGCTCGACCTTGTCCTTGCTGGCGTCGAAGCGGGCGGGCAGGGCCTTCACCTGCCGGGCCTGGCCGCTGGCGGCGTCGGCCAGCCAGAGGGCGTTGGGCGTCAGGAAACCCTCGGCGTAGACAAACAACTGGTCGTCCTTGCCGGAGGTCGAGCCGATGGTGAGGGTGGCGTCCTTCGGCAGGTCCAGCCGCCGCGCGGTCCATTCGCCGCCGGTGAAGTCATGGACCTCGACCGCGCCCTTCACGTCCTCCAGCAGCTCGACCACCAGCTTGCCCTTGGTGTCGGCCACGGCCTGGATCGCCTGGCGCGGGCCGGGCTCGAACACCTTGCGGGCCGCCGGTCCCGGGCCGTCGCGCTTCAGGCCGGCGACGTCGTAGGAGATCAGGGCGCCCGAGGTGAAGCCGTTCCAGGCCTCCTGCAGGCTGAAGACGGCCTGGCCGTCGACATAGGCCTCGAACTGCGCCTTCTTGGGCAGAGTGATCGGGACGAGTTTGCCGCCCGAATAGAGTGAATATTCGGACTCGAAGAAGGTGACGCCGCGCTGGATCAGCACCCCGTCCGCCGCGCCGCCTTCACCGCGCAGCACGACCGCCTCGGTCGAGACGTCGGTCGGCTGGCCGCGGAAGATCTCGGTCGCGGCGCCCGCGCGGTCGACGATCTTGACCACATAGGCGTAGCCGGACTGCGTCACCTCGCCCTTGGTCCATTCGCGGGCGGCGACCAGGTGGTCGCGGTCCAGCCAGTCGGCGCTCTGCTTGCCTTCGGGCGCGCGGAACCCGCCGCTCACGAAGCTCTTGGTCTTTACGTCGAACTCGCGCAGCTCGACCGCATCGCCGCCGCCGTTGGACAGCCGCACGATGCAGAGCGTCTCGTCCGGCTTCAGGCAGGTCGCGCCCTTCCAGAACCAGTTGCGGCCTTCGTCCTTTGACAGCTTGTCGACGTCCAGCACCACTTTCCAGGCTGGCGCCTGCGTCTGATAGGAGGCCAGGCTGGTCTGGCGCCAGACGCCATGGGTGTGCGTCGCGTCCTGCCAGAAATTGTCGACCCCGCCGGCCCGGAAGCTCGGCCTGGCGATCCGGTCGACGGCGGTGAAGATCGCCCGGCCTTCGGTGAGGAACGCCTGGTAGCGCGCATCGCCCTCCAGCCGCTGGGCGGTGTGGGCGTTCTGGGCTTCTACCCAGGCCATCGCGCGAGGGCTGTCGACCTCTTCCAGCCAGATGAACGGATCGGCGGCGGGCGCTTGCGCCAGGGCCGCCGGGGCGGAGAGCAGGGCGCCGACGAGCGCCGCGGACAGGAGTTTCATGCGAAATGAATAGAGGCGCTGGGCCGCCTTTGTCTTCCCAAAGGTGATCGCCGGCCAATTCTCGCCTATATAGCCGGCGTCATGAGCCGTCCGTTCCTGAAGATGAACGGGCTCGGCAACGACTTCGTCGTCGTCGAGGCCCGCACCGCCCCCTTCGCCCCCAGCGCGGAGGAGGTGCGCGCGATCGCCAGCCGCGAGCGCGGGATCGGCTGCGACCAGCTCGTCTCCATCGAGCCGTCGGGCAAGGCCGACGCCAAGGTCCGGTTCTGGAACGCCGCGGGCGACGAGGTCGGGGCCTGCGGCAACGCCAGCCGCTGCGTCGGCTGGCTGCTGATGGAGGCGGCCGGGACCGACCGTGCGGTGATGGAGACGCAGGGCGGGCTGCTGGTCGCCAACCGCGCCGGCGACAAGGTGGTCAGCGTCGACATGGGCGAGCCCGGCCTCGACTGGCGCCAGATTCCGCTGGCCGAGGAGATGGACACCCGCGGCATAGAGCTGCAGGTCGGCCCCATCGACGATCCGATCCTGCACACGCCGGGCTGCGTCTCGATGGGCAATCCGCATGTGGTGTTCTTCGTGCCGGACGCGGAGATCGCGCCGGTGCGCGAAGTCGGACCGATGATCGAGCATCACCGGTTGTTCCCTGAAGGCGTCAATGTCGGCTTCGCGCAGATCGTCGGCCGCGACCGTATCCGCCTGAAGGTCTGGGAACGTGGCGCGGGCCTGACCAAGGCCTGCGGCACCGGGGCCTGCGCGGCCCTGGTCGCCGCCGCCCGCCGTGGCCTGACGGACCGCAAGGCGACCCTGGTCCTCGACGGCGGCGAACTGGTGGTCGAATGGCGCGAGAGCGACGGCCACGTCATCATGACCGGCGCCGCCGAAGTCGAGTTCGCCGGAACCCTGCCGTGAGCGGCGACGCCCACGAGGGCGAATTCACGGTCGTCCATCGCAAGGCCGAGGCCGGCGGCGTCGACATCGTCACCTTCGGCTGCCGGCTGAACGCTTACGAGAGCGAGGTCATCCGCGCGCGCGCCGCGCAGGACGGGCTGTCGAACGCCATCGTCTTCAACACCTGCGCAGTCACGAACGAGGCCGTGCGCCAGGCGCGCCAGGCGATCCGCAAGGCCCGGCGCGAGAACCCAGGCGCCAAGGTGATCGTCACCGGCTGCGCGGCCCAGATCGATCCCGCCGCGTTCGCCGCCATGGCCGAGGTCGACCTGGTGCTCGGCAACGCCGAGAAGTCGCAGGCCGGCGCCTATGCCGAGGGCCGCGCCGCCGAGGGCAAGGTCCGCGTCAACGACATCATGAGCGTGCGCGAGACTGCCGGCCACCTGATCGACGGGCTGAAGGATCGTGCGCGGGCCTATGTCGAGGTCCAGAACGGCTGCGACCACCGCTGCACCTTCTGCATCATCCCGTACGGCCGCGGCAATTCACGCTCGGCCCCGGCCGGCGAGGTGGTCGAGCAGGTCCGCAAGCTGGCGGCCCAGGGCTATCGCGAAGTGGTGCTGACCGGGGTCGACGTGACCAGTTGGGGCGCCGACCTGCCGGGCCAGCCGACGCTCGGCCAGCTCGTCGCCCGCATCCTGAAGCTGGTCCCGGACCTGCCGCGCCTGCGGCTGTCGTCCATCGACGCGGCGGAGATCGATCCGGACCTGATGCGCTGCCTGGCGCAGGACGCCCGGCTGATGCCTTATCTGCACCTGTCGCTGCAGGCGGGCGACGACATGATCCTCAAGCGCATGAAGCGTCGCCACCTGCGCGCCGACGCCCTGAAGCTCGTGGCCGACGTGCGGGCCGTGCGGCCGGACGTGGCTTTCGGCGCCGACCTGATCGCCGGCTTCCCGACCGAGACCGACGCGATGTTCGCCAACACCCTGGCCCTGGTCGAGGAGGCGCAGCTCTCCTTCCTGCACGTCTTCCCGTTCAGCCCGCGTCCGGGCACGCCGGCGGCGCGGATGCCGCAGCTCCAGCGTCCGGTGATCAAGGACCGCGCGGCCCGCCTGCGCGCCGCCGGCCAGGCGGCCCTGACCCGCCACCTCGACCGCCAGGTCGGCCGCACCTTGAGCGGCCTGGTCGAACGCGAGGGCGTGGCTCGCGCCGAGGACTTCACCGAGATCGCCTTTACGGGCCAGGCCGCGGTCGGCGGCGTGGCGCCGATGCGCGTCACCGGTCACGATGGGACGCGGGTGATGGCCGAGGTTCTCTGAGGCCGGCCTCGGTCCCGCTGCCGGGAGGCCCTATCTCGGCTTCCCGCGGCCTGGAAACGCAGGCAGGGTCCAGCCGCGGCTGATCGCGCCGGCGCGCACGGCGAAGGCGGCCGCAAAGCCGGCCGCGCCAGGCCAGATCCCGCGGACGCCCAGCACGTACAGCACGACGAAGAGGCTTGCCCCCACCAGGGCGCAGCTCACATAGATCTCGCGGCGCAGCAGCACCGAGGGCTCGTGCGCCAGCACGTCGCGGACGATGCCGCCGAAGCAGGCGGTCAGCACGCCCATCAGCACGGCCGAGAACGGCGGTACGCCCAGCGTCAAGGCCTTGGCCGCCCCGACCACGCTGTAGGCGGCCATGCCCAGCGCATCGAGCCACAGCAGCGCCCGCATCCGGCCGGGGCCCGTCCCGAACACCCAGATCACCGCCGCCATGACGATGCAGACCACGATATAGCTGGGGCGCTGCACCCAGAAGACCGGCGCGCCGATCAAGAGGTCGCGCATGGTCCCGCCGCCGACCCCGGTCACCGCGGCGAAGAAGGCGAAGGTGACGATGTCGTGCTTGCGCTGGGCCGCGGCGATGGCGCCCGTGGCCCCGAAGACGGCGACGGCGGCGTAGTCGAACCAGACGAAGGCGGCGGCGAGTGCGTCCATGTGTCGATCCTCTATCGCGCAACTGTTTGTCGAGCTAGAAGCGCCGCATGACCGAACCGAAGAAGGGCTGGTTCCAGCGTCTGACCAGCGGGCTGTCGCGCTCGTCCAAGCAGATGACGGAACAGGTGGTCTCCACCTTCACCAAGCAGCCACTGGACCAGGCCAAGCTCGACGAGCTTGAGGAGATGCTGATCGAGGCCGATCTCGGCCCGCATTCGGCCGCGCGCATCACCCAGCGCTTCGCCGAGGAGCGCTTCGGCAAGAGCGTCGACGAGCGCGAGATCAAGGAGGCCCTGGCTGAGGCCATCGGCGCTGAGCTGGAAAGCCGCGAAGGCGATTTTTCGCCGCTGTCGGGGCCGCGGCCCTATGTGGTGATGTTCATCGGCGTCAACGGCTCGGGCAAGACCACCACCCTGGGCAAGATCGCCGCGGACCTGGTCGGACGAGGCGCCAAGGTGCTGGTCGTGGCCGGCGACACCTTCCGCGCCGCCGCGGTCGAACAGCTCAAGGTCTGGGCCGAACGCTCCGGCGCCGACTTCATGTCGCGCCCGACCGGCTCCGATGCGGCGGGTCTGGCCTTCGACGCCCTCGAGCGCGCCAAGGCCGAGGGCTATGACGTCGTGCTGATCGACACCGCTGGCCGCCTGCAGAACAAGCAGGGCCTGATGGACGAACTGCTCAAGGTCATCCGCGTGGTCAAGAAGGTCGCGCCCGACGCCCCGCACGAGACCCTGCTGGTGCTGGACGCCACCGTCGGCCGCAACGCGCTCGCCCAGGAAAACATCTTCGGCAACCAGATCGGCGTTTCGGGCATCGTCATGACCAAGCTGGACGGAACCGCCCGCGGCGGGGTGCTGGTGCCGGTCGCCCAGGCGTCCGACAGCCCCATCAAGCTGGTCGGGGTGGGCGAGGGGATCGACGACCTCCAGCCGTTCAAGGCGCGCGCCTTCGCCCGTTCGCTCGTCGGCCTGGACGAAGACGCATGAAGCTCTCCCCCGCCGCCCACAAATGGGTCCGCGGCCTGGTCGACTATGGCGGCCTCGTCGTCTTCCTGCTGGGCTTCTTCTACAACACCAAGATCGCGGGCCTGGCCTCGCGCGAGGCGCTGGTCGAGGCGACCTGGTGGCTGGTCGGCGGTTCGGGCCTGGCCCTCGTCGTGGGCCTGATCTTCGAGCGGCGGATCGCCCCGTTCCCGCTGATTTCCGGCGGCGCGGCCCTGCTGTTCGGGGGGCTTACCCTGTTCTTCCACGACGTCCGCTTCGTGAAGATGAAGCCGACGGTGATGAACACCCTGTTCGGCGTGCTGCTGCTGGGGGGGCTCGCCCTGCGCAAGAACCCGCTCAAGCTGCTGCTGGGCGATGCGGTGAAGATGCCGGAAGAGGGCTGGCGCAAGCTGACCCTCAACTACGGCCTGTTCTTCCTCGCCCTGGCGGCGATCAACGAGGTGGTCTGGCGCACCCAGCCGGACGACATCTGGGTGGTGTTCCGTTTTCCGGGCCTGCTGATCCTCTCGGTGCTGTTCTCCTTCGCTCAGGTGCCGCTGATGATGAAGTACGCCAAGACCGACGAGCCTCCGCCGCCGCATGTGGAATAGGCGGCCTCTGGCGCTTGCGACGCCCACGGACCATCTGTCGTGAAATCGACACCGTGAGCGGTTAGGTTCGGCTTTAGTCGACAGGCGGGGGACAGGCCGATGGCCAAGTCGAAATCCCAGGACAGCAAGGGCCTTGCGGCCTTGGACAAGTCGCCCAGCCATCTGTTGCACAGGGCGTTGCAACTGGCCCTCGACATCTATGCCGACGAACAGGGCGAGGGCGGCGTCACCCAGCGCCAGTACGCGGTGCTGGCGGCGGTGGAGGCCTATGAAGGCCTCACCCAGACAGACCTGGTGAAGATCACCGGCATCGACCGCTCGACCCTGGCCGACATGGCCGCGCGGATGATCGCCAAGGGCCTGCTGGAGCGCCAGCGCTCGCTCTCCGACGCCCGCGCCAACGCCGTCAGCCTCACCGAGGCGGGCCGCCTCGCTCTCGCCGAGGCCAGGCCGAAGATGGAGGCCGCCGATGCGCGGCTGCTGCGCCGCCTGTCGGGCGCCAAGCGCGAGGCCCTGACCACGGCCCTCCGCGACCTGCTCCGCGAGGGCGACCCGCCGCCGCAGCCGTCGGACAAGAAGCCGAAGGCCGGGAAGGCGAAGAAGGTCAAGGCCGACAAGGCGCCAAAGCCCGACAAACCGAAAAAGAAGAAGCTGAAGAAAGCGGCCTGACCGACCCTAGACCCGGATGTCCAGCAGCGAGCCGGGGCGCAGGACTTTCTGCGGCGGGTCGTCCGGCAGATTGGTCGGGATCTTCTGTGCGGGGGTCGCTGTCGACGCCTGCGTCGTCGCGGCCGCAGCAGGCTGACCGAACGCCGCCTGGAAGAACGCCCGCTGGGCCGAACCCTTGGCCGCGCCGGCGGCTTGGGCGGGCGGTTGCTGAGGCGGGAAGATCGGCGGGCGGATCGTGCTCACGGCGGTCGCTTTATGGTTAACGAAAACCTCCGCGACCCTCAGCCGCGCCGCCTCAAGGTTTGGTTAACGCGGAGCCTTGGCGAGCAATTCGCGCGCCGTCTCCGGCGTCAACGGGCCGGTGTGCTTGGCCAGCACCGTTCCGTTCACCCCGATCAGATAGGTCTCCGGCACTCCGGTTACGCCCAGGTCGATGCCGGCGCGCCCGTCGCGATCGACCAGCCGGGCTGCATAGGGATCGCCCAGTCGGCCGAGGAAGGCCTTGGTGTTCTCCGGGGCGTCCTTGTAGGCGATGCCGACGATCCGAACGCCCTGCCTTTTCAGATCGACCAGCACCGGATGCTCGATCTCGCAGGGCGCGCACCAGGAGGCGAAGATGTTGACCAGCACTGGCTCGGGCTTGGCGGCGTCCTGCAGCTTCACCGGCCGCCCGTCGTCCAGCGCCGGCAGGACGAGTTCGGGAAGCGGCTTGCCGACCAGGGCGTGCGGCTGGACCTTGGGATCGCGCTTCAGGGCGAAGAGGCCGAACAGCAGGCCCAGCGCCAGCAGGGCGGCCAGCGGCAGGAGAGCGAAGGCGCGGTTCATTCCCCGTCCTTCTCCGCCTTGCGCCGCCAGCGGGCCGAGGCGCGCAGGGTGAAGACGATCATGCCCAGGAAGACCAGGGCGGTGAGGCCGTAGGCCGGCCAGACGAAGGCGGCGTACTTGCCGGCGTCGAGATCGAGCATCCTACCCCCTCGCCGCGCGCAGGGCCGCAGCCTCGGCGCGGCGGCGCCAGACCTGGGCGCGGATGCCCACCAGCCACAGCGACCCGAAGGCCGCCATGAAGGCCAGGCCCATCAGCAACAGCGGCCACAGGAACTCGTTGGTCATGGCCGGCCCCTGCTTGCGGAACACCGAGGCTCCCTGGTGCAGGGTGTTCCACCAGTCGACCGAGAACTTCACCACCGGCAGGTTCACCGCCCCCACCAGGGCCAGGATCGCGCCGGCGCGCGCCGCCTTGGCCTCGTCGTCCAGCGAGGCGCGCAGGGCGATATAGGCGAGATAGACCAGGAACAGCACCAGCACCGAGGTCAGGCGCGCGTCCCACACCCACCAGGCGCCCCACATCGGCCGGCCCCACAGCGCGCCGGTCACCAGGGCCAGGAAGGTGAAGGCCGCGCCGAGCGGGGCGGCGGCCTGTGCGGCGGCGTCGGCCAGGGCGTGGCGGAACACCAGCGCCAGGAGGCTGGCGACCGCCAGGCAGACGTAGACGAACATGCTGAGCCAGGCGGCTGGCACGTGGATGAACATGATCCGCACCGTGTCGCCCTGCTGGTAGTCCTCGGGCGCAGTGAAGCCGAGCCAGAGGCCGGCGAGCGCCAGAACCACGGCGATGACGCCGAACATCGGCGCAGCCCAGCGGGAAAAGGCCATGAACCGCTCGGGATTCGACAGGAAGGCCGGGGCTGGGATCATGGGCGCGGCTTAGCGTCCGGCGCGGCCGCCTGCAAGCCGCCGCGGCTAAGGACATCTCCGCGTTGCGACAGGCGGGTCGCCGCCCGGAAAGCGATCAGGACGGGCGCTGTGAGCCGCGCCCGTCCGTTCGGCGAGCCTAGCGGCCCATCGGGCGGTGCCCGCCGAGACCGCGCATGCCGTGCTGGCCGCGCATCCCGCCGTGCGGCGCCATGGCGTCGAAGGCCTTTTGCTGAGCGGGCGAAAGCTGGGCGTAGAAGGCCTTGGTTGCGGCGATCCGCCGGTCCAGGTTCGCCAGTCGTTCGGCCGACCGCGCGCGCAAGGCGTCCAGCCGCTGCGGCGTCGACATCTGCGCCTTGGCCTGGCGTTGGGTCGCTTCGGGCCGGGCCGGTGGTTTCATCGAGGCGATATAGGTCTTCAGCGCCGGTTCCTGGTCGGCGCGAAGCTGCAGCGCCGCGCGCAGGCGTTCGGCCCGCCGTTCGGCGATGGCCGCCGGGTCGGGCCGCTCGCGCCCCGGGACCATCTGGCCGCGGTGTTCGGCGGGCGGCGGGGCCGGTGGTTGCTGGGCCAGGCTTGCGCCAGCCGAGACGAGCAGGACGCCGCCGGCGGCCAGCGACGCGATCTTGGTGAAGGTCATGATTTCGATAGCTCCATTCGCCGCCCCTCTGAGCCTTCAACGGCGCAGCGGCGAAAATCCGTCGCAGACGCGCGCGGTCAGCTCAGGGCGTTGCGGCAGGCCGCCGCCATCGCCAGCGGTCCCAGGGCCACGGCCGCCGCCGCATAGGCCGCCAGCAGCGCAAAGCCCGCCCGCCAGGGCAGGCCGCCGCTGAACGAATCCAGCGCCCCGCCGCCGAAGATCACCGGCGGCACGAACAGCGGCAGCACGATCACCGCGGTCAGCAATCCGCCGCGCCGCGCCCCCAGACTCAGCGAAGCGCCGATGCCGCCCGTGAACGAGAAGGCCAGCCCGCCCATCAGCGAGCAGGCGAAGATCAGCGGGGCGAGTTGCGGCTTGGCGCCCAGGGCGATGGCCGCCAGCGGCGCGGCCAGGGCGAGCGGCGCGCCGGTCGCCAGCCACTGGCCCAGGCACTTGATCGCGCAGGCGATCTCCAGCGGCAGCGGCGAGAGCGTCAGCAGGTCCAGGGCCCCGTCCTCGAAGTCGCGCTCGAACAGGCGGTCGAGCGACAGCAGGGCGGCCAGGGCCAGGGCGACCCACGCCGCCCCCGGCGCCACGGCGGCCAGCCGCGCAGGTTCCGGCCCGGTCGCCAGCGGCAGCAAGGTCGCCACCCCAGCGTAGAAGCCGAGCGAGACCAGCGGCCCGCCGCCGCGGCCCCAGGCCAGGACGATCTCGCGCGACAGCAGCGCCAGGGCGCGGCTCACGGCGCGATCTCCACGGCGAGCGCCGGCACCGGCAGCGGATCGTGTACGGCGGCCACGATCAGGCCGCCGCCGGCCAGGTGCTCGGCCATGATCTCCCCGAACCGGACGCGCCAGTCGGCGTCCAGTGGGCTCAAGGGTTCGTCCAGCAGCCACAGCGGCCGCGGCGCGGCCAGCAGCCGGGCCAGGGACAGCCGCCGGCGCTGCCCGGCCGACAGTCGCCGCACCTCCAGCTCCAGCAGCCGCGTCAGGTCCAGCCGCTCGGCCGCGGCGCGGGCGGCCTGCGGCGACCCGCCGGCCCAACGTGTCCAGAAATCCAGCTCCTCCCAGGCGGTGCGAGCCGGCTTCTGACCGTCCTGGTGTCCGGCCAGATGGATATGCTCGGCCCGCGCGTCTTCAGGCGCCACGGCGCCGAAACTGATCTCCCCGGCTTCGGGCCGCACCAGGCCGGCGATGGCGCGTAGCAGGCTGGTCTTGCCAGCGCCGTTGCGGCCGACCAGCGCCGCGGCCGACCCGGCCTCCAAGGCGAAGCCTAGGCCGGAGAACAGCAGCCGCCCGCCGCGCCGCAGCGCCAGGTTTTCGACCCCCAGGCGCCCGATCATGCAGCGGGCCTTTGCGGGTGATTCTCAACTGGCCATGAAATGCCCCGACGCGCATGGACGGTTCGGAAACAAGGGGCTATGACGCCCGCGGCCGTCGCCACCTTGGGGGGCTTACGCGGCGCTGGGACGTACGCTGTGTGTCCGCCCCGAAAAGCGCGCGATTCCCGATGTGGTCCAAGAGCGGCCGAGAACAGAGGAAGGATCCCTGAATATGGCGTCTAACGACAGCCTGAAGACCCGCCGCGAACTTACCGTCGGCGACAAGACCTACGTCTACTACAGCCTTCGCGCCGCGGAGGAAGCCGGTCTTTCGAATGTTTCGCGCCTTCCGGTCTCGATGAAGGTGCTGCTCGAGAACCTGCTGCGCAACGAGGACGGCGCGACCGTCGGCCCCGACGACCTGAAAGCCCTGGCCGCCTGGCTCGACAACAAGGGCGGCGTCGAGCACGAAATCAGTTTCCGTCCGGCCCGCGTGCTGATGCAGGACTTCACCGGCGTCCCGGCCGTGGTCGACCTGGCCGCCATGCGCGACGCCATGACCAGCCTCGGCGCCGACCCCGAGAAGATCAACCCGCTGAACCCGGTGGACCTCGTCATCGACCACTCGGTTATGGTCGACTACTTCGGCACCGCCAAGGCCTTCGGCGAGAACGTCGAGCGTGAATACGAGCGCAACATCGAGCGCTACCGCTTCCTGCGCTGGGGTTCGTCGGCCTTCAACAACTTCCGCGTCGTGCCGCCCGGCACCGGCATCTGCCACCAGGTGAACCTGGAATACCTGGCCCAGACCGTGTGGCTGAACGAGGACGGCGGCGAAACCGTCGCCTATCCGGACACCGTGGTCGGCACCGACAGTCACACCACCATGATCAACGGCCTGGCCGTGCTGGGCTGGGGCGTCGGCGGCATCGAGGCCGAAGCGGCCATGCTGGGCCAGCCGATCCCGATGCTGATCCCCGAGGTCATCGGCTTCAAGCTGACCGGCGCGCTGCCGGACGGCGCCACCGCCACCGACCTGGTGCTGACGGTCACCCAGATGCTGCGCAAGAAGGGCGTGGTCGGCAAGTTCGTCGAATTCTTCGGCCCGGGCCTCGCGGGCCTGACGCTGGAAGACCAGGCGACCATCGCCAACATGGCCCCGGAATACGGCGCCACCTGCGGCTTCTTCCCGGTCACCAAGGCGACCATCGACTATCTGCGCGCTACGGGCCGTGAACCGCACCGCGCCGACCTGGTCGAAGCCTACGCCAAGGCCCAGGGCATGTGGGTCGAGGCCGGCGACGCCGACCCGGTGTTCACCGACACCCTCGAGCTCGACCTCGGCACGGTCGTTCCGTCCATGGCCGGCCCGAAGCGGCCCCAGGACCGCGTGCTGCTGTCGGACGCCGCAGCCGAGTTCAAGTCCGCCCTGGCCAAGGACTTCGGCAAGACCGGCGAGGAGCCCCGCGTGCCGGTGGCCGGCGAGAAGTTCGACGTCGGCAACGGCGACGTGGTGATCGCCGCCATCACCTCCTGCACCAACACCTCGAACCCCTCGGTGCTGATCGCCGCCGGCCTGGTGGCCAAGAAGGCGGTCGAGAAGGGCCTGAAGGTCAAGCCGTGGGTGAAGACCTCGCTGGCGCCCGGCTCGCAGGTCGTCACCGACTACCTGAAGGCGGCGGGTCTGACCAAGTCGCTCGACGCGCTCGGCTTCAACCTGGTCGGCTACGGCTGCACCACCTGCATCGGCAACTCCGGCCCGCTGCCGGAAGCCATTTCGGAGGCGGTCAACGCGAACGACCTGGTCGCCTGCTCGGTGCTCTCGGGCAACCGCAACTTCGAAGGCCGCGTGAACCAGGACGTCCGCGCCAACTACCTGGCCAGCCCGCCGCTGGTCGTCGCCTACGCCCTGGCCGGCTCGATGAACATCGACCTGGCCACCGAGTCGCTCGGCGAAGGCAAGGACGGCGCCCCAGTCTACCTCAAGGACATCTGGCCGACCTCGGAAGAGATCGCCACCCTGCAGCGCAAGCACGTCACCCAGAAGATGTTCGCAACCCGCTACGCCGACGTCTTCAAGGGCGACAAGAACTGGCAGGGCATCAAGGTGTCCGGCGGCCAGACCTACGGCTGGGACATGGGTTCGACCTATGTGCAGAACCCGCCGTATTTCCAGGACATGAAGATGGAGCCGGCGCCGGTCACCGACATCGTCGAGGCCCGCATCCTCGGCGTGTTCGGCGACTCGATCACCACCGACCACATCAGCCCGGCCGGTTCGATCAAGGCGACCTCGCCGGCCGGCGTCTATCTGCGTGAACGCCAAGTGCCCGCCACGGAGTTCAACTCCTACGGCGCGCGCCGCGGCAACCACGAGATTATGATGCGCGGCACCTTCGCCAACATCCGCATCCGCAACAAGATCACGCCCGAGATCGAAGGCGGCGTGACCAAGCACTTCCCGTCGGGCGACGTCATGTCGATCTATGACGCGGCGATGCGCTACCAGGGCGAAGGCCGCCCGGCGGTGGTGTTCGCGGGCAAGGAATACGGCACCGGCTCGTCGCGTGACTGGGCGGCCAAGGGCACCAAGCTGCTGGGCGTCCGTGCGGTCATCGCCGAGAGCTTCGAGCGCATCCACCGCTCGAACCTGGTCGGCATGGGCGTCCTGCCGCTGCAGTTCACCCAGGACGGCTGGCAGAAGCTGGGCCTGACCGGCGAGGAGATCGTCACGATCCGCGGCCTCACCGAGCTCGCGCCGCGCAAGCAACTGACCGTCGAGATGTACCGTCCGTCGGACGGCCGGATCGCCCGCTTCCCGGTCCGCTGCCGCATCGACACCCCGACCGAGCTTGAGTACTTCAAGAACGGCGGCGTGCTGAACTACGTGCTGCGCAACCTGGCGCGCGCGTCCTGAAAGCAGGTTTGCCTCTCTCGCGCAGAGGGGTAGATCATCGATACCGAGGGGGTCTGCCGGCCATGCAGGCCCCCTCTTTTCGACTCCGAGAGCCGCCGCCGGTTGGTCACGCCTTGTTGAAATCCAAACCTCGGGGAAGTCCGCTTAAGTGCGCCACGATGCGTAAGGCCGCGCTGCTCAGCCTCGTTCTCTGCGTCCTCCCCATGGCGGCGCTCGCCCGGCCTCCGGTGGTGGTGGAGCTGTTCACCGCCCAGGGCTGCGCCTCCTGCGGCGAGGCCAACGCCTATCTCGCCAAGCTGGCCGAGCGCGAGGGCGTGATCGCCCTGACCTTCCCGGTCGACTACTGGGACTATCTCGGCTGGTCCGACACCTTCGCCAGGCCTGAGTTCACCGCCCGCCAGAAGGCCTATGTCGAACGCCTCGAACTGCGCGAGCCCTATACGCCCCAGGTGGTGGTGGACGGCCACGCCCAGGCCGGCGGCCTGCAGACCGAGAAGGTCGACCGCCTGGTCGCCCAGGCCGCGCGCGCGCCGGTCGATCCGCCGGACATGGCCTTCATCGGTCCGCGCCGGGTCGATGTGGGGACCGGCAAGCCGCCGCGTGGCGGGGCCGAGGTCTGGATGATCCGCTTCGACCCGCGCGAGCAGGACGTGCTGGTCCGCAAGGGCGACAACAAGGGTCAGACGGTCCAGCACCGCAACGTCGTTCGCGAGATCGAGCGCCTGGGCGTCTGGCGGGGCCGTCCGACTGCCTACCGCCTGCCGCAGGCCGAGGAGGAGGGACTGGAGACCGTGGTCGTCGTCCAGGCTGCGAACGGCGGCCGCATCGTCACCGCCGCCCTCAAGCCCTGAAGGTTCACGCACAAAACGAAACCCGCGCGGTGGGGGATCCGCGCGGGCTCGCTTGGGGTGCTCTATGAAGAAGCGTCGGTTGGCCGAAGGCCGATCCAGGGGGGCTGGGGGGGCTGTTCAGGATCCGGGACCAGCAATTCCGACCAACCGACAATGAGACTATCGGTGGTGGATCAGGCGCGCGAACGACCGAAATAAGGTCTTTCCATGGCGTGAGATTACAAGCGGTTTAGAAACGGCGGCGGCCGTGGCGTCTCGGCAACGCCGCCTTGAACAGAGCATTTGTCGAACGTCGCGATTTGGGGCAGGCTTCGCGTCGATGGCGCTCGATCCGCAACAGCAGCCCGCCCGGACCGCCCAGGTCTTTTTCGAGCGCCGTGAGCTCGATCGCCTCCTCGCCCTCTACGGACGTATGGTCGCCGCCGGCGAGTGGCGCGACTACGGCATCGGCGCGCTCAGCGACGCCTGCGTCTTCTCGGTCTTCCGCCGCGCGTCGGAGGCGCCGCTCTACCGCATCGAAAAGCGCCCCGCCTTGGCCCGTCGTCAGGGCGCCTGGGCGGTGATCGGCCAGGGCGGAATGGTCCTGCGCCGCGGCCACGAACTGGAGCAGGTGCTCCGCTTCTTCGACAAGGGCCGTTTCAAGGTGGTGGAGTAGGGACAGGCGCTGCGCGCTTTCTGGGACGCCACGGGCACGGAAGATCAAACAAAAACCCCGGCGGTTTCCCGCCGGGGCTCTGTGAACCTTGGAGGTTCCGTCAGGGTCTAGCGGCGGTCGCCGAAGATGCTGAGCAGGAATTGGAACAGGTTGATGAAGTTGAGGTACAGGTTCAGCGCGCCGTAGTTGGTGGCCACGCCCATTGCGGCCTCGTCGCCGCCCATCTGGTAGTAGCTCATCTTCAGGCGCTGGGTGTCGTAGGCGATCAGGCCGGCGAAGATGAACACGCCCAGCACGCTGATGATGAAGCCCATCATACCGTTGTGCAGGAACATGTTGACCAGGCTGGCGATGATCAGGCCGAACAGACCGATGATCAGGAAGCTGCCGAAGCCGGTCAGGTCCTTCTTCGTCGTGTAGCCGAACAGCGAGAGGCCGCCGAACGCCGCCGCAGTGATCAGGAAGGTCGAGAAGATCGACGCGCCCGTATAGACGAAGGTCAGCACGCCCAGACCCGCGCCGATCAGCGAAACGATCGTCCAGTAGAAGATTCCGGAGGAACGCGGCGTGACGTTCTTCATGGCGAAGGCGCCGAACAGCATCACGACCAGCGGCGCGAACGCCACGATCATGCCAAGCGGCGTGTAGCCCACGCGCCCCGTTTCCGAGACGCTGAACATCAGGTTGCGCACCGGCTCGAAGGTTCCGGTCAGGAACGCCAGGGCGGCGGAGAGAACGAGACCCAGCGCCACCTTGTTGTAGACGCCGAGCATGAAGCTGCGCAGTCCCGCGTCCACCGACATGTCGGCGCGATCTGCGGGGACCGTGCGCGCGTAGCCGCGGTTGAAGTCGCTCATCAGAGACTTAGGCCCTTTTCTAGCGCCCGGAGCGGACGCAGCTCCGAATATCGTGACGGTTCGGCATCCTTGCAAGGCGCCGGCGATTACGATTGCGTCAGAACTCCTTGTATTTAGGTCGCTCGCCCATGATCCGCCTGTTCGCCGCCATCGCCATCCCCGAAGAGCTCGGAACGACGCTCCTGCCGCGCCAGGATCGGCTGCCCGGCGCTCGCTGGCGTCCGCTGGAGGCGCTCCACATCACCCTGCGCTTCATCGGCGACGTGCCGGAAAACCTCGCCGGCGACCTCGACGCCGAGCTCACCACGATCGGGGGCGGCCCGCTGGAGCTGTCCCTGACCGGCGTCGGGGCGTTCGGGGAAGGCGCCGACATCCACGCCGTCTGGGCCGGGGTCGAGGAGAACGAGGGCCTGAAACGCCTGGCGCGCGCCTGCGAGATCGCCGCCCGCCGCGCGGGGGTCAAGGCCGAGACCCGCGCCTACAAGCCCCATGTCACGCTCGCCTATCTGCGCCGCCCCAACCCGGCCGAGGTCGCGGCCTGGATTCAGGAAAACAACCTGCTGCGCACCGAGCCCTTCCGCATCACCAGCTTCGGCCTCTATTCGAGCTGGCAGTCCGACCAGGGCTCCTGGTATCGCCTGGAGCGGGAATACCCCCTGTACTGACGCGCAGCCTATCCCCCGAAGCCGCGCACCATCATCGCGGCGAAGACCGGGATCAGGCCGAAGAGGACCGCTTCGGCGATCATGAACGGGCGAACGGCGGCGACGTCGGCTGCGGTCAGGGCGAAGCCCGGCTCGCTGCGGGCGCGCCGGCGCCACTGCAGGATGCGCAGGGTGGGCGGGACCGACAGCAGGCCGACCAAGGCGAAGACGCCGACCTTGCTCCAGAAGGCCCAGTTGCCA
>NZ_JAYRST010000056.1:0-20374 GCF_041920015.1 Phenylobacterium sp.
GGCGCCGGACCTGCCGGCCGCCGCGGCCAAGGCGCGTCGCGCGCTGGCGGAATTCCGCATCGCCGGGGCGCCGACCAATATCGGCTTCCTCCAGGCTCTGCTGGCCCACCCGGCGGTGGCGGCGGGCGACGTTCATACCCGCTTCATCGAGGAAGCGATGGGCCAGCTTTCCGCCGTGCCCGCACAGGCGCCGCGGCATTTCGAGATAGCGGCCGCGGGCGCGCCGAAACGTGCGGGCGCCCAGATCGACGCCTCCGATCCGCTCGCCGTCCTGCATCACGGCAAGGCGCAGGTTGAAGCCGAGGACAATGACGAAGAGATCGAAGGGCCTGAAGGGACGCGGGCGATCCGCGCGCCGCTGCAAGGCACGGTGATCGGCGTGATGGCGGCGCTGGGCGAGATGGTGCGCGTGGGCCAGCCGCTGTTCGTCATGGAAGCCATGAAGATGGAGCATGTCATCGCCGCCGAGGTCTCCGGCGTCGTGCGCCTGGTGGCTGTGGCCGAGGGCGACACGGTGTTCGAAGATCACGCCCTGGCCTTCGTCGAGCCGGCCGAGGTGGCGGGCGGGGCGCGCGAGGACGAGGAGGAGATCGACCTCGACTTCATCCGCCCGGACCTTGCCGAGGTGCTGGAGCGCCATCGCCTGACCCTGGACGAGGCGCGGCCCGCCGCGGTCGCCCGCCGCCGCAAGACCGGCCAGCGCACCACCCGCGAGAACATCGCCGACCTCTGCGATCCGGGCAGTTTCACCGAGTACGGATCATTGGTCGTGGCGGCCCGCCGTCGCCGCAACACGGCGCAGGAACTGATCGAGCAGACCCCGGCCGACGGCATGGTCATGGGTCTAGGCTCGGTCAACGGCGACCGCTTCGCCGAGGACAAGTCCCGCGTGGCGGTGATGGCCTACGACTACACCGTCCTGGCCGGCACCCAGGGGGCGCATAATCACGAGAAGCTCGACCGGATGAGCGAGATCGCCGCGCGCTGGCGGCTGCCGACGGTGTTCTTCACCGAGGGCGGCGGCGGACGGCCGGGCGACACCGAGGGCGGCGGTTTCATCCGCGGGTTCGAGTTCTGGGGGCGGCTGTCGGGCGCCGTGCCGCTGGTGGGCGTCTCTTCGGGGCGCTGCTTTGCGGGCAATGCGGCCATCCTCGGTTGCTGCGACGTGATCATCGCCACCAAGGATTCGGCGCTCGGCATGGGCGGCCCGGCCATGGTCGAGGGCGGCGGCCTGGGCGTCTTCCGCCCCGAGGAGATCGGGCCGGTCAAGGTCATGCAGGCCAACGGCACCATCGACGTTTTGGCCGACGACGAGGCGCACGCCGTCCAGCTCGCCCGGCAATACCTCTCCTACTTCCAGGGGGCGGTGAAGGACTGGGACTGCGCCGACCAGCGCCTGTTGCGCCGGGCGATCCCGGAGAACCGTCTGCGGGTCTACGACATCCGCAAGGTGATCGAACTGATCGCCGACACCGGCTCGATGCTGGAGCTGCGGCCGAAATTCGGCCTGGCCATGGTCACTGCCTTCATCCGCATCGAGGGCCGTCCGGTCGGCGTCTTCGCCAACAATCCGCAGCACCTGGGCGGGGCGATAGATTCCGACGCCGCCGACAAGGCCGCCCGCTTCCTGCAACTGTGCGAGGCCTTCGACATCCCGGTGCTGTCGCTGTCGGACACGCCCGGCAACATGGTCGGGCCGGAGGCGGAGAAGACCGGCCTGATCCGCCACTGTTCGCGCCTGTTCGTGATCGGGGCCAACCTGACCGTGCCGCTGTTGTCGGTGGTGCTGCGCAAGAGCTATGGCCTGGGCGCCATCGCCATGACCGGCGGCAGCTATCAGGCCTCGATGTTCTGCGTCTCCTGGCCGACCGGCGAGTTCGGCGGCATGGGGCTGGAGGGCTCGGTCAAGCTCGGCTACCGCAACGAACTGGCCGCCATCGAGGACCCGGCCGCGCGCAAGGCCCGGTTCGACGAGATGGTCGCCGCCGCCTATGCCCGCGGCAAGGCGTTGTCCCAGGCCATGAGCCCGTCGCTCGACAACGTCATCGACCCGGCCGAGACCCGCCGCTGGGTGCTGGCGGGCCTGAAGTCGCTGCCCCCGCTTCCCGTGCGCACCGAGAAGAAGCTGCGCTGGATCGATAGCTGGTAACGCTCAGAGCATTTTCCGCCGAAGTGGACGCCGGTTCGGCGCAGAAAATGCTCTCAATTCAAAGAGTCTTGAGCGTGATCGGCTTCCATCGAAGCCGATCACGCTTAATGCGGGACGTAGGTCCGCAGCACGTCCTCGATGATCCGTTCGAGCTGGGAGAGCGTGTTGCAGGTCTTGGCGACATGGCAGAACCGCTCGTAGCGGTGCATGACGCTGTCGCCCTGGGTCCAGTAGCTCTCCGGCTCGGGATTGAGCCAGATCACCGAGCGGGCGCGGTTGTGGATCGTCGCCATCAGGTCCAGCCGCGGATCGGCGTAGTTCGAGCGCCCGTCGCCCAGGAAGATGACGGTGGTGTGCCGGTCCACCCGATCCAGGTGGTTCTCGCAGAAATCCTCCAGCGACTTGCCGTAGTCGGTCTGCTGGAAGCCGATCTTGCGCAGCACCTGGAAGATCGCCCCGTCGATATGTTCGTCGTCCAGGATGTCGTTGACGCTGATCAGCCGGCCTGAAAAGGCGTAGGCCTCCATCCGGTCGACCACCTCGTTCAGCGAATAGAGGAAGGTCAGCAGGAACTGGGCGGCGGCGGCGACCGATTTGGAGACGTCGCAGATGCAGATGATCGACGGCTTGTCGACCCGCTCGGTCTTCCAGACGATCTCGAACGGCATGCCGCCATAGGGCATGGACTTCCGCAGGGTGCGGCGCACGTCCATGTGGCCCTTGCGGGCGCGGTTGCGGCGGCGCGAATAGCGGTCGGCCAGGCGCTTGGCCATCTTCTTGACCAGGGCCTGCATCATCGCCTGATCGACCGGGTCGATGCCGCCCTCGGCGTTCAGCGCCTTTCGCGCCAGCATCTCCTCGCGGAGCATCTTGCCCGAGCCGGCCGCGTAGAGCTCGTGCTGGCGCTCGACATAGCGCTGGGCTTCCTCGGTCAGCCGGCGCTTGCCCGCCTCCAGGCGGTCGGCCGCCTCGCCGCCTTCGCCGTTGCGCCGGGCGCCCGCGATGATCGCCTCGATCTCGGCGAGGCCCATCTCCTCCAGCAGCCGCCGCGTCAGGCGAGAGCGCTGAGTGGTCAGCCGGATCTGCGAGACCTGGGCGCGCTGGGCGGCTTCCTCCATCGCCTGGACCAGGCCCGGCGCGTCGCCCTCCAGCAGCATGCGGGCGAGGTCGGAAGCTTCGGCCCCCTCCGGCAGCCCGTCCATCGGATCGTCCTGGCCCTCCGGCGGGGGCTCGAAGGCGGGTTTGTCGCGTGAGAAGAAGGTCTCGAAGATCGAGTCGAACCGCACGACCTCGTCCGCGCTCTTGGCCAGGGTCGCGCAGAGCGCGTCCTTGAACAATTCGCGGTCGGCGAATCCCACCGTCTCCACGGTGCGGTGCGCGTCGATGGCCTCGGCGGGCGAGACCTTCACGTCCGCGGCGCGGAGCGCGCGGAAGAAGTCCTCCAGGGCGCCCTGCATGGGATCAGGCCGCCGGGCGGCGCAGCAGTTCGCTGATCTGCGGCTCGACCGCAGCGATGTCCGGCTCGAACTTCAGCAGCACGTTGAGCGTGTCGCGCACGACGTCCGGGCTGAGGCTGTCGGCGTTCAGCAGGATCAGCGCGCGGGCCCAGTCGACCGTCTCGGAGATCGAAGGCGACTTGCGCAGGTCGAGCGTGCGGAGCGACTGCACGAAATTGACTAGGCTGGTGGTCAGGGTCTGTTCGATCCCCGGCACGCGGCTGGCGACGATCTTGCGCTCCAGGTCGGCGTCGGGCAGCGGAATGTGCAGGTGCAGGCAGCGGCGCTTCAGCGCATCGCCCAGGTCGCGGATGTTGTTCGAGGTCAGGAAGACCAGCGGCGGGGTCTTGGCCTTCAGCACCCCGATCTCCGGGATCGAGACTTGGTAGGCCGACAGCACCTCCAGCAGGAAGGCTTCGAACGCCTCGTCGGACTTGTCGATCTCGTCGATCAGCAGGACGCAGCCGTCGTCCTCCTGCAGCGCCTTCATCAGCGGGCGCGGCTCCAGGAACGGCTCGGAGAAGAACAGGTCGCCCATGCCGTGCAGGCGGTCCATGGCCGCGTCCATGTCCTTGGCGTCGGCCAGAGCCTCGCCCATGCGGTCCTTCAGGATCTGGGTGTAGAGAAGCTGCTTGCCGTACTTCCACTCGTAGAGCGCCTTGGACTCGTCCAGGCCTTCGTAGCACTGCATGCGGATCAGCGGCTGGCCCAGCAGGGTCGCGGTCGACAGCGCCAGCTCGGTCTTGCCCACGCCGGCCGAGCCTTCGACCAGGATCGGCTTTTGCAGGTGGATGGCCATGTAGAGCGCCGTGGCGATCCGCCGGGAGGCGATGTAGCCGACGCCGGCCAGCCCTTCGATCAGGGCGTCCACGGAACCAAGGACGTCCGGCTGCGCGGCCTTAATCGCCGCGGGATTGGAAGCGGTCAAAGTCTCAAACTTTCGAATGCTGCGCGTAATTGCGCCATAAGCGTCTTGAATACCCGCAAGTGTGCAGGGGCGGGGGCCGGCGCGCAAGCGCTGGTTCGAACGGGCGTTGGGCTCGGACCTACACCCCGTACGGCCGGTACGGTCCGGCGATGAGCTGTTCGAACACCCCCATGCCCTGGATCGGCGCTTCGCCAGGCAAGGTCATGGTCACGCGGCTGAGCGCCTGGATGTGCACGTTCTCAGGCGCGGCCATATCCACCGCCGCAAGGTCGATGTCCTCGCGCTCGACCACCAGTTCGCCCTTGTAGCCGCCATGCCGCCATGCCGGGGCGCCATAGCCGATGCCGCGCATCAGGAAGGTCAGGAACGGCTCGAACCGGATGGCGGCCGTCCCTTGCGCCAGGGGCACGTTCAGCGTTCCGGTCCGCGCATGGCGCGTGCCGGGGATCAGCGACACCTCGTCCATGGTCGCCCCCTCGCTTTCGTAGACGCCTTCGGGGCCGGCGCCGTCCGGAGCGATCACCGCGCGGGTGTTCCAGGGGCGGCCCTCGGTGTCGGCGTTGACGTGGAAGAAGACGCTGCGGCCCTCGAAATTCAGCGGCGTCCACTGCCAGAAGAAGCCGCCCACGGTCATCGGGACCGGCGGCTGCGGGTCCGGCGCGCCGACCGGCCGCACGCCCCACGAGCGGTCGCGGGTGCCGACCGTCCCGGCCGCCAGGTCCCGCCGCACGCCGTCCACCTCGATCCAGCCGGTGCAGCGCACGTTCTGGGTCAGGCGAGTGTAGTCCATGAAGGCCCGCGGGCCGATCCGGCGCATGAAGCGCGGCTCCTCGATCGGGAAGGAGCGGCCCTCGAACACGATCTCGGCGGAAAAACCGTTCGAGGGTTCGACGATCAGCTTCAGTTTCCGAAGCGGCTCGATCACCTCGATGCGGATTGGGCCGCAGGAGAGGTCCATCCGCTCCATGTGCATCACCTTCGAGGCGTGCAGGCAGTGTTCGATCCCATCGCGGATCACCGAGAAATGGGCGTCGGTGATGTTGAGCTGCGGATAGACGCCGAAGGCGGCGGCGAAGAACTCCGTCCCGTCCGGCTGATAGCCGTTGAAGAAATAGCGGTCGTAGAAATTCCGGTCGGTCCCGGCATAGGCGATGGGTTCGGGCGTCTGGTGGATCGGAAAATCGTCGGCCTTGGTCAGCATGCGAGCGTCCTCCCAGACACTTAAAACAGTGAGCGATCTTGTCTTTGTCGATTGACGGTATTGCGACGCCGCCTCGCGCGGCATTATCAATTGAACAAAGATAACAAGACAAGGGAGGGCGCTTTTTGCTGACGCGACGTAAGGTTACGTGGCGTGAACCAGTGAAGAGCGCGTAGGAGAGATGAGCAGCACCGCGCGCATCCCGGACGAGCACGCCGTCAATCTGGTCGATCCGACCGCCTATGCGGACGGCCGTATCCACGACACCTACGCCTGGCTGCGGGCCAACAACCCGTTCGGCCGCGCCGAGGTCGAGGGATTCGAGCCGTTCTGGGTGGCGACGCGCCATGCCGACATCCTGGAGATCAGCCGCCAGAACGCCCTGTTCCACAACGGCGACAAGTCGACCGTCATCACCACCAAGGAGGCCGACGCCGCCGTCCGCGCCATGATGGGCGGCAGTCCGCACCTGGTCCGCAGCCTGGTGCAGATGGACGCTCCGGACCATCCGAAGTACCGGGCGCTCACCCAGGCCTGGTTCATGCCGCCGAACATCAAGGGCCTGGAGGACCGCATCCGCGGCATCGCCCGTCGCGCCGTGGACAAGATGGCCGCCACCGGCGGCGAATGCGACTTCGTGCGCGAGGTCGCCCTCGGCTATCCGCTGCACGTCATCATGGAGATCCTGGGCGTGCCGGAGGAGGACGAGCCCCGGATGCTGACCCTGACCCAGGAACTGTTCGGCGCCGCCGATCCGGAACTGGCCCGCGACGGCGGCCGCCGCCGCGATATCGAGTCGCTGATGCGCGACGGGGTGATCGCCGACTTCTACGCCTACTTCACCCGCATGTCCGCCGACCGCCGGGCCAATCCGCGCGACGACGTGGCCACCGTGATCGCCAATTCGACCATCGACGGCCAGCCGATCTCCGAACTGGAGGCGATGAGCTATTACATGATCGTCGCCACCGCCGGGCACGACACGACCTCATCCTCGACCGCCGGCGCGCTCTGGGGCCTGGCCACCCATCCGGCCGAGTTCGCCAAGGCCAAGGCCGATCCGTCGCTGATCCCTGGTCTGGTGGACGAGAGCATCCGCTGGATCTCGCCGGTCAAGACCTTCATGCGCTCGGCCACCGAGGCCACGGAGTTCGCCGGCCGTCACCTCGCCAAGGACGACTGGATGATGCTCTGCTACGCCTCGGGCAACCGGGACGAGGCGGTGTTCGACGATCCGGCCGCCTTCCGCATCGACCGCAAGCCCAACCGGCACCTGGCCTTCGGCTATGGCGCGCACCTGTGCCTGGGCCAGCACCTGGCCAAGATGGAGATGCGTGTCCTCTGGGAGGAGCTGCTGCCGCGGCTGAAGAGCGTCGAGCTGAATGGCGAGCCCAAGCAGAGCCTGGCCACCTTCGTGAACGGCCCCAAGACCCTGCCCATCCGCTTCGAGATGCATTGAGCATGACGATCTGTCGTCCAGTTACTTCCCTGGATAGGGAAGGGCTTATGGGGTGGCGGGGATGAGCGGGTTCGAACCGCGCCTGGCGACCTACATCGCCGCGCGCATGCCGCAGGCCGCCGAGGTCGCCGTGCATGACCTCACCCGCATTTCCGGCGGCGCCTCGCGTGAGACCTATCGTTTCCGGCTGACCTGGCGCGAGGAGGGGCAAGGGCGCGAGCGCCGGCTGATCCTGCGCCGCGATCCGCCGGCCTCGCTGATCGACACCGAGCGGCGGATCGAGTTCGAAGCCTATCGCGCCTTCGCCGGAAGCGCCGTGCCGGTGCCGCAGATGCTGTGGCTGGAGGAGGCGGACGAGGCCCTCGACCATCCGTTCTTCATCGCCGAGGAGATCGCCGGCTTCCAGGCTTCGCCGGCCCTGCTGTTCGCCCCGCCCTACGTCTCGACCCTGGCTGAGCTGGGCGAGCGGAAGTGGACCATCCTGGGCGAAATCGCCAAGGCCGACGCCGCGGCGCTGGGCCTGACGCAGATCATGGCGCCCGTGGCCGCCGACGCCTGCTGGGACCGCGAGCTCTCCTATTGGGAAAAGGTGCTGGATGACGATGCGGCCGAGCCGCTGCCGATCACCCGGGCCGCGATCCGCTGGCTGCGCGCCAATCCCCCGCCGCCGGCCCAGAAGGTCGGGGTGGTGCACGGCGACTTCCGTACCGGCAATTTCCTCTACGACGAGGCGGGCGGCATCCACGGCGTCCTCGACTGGGAAATGTGCCACCTGGGCGACCCGCTGGAGGACCTGGGCTGGAGCTTCAACCCGGTCTGGTCGTTCGGCCAGGGCTTGGCCGGCGGCCTGCTGTCGCGCGAGGAGGCGATCGCGATCTGGGAGCGGGCCAGCGGCCTCCAGGCCGATCCCGCCGCCCTCCACTGGTGGGAGCTGTTCAACTGCGTGAAGGGCCAGGCGATCTGGATTTCCTCGGCCCGCGTGTTCCTCGATGGCGGCAATCGCGAGCCGATCACCGTCTATCCGCCCTGGGCGCTGCAGAACGCCCAGGACCGCGCCACCCTGCAAGTGATGGGACGCCTATGATTCCCCCCGTTCCCGCCGTCCTGGCCGAGATCGCCGGCATCGCTGTCCGTAACACCCTGCCCGACGTGCATCCGGCCGACCGCGCCAGTTCGCTCGGCTTGTCGGCCGCCCTGCTCGGCATGGCCGCCGAGGTGTGGGACGGCATGGCCGCGCGCCTGGTCGAGGAGAATCGCGCGATCCGCCGCCTGCTGGCGCGGGGCGGGGAGGCCGGGCTCGACCTTGCGGCCCTCGCCGCCGGATCGGACGACGATCTGCGGATCAGCGCCCTGAAGGCGGCCAACGACGCCCTGCGCGCCGGCCTGATCGAGCTGCACGCGGCCGCTGAGGCCAGGGGCGCTGCGGAGTTGGAGGCCGCCATCTGGGCCGAGCTACGGGCCTCGACCGAGCGCCGGAAGCTGGCGGCTTCGCCCGTCTGACCATCGAAATACGCTTCCGGGATCGACAAGCGCCCGGTCTCAGGCTTTGCTGCCGCGCCCGCCTCACAGCGGGCATTTCAAATGACGATAGATTAGGGACGAATTTCGGATGGCGAGAATCCTGCCTGAACCGACGCCTGAAACCCAGCATTTCTGGGACGGCGCCGCCCGGGGCGAACTGCTCCTCCAGCGCAACAAGGACACCGGCGAGGCTTATTTCCCGCCGCGCCCGTTCTGCCCCAAGACCGGCTCGCGCGACGTCGAGGTCTTCAAGGCCAGCGGCAAGGCCGTTCTCTGGTCCTACGTCATCAACCATCGCCCGCGCCCGGATATGGGAACCGAGCCCTACGCCATCGCCGTGGTGAAGCTCGAAGAAGGGCCGACGATGATGACCAATATCGTGAACTGCCCGCAGACCCCTGAAGCGCTCGTCCTCGACATGCCGCTCGAGGTCGTTTTCGAGAAGATGAGCGACACCATCTCGCTGCCCTTCTTCCAACCGGCCAAGGCGTAAGCGGGAGCAAGCCAGATGCAGAAGAATTCCGTCGCGGTCGTCGGGGCCGCCGAAACCACCAAGCTGGGCAAGATTCCGGACGTCTCGGTCATCGGCCTGCACGCCGACGCCGCCCTCAACGCCATGGCCGATGCGGGCCTGACGCCGGCCGACATCGACGGCGTGGCCACCGCCGGGATCAGCCCGGTCGAGCTCGCCCACTATCTCGGCATCAAGCCGACCTATGCCGACGGCACCAGCGTCGGCGGCTGCTCGTTCATGCTGCACGTCCGCCATGCGGCCGCAGCGATCAATGCGGGCCTGGCCAAGACCATCCTGATCACCCACGGCGAATCGGGCCGCTCGCGGGTCGGCGCCGGCGGCTTCGCGCGCGCCGCCTCCAGCCTGATGGGCCAGTTCGAGATGCCGTTCGGCGTCACCTCGCCGCCGACCATGTTCACCGTGCCGGTGCTTCGCTACATGAAGACCTACGGCGTCACCGAGGAAGACCTGGCCACGGTCGCGGTGATCCAGCGCGAATGGGCGGCCAGGAACCCGCGCGCCAGCTTCAAGGACCCGATCACGGTCGATGACGTGCTGAACTCGCCGATGATCGCCTGGCCGTTCCGCATGCTGATGTGCTGCCTCGTCACCGACGGCGGCGGCGCCCTGATCCTGACCAGCGCCGACCGGGCCAAGGATTTCCCGAACAAGCCGGTCTATGTGCTGGGCACGGGCGAGAGCGTCGAGACCCCGCTGGTTTCGCAGATGTACGACTTCACCTCGTCCACCGCCTTCAAGATCTCGGGCAAGAAGGCGTTCGACGATGCGGGGATCAAGCACTCGGACGTCGACCACCTGATGATCTACGACGCCTTCGCCCACCTGCCGCTCTACGGCCTGGAGGACCTGGGCTTCGTGAAGCCCGGCGAGGCCAAGGACTTCATCAAGGAGCGCAACACCGCGATCGGCGGCAAGCTGCCGCTGAACACCAACGGCGGCGGCCTCTCCTACATGCACTCGGGGATGTACGGCATGTACGCCCTGCAGGAGAGCGTGCGTCAGATGCGCGGCACGGCGGCGGCCCAGGTGGAAGGCGCCAAGATCAGCGTGGCCCACGGCGTCGGCGGCATGTTCGCCGCGTCGGGCACCATCATCTTCACCAACGAAAAATAAGCCTTAAGACAAAGGCTTACCGCAGTTCATGCTGCACCCATGCTACAAGGCGTGGGTGCAGCATTTTTTATGCCTAAGGATCGCCATGGCCGGACCTGGGGTCCGGCCATGGGCAGGCCCTATGCGTCCTTGGTCGGGACGATCAGATACTTCTCGCCGGTCGCACGCCTATTGTAGGCGGCGATGATCTCCGGCTTCAGGGCCTCGGTCAGCGAGATCTGCGCGGTGTAGTGGCTGGCGAAGGTGGTCTTCAATTCGGCGGCGACGCGGGCGCGCAGCTTGCCGGCGGCTTCGGCGCCGATCTTCGCCAGGAACGGGGTCAGCAGCCAGCCGCAGACGCCCCAGGCCAGGCCGTAGCTGCGGGCCAGCTCCGTGGGGCGGGTGTCGAGGCCGCCATAGATATAGACCTGCTTGTGCACCGACGACCCGTAGCGGCTGTAGGCGGTGGCCTTGCGGTTGATCGCCACCTCCATGGCCGACAGGATCTGCGAGGCCAGCTTGCCGCCGCCGATGGCGTCGAAGGCGATGGTCGCGCCGGTCTCGGCGATGGCGTCGGTCAGCTCGTCCATGAAGCTCGGCGAGGTGGAGTCGACCACGTGTTTCGCGCCGATGTCCTTGAGGATCTTCGCCTGCTCGGCGCTGCGCACGATGTTCACCAGGCCGATGCCGTCGGCGATGCAGACCTTGTTGAGCATCTGGCCGAGGTTCGAGGCGGCCGCTGTGTGCACCAGGGCGGTGTGGCCTTCGCGGCGCATGGTCTCGGTCATGCCGAGCGCGGTCAGCGGATTGACGAAGCACGAGGCGCCTTCCGCGGCGGTGACGCCCGGCGCCAGCGGTACGACCTCGGCGGCCTTGGCCAGGCGGTGCTGGGCGTAGGTGGCCCCGCCGATCAGGGCGACGGTCTTGCCGAGTAGGGCCTGGGCTTCGGGAGAGGCCCCGGCGGCCACCACCTTGCCCGCCCCCTCGTTGCCGACCGGCATGGATTCGTCGGCCCGCGAGGCCAGGGCGCGCATGAAGGCCGGCGCGATGGGCGCGGTGACGACGGCGTCGACGCCCGATCCGGCCACCTTGGCCGCCGAGACGTCGGCCGGCCCGACCAGCAGGGCGAGGTCCGAGGGATTGATCGGCGCGGCCTCGATCTGGACAGCCACCTCATCGGCGCCCGGTTCGGGGATCGGAACCTTGGCCAGCGACAGTTCCAGTTCGCCGCTCGATTTCACCAGCGAGCGTAGTTGCAGGCTCGTTCCCATGGCCGTCTCCTCCTTGTTGCTTACGACGTAAATATGAGGCCCTTGCCCCTGCCGCAATCGCCGCATCGCAAGGTCGGCTGTTTTTCCGCGTTTGGGGAGGGCCGTGCTAGACCGCTGCGATGATCTGCTCGTTGCGGCAAGGCCTGGCTGCGGCGCTCGCCGCATTCGCTCTCCTGGCGCTCCCTTTGCGCGCCCAGGCGCAGGAGCGCGCGCCCGACCTGACCTTGACCGGCGTCCTGACCGGGGCGGCGCACCAGACCTATCGGGAGCTGGCGTTCAAGGTCCCGGTGGGAACAGAGCGCATCACGGTCGAGTTCGCCTATACCGGCGCGGAGCAGAAGTCGGTCATCGACCTTGGCCTGCGCGATCCTCAGCGTCTGCGGGGCTGGAGCGGTGGGAACAAGTCGCGCTTCACGGTCTCGACCAGCGACGCCACGCCCTCCTACCTGCCCGGCGCCATGCCGGCGGGGGAATGGCGGCTGATCCTCGGCGCGCCGAACATCCGCAAGGACGCCCGCGCCGACTATGTCGCCAGGATCTGGCTGGATCGGCCTGGCTCCCCGCCCGCGGGCTTCGGCGCACAGCCCGTCGAACGGGGCGAGCGCTGGTGGCGCGGCGACCTGCACATGCATACCGGCCACAGCGACGGGACCTGCGCCTCGCGCAAGGGCGCCAGGATCCCTTGCCCGGTGTTCAAGACCCTGGAGGCCGCCGTGGCCCGCGGCCTCGATTTCGTGGCGGTGAGCGACCACAACACGACCTCGCAGTTTGCGGCCCTGCGCGAGCTTGCGCCCTATTACGACGACCTGCTGATCGTGGCGGCGCGCGAGATCACCACCTTCCACGGCCATGCCAACCTGCTGGGGCCGACCGCCTTCGTGGATTTCCAGCTTGGCGGCCCACGGGCCCCGAAGTTCGCCGACATCCAGAGGCAGGCGCGGGCGACCGGCGGCCTGCTCTCGATCAACCATCCGGGCCTGCCGTCGGGCGAGTTCTGCATGGGCTGCGGCTGGACCGCTGCGGACACCGACTATTCGCGTATCGACGCGGTCGAGGTGGTGAACGGGGGCTTCGCCGAAGGGCGGCTCTCGGGCATGGCCTTCTGGGAGGCGCGGCTGAATGCGGGACTGCGCCTCACCGCCATCGGCGGTTCGGACAACCACGACCCTACCCTGGACCCGGCCAAGGCGCCGGCCATCGGCGTCCCGACCACGGTGGTGCGTGCGGGCGAGCTGAGCCAGGCTGCGATCCTGCAGGCGATCGGCGCCGGCCATGTCTTCATCGACGTCGCCGGTACGCGGACGCGGCTGCTGGACGTCGCCGTGGTCAGCGGCTCCGGGCGGGCGCAGATGGGCGATGAGCTGCACGCGCCCGCAGGCGCCAAGGTCGAAGTCTCGGTGCATGTGGCCGGGGTTCCGGGCGGCCGGATCGCGATCGCCGGCGATGCGGCCGGGCTGGCGCGGCCCGGCGAACTGAACCTGACGTCGGACGACCAGACTCTCGCCTTCGACCTGATCGCCGACGGCCGGCCGCGCTGGCTGCGGGTCGACGTGCGCGACGGCGCGGGAAAGCTGGTCCTGATCGGCAACCCCATCTATCTGCGGCCCTGATCGGCCCGCCGCAGGGGAAACTCTTATTAACCACGACGGCCTAGCCTCCTGGCCAATCGTGTCGGTCGGGAAACCCATGGGGCTCAGTCCAGACTCCCGCGCCAGGTTCAACCTGGATCGCGCCTCGGTGCTGGTGCTCGACGAGTCCGGCATGGGGATGAGCATCCTCGTCCAGATCCTCACCGGCTTCGGTGTCAGGACCCTGCATCGTTGCGAGACCGTGGCTGAGGCCAAGGATGTCGTCGGCAGGGTCGAGCTCGACCTGGTCATCTGCGACGCCATGGGCGCCAGCGGCGAAGGCTACGACTTCGTCGAGTGGCTGCGGCGCTCGAAGATCGAGCCCAACTGCTATGTTCCGGTGCTGCTGACCGCCGGGCACACGCCCAGCAATGCGGTGGCCCGGGCGCGCGATTGCGGCGCCCATTTCGTGATGGTGAAGCCCCTGACCCCGATCGCGGTGCTGGAGCGGATCATCTGGATCGCGCGCGAGGGCCGCCGGTTCGTCGAATGCGACACCTATGTCGGCCCCGACCGACGCTTCAAGAACGAGGGCGTGCCGGCCGGAATGGTCGGCCGCCGCCGCGACGACCTGCAGGGCGACATCGGCGACGCCCAATCGCCGAACATGGATCAGGACCTCATCGACAGCATGATGAAGACAAGGCGTGTGGAACTATGAGCGCAGTCAAGATCTTCACGCCGCAGGTCAAGCTGGCCAAGCTGTTGCGCGCGCCAGGCGGCCTGCGGGTTTCCGAGGCGGTCGAGCGGGCCGGGCAGGGGCTGGAGAGCCTCAAGGCCGAGTGCCTGACCGAACTCCAGGCCGTGCTGGCGGCGGCCGAGGCCTGCGCCGCGCGAGCGGGGGCGGACTATGACGAGGGCCTGGTCGCCGAGCTCTACGCCATTGTCGCCAAGCCGGTCGGCGTGCCGAGCGTCTGCGGGCTGAAGGCGGTGGACACCGCCCTGGTCAGCCTGTCGGATCTGCTCGACTATCTGAAGGGCCGCCAGAGCTGGGACGCCAATGCGGTGGCCGTCCATCTGCGCGCCTTCCGCCTGCTGCTGCACACCGAAGGCGCCGCGGACGCCGCCGGCACGGCGGCGATCCTGGCGGGCCTGCAACAGGTGGCCCAGCGCTACGCCAAGCCGAGCTAGGCTTCAGGGCGCCAGGCGGTCGGTGATGGTCCACAGGCCGTCGACCACCGACTTCAGCGAGTCCGGGTCCTGGCCGTCCTTGGTCCAGAGCAGGCGCAGGGCGTTGACGTGGACGCCGATCGAGGCCCAGTCCAGCCGGTCGTGGGCGCGCTGGCGATCGACCAACTCGCAGAGGCTGTAGCAGGCGTCGCACAGCACGCGCTTGTCGAACAGGCCGGCGATGTCCAGCACGGTCGAAGCTTCGTTGTAGACCGTGTCCAGCGAGACCTCCTGGTCGCGCACCATGGTCTCCAGCCGCCCGATCATGGCGCCGATGGACTTCATCGCATCGCCCGCATGGGCGGCCAGTTCGCGCTGGGCGCGGTCGCTGGCCATGCCTGCGGTCATGCCGCCCGGTGTGGCCACCTGTTCGGTCAAGCGATACTTGACCTTGACGAATTGAGCTTCGCTCACAGTTGCGCCTTCATCGGTTTGAGCAGCATGTCGATATCGGACTGGTCCATGTTCGGGGCGGTCGCCGCGCCGACATGGGTGGAGAGGTCGTCCTTGCGCCGGCCCTTGACGCCCAGCGGCGGGCCCATGTTCTTGAACCGGCGATCGGGCCCGACATAGTTCTCGGCGACCACCATCTGGCGTTCGTCCTTGGCGACCCAGAACACGCGCTGCAGCAGCAGTTCGGGCGTGAAAGGCCGGGCCACGACGAAGTTGGCGCCGCAGTCGCGGCTCTTCTCGACCATCGAGCGGGCGGCGTGGCCGGTCAGCATGATGACCGGGGTGAAGCGGGAGGCGTCGGGCGCGTCGCGGCGAATCCAGCGGACGAAGTCGTAGCCGTCCATGTCGGGCATGGCCGCGTCGGCGACGACGAGGTCCAGTTCCTGCGTCTTGACGATGTGCATCGCCTCGGCCCCGCTGGTCGCCTTGAACTGCTTGCGCACGCCGAAGCCGCGGAACATCGCGGTCAGGGCGTCCATGGCCTGGGCGTTCTGTTCGACCAGCAGCACCACGGAACGGTCAAGGTTGATCCGGATCTTCGGGTCCAGGGCCATGGCTGCACCGCGTCAGAAGAGATCGAGATCGCCGGCGTCGGCCTTGGCGCGGATCGGGCCGTCCCGCGTCACCTGGGCCAGCCGGTTGGCGAGGTCGCCCAGGGTCACGCCGGCCACCGCGTCGCTGAGGTCGTAGACCTCGCTCTCGGCCTGGGAGGACAGCTTGCGGGTGAAGGTCGCCAGGGCCGCCAGGTGCTGGGTCAGCACGTCCAGGGTCTGGGCCTCGTGCAGGGCGATGGCCAGGGGCTCGCCGCGGCTGGCGCGCACGAGCTGGGTGACCAGGGTCTCCAGCCGGTCGCACAGCTCTCCGGCGTGCTCCAGTTCCTGGGCGATCGAGGCGAGGACCTCGGGGGCGCGGGCGGTCGCGGTTTGGCTCATCAGAACAGCTCCACGGACCCTTCGTCCTCGACCGGCGCGGGGGTCCGCACCACAGGTTCGCGCAGACGGGTTAGCTCCGCGTTATCGGTGACGACGCGTTGCTGGGCCCGGCCGCTGGTCGGCCAGTACTGGACGCGGCGGGCCGACAGGCCGCCCAGGCTCGACCCCACGACCGGAATGGCTTCGTCGCGCAGGAACTTCTCGGCGAAGGCGGCGTTCGAAGCGCCCACGTCCGACAGGCCGCCGAACATGCGCGCCCCGCCGAACAGCTTGGCTTCCAACCGGTCGCGCCGCGCGCCCGAGCGCAGCAGTTCGTTGATCAGCAGCTCCATGGCGTAGGCGCCGTAGCGGCGGCCTTCGTCCAGGCCCTCGGCCTTGCCGGTGGGCAGCAGGAAGTGGTTCATGCCGCCGACGCCGGTCTTGGGATCGCGCATGCACACCGCCACGCACGATCCGAGGATCGTGGTCAGGATGACGTCGGGGTCGCTGGAGATGTGATGCTCTCCCTGCACCACATGGATCCGCTTGCCCGGTCGGCCGGAGACGTTTTCGACGATCATGTGAGGGGGCCGAACACCGCTTCGATCTTCTCTTTGAGAGTCTGGGTGGTGAAGGGCTTCACCAGGTAGTTGTTGACCCCGAACTGCACCGCGCGCTGCACCAGCTCGCGGTCGGCGCGGCCGGTCAGCATGATGACCGCGGTCTTGGAGGTCGGGCCATGGGCGCGGATCGCGCGCAGCAGGCCCAGCCCGTCCAGCTTGGGCATGTTGAAGTCGGTGATCACCAGATTGGCCGGCGCAGCCAGGAGCTGGCGCAGCGCCTCCTCGCCGTCGGGCGCCTCGCGCGTCTGGTTGATCCCCAGGGCCTGGAGGCTGGTGCGGATCAGCGAGCGCATGGTCTGTTGATCGTCGACGATCAAGGTCTTGATGCTGGCGGCGGTGGGCATCAGGCGCTCCTGTGGATATCTGCGGCGGAGCAGAGGTTCAGAATGGCGGGGCCCATGCGCGGCAGGCTGACCTGCTTTTCGACGCCGCCCAGCTCGAAGGCGACGCGGGGCATGCCGTAGACGACGCAGGAGGCTTCGTCCTGGCCGAGGGTGCGGGCGCCGGCCTGGCGCATGGCCAGCAGTCCCGACGCGCCATCGCGGCCCATGCCGGTCAGGATCGCCCCGACCGCCGGACGGTTCAGCTTGGCGACGGACTCGAACAGCACGTCGACGGACGGGCGGTGTCCGTTCACCGGCTCGCTGGCCCGCAGCCGGATCACCGGATGGGACGAGGAGGTCACCTCCATGTGCATCTCGCCGCCGGGGGCGATGTAGACGTGGCCCTGCTGCAGCCGGTCGCCGTCGCGCGCCTCGGTCACCGTCGCGCCGGAGATGCGGTCCAGGCGGGCGGCGAAGCTCTTGGTGAAGGTCGCGGGCATGTGCTGGGTGACGACGGTCGGCGGGCAGGTCTCGGGGAAGGTCGCCAGGATGGTCATCAGCGCCTCGACCCCCCCGGTGGACGAGCCGATGGCCAGGATCACGTCCGAGGCCCGATAGTCGCGGTCGCGCTCGGCCGGCGCGGTCGGGCCGCTATAGGGCTTCACGCGGGCCTTGGCGGCGGCCTTCACCTTGAGGGTCAGTTCGCCGAAGGCTTCGGCGGCGGTGACCCCGCCGACCGGCTTGCCGACGCAGTCGACGGCGCCGAGCTCCAGCGCCTCCAGGGTCACGTCGGCGCCGGCCTGGGTCAGGGTCGAGACCATCACCACCGGCGTTGGGCGCAGGCGCATGATCTTCTCGAGGAAGTCCAGGCCGTTCATCTTGGGCATCTCGATGTCGAGGGTGACGACGTCGGGATTGAGCTTCTTGATCTGCTCGCGCGCCTCGATGGGGTCGTTGGCGAAGCCCAGGACCTCGATGTCCGGGTCGCGCTTCAGCGCCGCGGCGATCAGGCCGCGCATGGTGGCGCTGTCGTCGACGATCAGGACGCCGATGCTCATCGCCCGGCCCCTTTCAGCGCATAGGTGGTCAGGCCGGTGGTCTCGAAGAGCTGCGCGGCCGGGCCGGTGACGCGCTCCGAATGGCCGATATAGAGCGAGCCGCCCGGCTCCAGCATCGGGGCGAAGCGGCTCCAGATGCGCTCCTGGGTCGGCTCGTCGAAATAGATCACCACGTTGCGGCAGAAGATGGCGTCGAACTTGCCCTTCATCGGCCAGTCGCCGATCAGGTTGAGCTCGCGGAACGCCACCAGTTCGCGCAGGTCGTCGGCGACTTCCCAGCCGCCGCCGGTCGCCTTGCGGAACCACTTGCGGCGCAGTTCCAGCGGCACCGGGGCGACCGCGTCCTCGCGATAGATCCCAGCCCTGCCTTCGGCGATCATGTTCGGGTCGATGTCGGTGGCCAGGATCTTTACGTCCAGGCTGGCCGCCTCGGGCAGGGCCGCCAGGACGGTGATCGCCATCGAATAGGGTTCCTGCCCGTTGGAGCAGGCGGCCGACCACAGGCGCACGCGTCCGCCGCGGCGGGCCCGCTCGGCCAGCTTGGGCATCAGTACTTCGCGCAGGTGGTCGAAGTGGTGCGGCTCGCGGAAATAGCGGGTCACGTTGGTGGTCAGGGCGGCCATCATCGCCTGCCGCTCGTCCACGCCCTGGTGGCCTTCGATCAGCGCGCAATAGTCGCGGAACGAGCGCAGGCCCAGCGAGCGCAGCCGCTTGGCCAGGCGCGAATAGACCAGGGCCGCCTTGCCTTCGGCCAGGGCGATGCCGGCGTGGCTGTGCAGGATCTGGGCGATCTTCCTGAAGTCGTCTTCCGTGAACAGGAACTCGCCTTCGACCAGGCCCGTGGCCGCTCCGCCCCTGGCGCGCGTGTCGACGGGGCTCGTCATGCAGCTTCCGCCTCGTTGTCGGGCAGGACGCGGTCCAGCGAGATCAGGCTGACCATGCGCCCGTCGATGGCGAACAGGCCCTTCACGAAGGTCTTCACGTGGTCGCAGGCGACGTCGGGGGTCGGCTGCACCATGTCGTCGCTGACATTGATGATGTCGCTGACCGCCTCGACCAGCAGGCCCAGGGTCCGGCCGCCGACATTGACCACCATGATGACGTGGCGGGCGCTCGGCTCGCTGGTGGTCAGGCCCAGGCGCGCGCCCAGGTCGACGATGGGCAGCACCGCGCCGCGCAGGTTGATGACGCCCTTCATGAAGGACGGCGTGCGTGGCAGGGGCGTGGCCGGCGTCCAGCCGCGGATCTCGCGCACCTGCATGATGTCGACGCAGAATTCCTGGTCGGCGATACGGAAGGCGATCAGTTCGCGCCGGGCGCCGGCGCCTGCCTGGGTCATGGTCTCGGTCATGCTCATCCAGCCATTCGCTTTTCACTGCGCGGCGCCGGCTTGCGCCGGTGCTGCGTGGTCACAAGGGCGTCGACGTCGAGGATCAGGGCCACGCGGCCGTCACCCAGGATGGTCGCCGCGGCGATCCCGTCGATCTGTTGGTAGTTGGCTTCCAGGCTCTTGATGACGACCTGGCGCTGGCCCTGGATCGCCTCGACCAGCAGGGCCGCCTTGCCGCCGCCCTCGCTCTCGACCAGGACGGCGACGCCCTGGCCGGGGTCGGTCGGAATGTCGCGGAAGCCCAGCGAGACGCCGACATCGATCAGCGGCACGAAGGTGTCGCGGATGCGGATCACCGCGTCCTTGCCGCCGATATAGTGCACGTCTTCCTGGCGCGGGGTCAGGCTCTCGACGATGGCCGACAGCGGCGCGACCAGGGTCTGCTCGGCGGCGGTCACCACCATGCCGTCCAGGACCGCCAGGGTCAGGGGCAGGGACATGGTGAACTTCGAGCCCTTGCCGGGCTCGGACGAGATCGAGATGCGGCCGCCCAGGCCCTGGATCGAGCGGCGGACCACGTCCATGCCGACCCCGCGCCCGGAGATGTCCGAGACCGTCTCGGCCGTGGAGAAGCCGGGCAGGAAGATCAGGTTGTCGGTCTCTTCGTCCGACAGCACCGCGTCCTCGGTGATCAGGCCCTTGTCGATGGCGATGCCGCGCACGCGCTGGCGGTTGATGCCGCGGCCGTCGTCCTGGATCTCGATGACGATGCGCCCGCCGCGGTGCAGGGCGCGCATGTTGACCACGCCCTCCTGCGGCTTGCCGGCCGCCAGCCGCTCCTCGGGCGTCTCCAGCCCGTGGTCGATGGCGTTGCGCAGCATGTGGGTGATCGGATCGGTCAGGCGCTCGATGACGGTCTTGTCGACCTCGGTGCCTTCGCCTTCCATGACCAGGCGGACGCGCTTGCCGACCATCTCGGCGACCTCGCGCACCAGGCGCGGCATGCGCTGGAACACGCTCTTCACCGGCTGGGCGCGGATGGCCATGACGCTGTCCTGGATCTCGCGCGTCAGCAGTTCGAGGTCCTCGAGGCCCAGCACCACGTTGGACGAGCGGGCCAGGCCGCTTTCCAGCACGCGCTGGGACAGCATGGCCTGCTGGATGACCAGTTCGCCGACGGCGTTGATCAGGCGGTCGACCCGGTCCAGGTCGACGCGGATGGTGGC
>NZ_JAYRST010000057.1:0-20151 GCF_041920015.1 Phenylobacterium sp.
CATGGAGGCGATCCCGCTGCTGGTCTCGCTGCAGGCTCTGGCCGGGCGGCTGGAGGAAGAGGCCGATGCCGCCTCCCCGTTCCTGCCGCGACACGCGACCTTGACCATCGGCCTGCTGAACGGCGGCACAGCCGGGAACATCCTGGCGCGCGAATGCAGTTTCCAGTTCGACCTGCGTTGCCCGCCCGGCCAGGACCCGCGTGCGATCATCGCCCCGTTCGCAGAGCAGGTGCGGGCGTTGGACGGACGGCTGAAGGCCCGGTTCCCGGAGGCCGGGGCGGCGATCGTCCAGCGTTCCAGCACCCCGCCGTTATCGCCCGAACCGGACGGCGCCGCCGAGGCTTTCGCCCGGCGGCTGGCTGGCGACAACGGCCCGGCCCGCGTCGTGCCCTATGCGGCCGAGGCCGGGCAGTTCCAGGAGGCGGGCTTCTCCACCGTGATCTGCGGCCCCGGCTCCATCGACCAGGCCCATCAGGCCGACGAATATGTGGATCGCGTGCAGATGGAGCGTGGCGCGGCCTTCATGGCCCGGCTCATCGAGTGGGCCGCAGCGGGCGAATGACCGGCCGGCGGTGGAAGAGGTCGCGCGGGTTCCAGGTCATGGCCCGGGCGATGGCCAGCGACGAGGCGCGCCGCCGCGCCTGAACCTGCCACCGGCTCTTCAGGATGGTCGGCAAGCCCTTCAGCGACTCCTTGAACGCGCGCCAGACGAGCGGCGCATGGTGATGGTTCTCGCGTCGGCTGGAGATGTAGGCCACCGCCGCTAGGTGCAGCGGCACGACGATGGGCAGCAGCGGCCAGGGCGTGTCCTTGTAGACCACGTAGAAGCGGTTTCGGGTGCCGTGGAACACCGCGAAGTCGGACTTGCGCCCGCCGCTGGAGGCCGAGCCGACATGCTCGATCACCGCGCTCGGGACCAGCAGCGTCGGCTCGCCTGCGAGCTGCAGCCGATAGCCGAGGTCGACGTCCTCCGAATAGCAGAAGAAGAACTCGTCGAAGCCGCCGAGGTCCAGGAACAGGGCACGGTCGATCATCATCGCCGCGCCGCAGGGCGAGAACACCTCGCCCTCGGCCGTGTCGCCGGGGTCGGGCGACAGATAGCCTCCGCGATAGGGAATGCCGTAGATCGACATGATGTCGCCCAGGCCGTCCAGCAGCGAGACGTCCTCGGCCATCACCTGGCGCGAGGTGAAGGAGCGTACGCCAGGATGACGCGCGGCCGCGCCTGCCAGTTCCTCCAGCCAGTCGGGCCGGGCGTAGGCGTCGGGGTTCAGCAGCACGTACCAGTCGCCGCGCGCCAGCCGCGCGCCCTGGTTGCCCGCACCGGCGAAGCCGAGGTTCTCGGCGTTCTCCACCAGCCGCACGAACGGGAACTCGCGGGCGATCTCGCGGTCGCCGGGATCGGGCGAGGCGTTGTCGATCACCAGGGCTTCGAAGTCGGTGAAGGTCTGGGCGGCCAGATGCTCAAGACAGGTGCGCAGGGTGGGGCCGGAATTGTAGGCGATGACGCAGACGGTGATCTTCGGCCCTGGCGGCTTGTGTTCCGGCGCTGGGTCGTTCATGCGGTGGCGGTTTCCAAACTCGGGGCAGCCATGACGTCGATCACGCCGCTTTCCATTCCAGAGATCCTGCTTATCACGCCCAAGCGCCATGGCGATGCGCGGGGCTGGTTCTCCGAAACCTGGAGCCGCCGGACCCTGGCGGAGGCGGGCGTCGAGCACGACTTCGTGCAGGACAACCAGGCCTTCAACGCCAAGGCGGGCACGGTGCGCGGCCTGCACTTCCAGCAATCGCCCCATCCGCAGGCCAAGCTGGTGCGGGTGCTGCGCGGCGAGATCTTCGACGTGGCGGTGGATGTGCGCGCAGGTTCGCCGACCTATGGAAAATGGGCCGGGGCCAGGCTGACGGCGGCGGGGGGCGAGCAACTCCTGGTCCCGCACGGTTTCGCGCATGGCTATGTGACCCTGACCGACGATTGCGAGTTGTTCTACAAGGTCGACGGGCTCTATGCGCCCCAGACCGAGGGCTCGCTGATCTGGAACGATCCCGAGGTGGGGATCGAATGGCCGTGGGACGGCGAGGTCATCCTGTCCGACAAGGACAAGGTCGCTCCCCGGCTGAAGGACATGCCGGTCCCGGTATTCTAGTGGAGGCTCTGGCGGACGTGGCGGACAAGAGCGAACTGGTCGACATCCTGAACATCGAGGCCATCGACCTCGACATGTTCCGCGGGCGCACGCCCGAGGGCCAGAGCCGGCGTATCTATGGCGGCCAGGTGGTGGCTCAGTCGCTCGCGGCCGCCTACCGCACGGTCGAGGGCCGGGTCTGCCATTCGCTGCACTGCTATTTCATCCGCGGTGGCGATCCGACGATCCCGATCCTGTTGAAGGTCGAGCGGGTGCGCGACGGCGGCAGCTTCACCATGCGCCGGGTCACCGCCCTGCAGCACGGCCAGCAGATCTTCAACCTGTCGGCCTCGTTCCAGACGCCGGAGACGGGCCTGGAGCACCAGATCGAAATGCCCTCGGCGCCCGGCCCCGAAGGGCTGCTGGACGAGGACGAACTGCGCAAGGCCGGCGGCGAGACCGAGCAGCGCCGCACCTGGCCGATCGAGGTGCGGCCGGTCGATCCGCCACCCTATGGCTCGGCGCCGGTCATGGACCCCGAGCAGGCGGTGTGGTTCCGCGCCCGCGCCCCGCTGGGCGACGATCCGATGATCCACCAGTGCGCCCTGGCCTACGCCACCGACATGACCTTGCTGGACACCTCGCTGCGGCCGCATGGGATTCCGGGGGGCGAGGGGCGGCTGCAGGTGGCCAGCCTGGATCACGCCCTATGGTTCCACCACCCGACCGACTTCACCCAGTGGCACCTCTATGTGCAGGACAGCCCCTCCGCCGCGGGCGGGCGCGGCTTTAACCGCGGCTCGATCTTCGATCCCGGCGGCAAACTGGTGGCCTCGGCGACCCAGGAAGCGCTGATCCGCTATCGCTAGGAACGCGCCCTGCTTGAAGTAGCGGCCATGGTGCGGCGTCAAGATATTGACGGTCGTCTTCGTTGGGTCGTCTCCAGTCCCGAAACGGCAGAGGCCCTGCGATCGGAGCAAGTATTACTCGATCTCTACATTCGATCTTGATGACGGCATGAGATTGAGGGCGGCGTACTGCAACAGCATGATTGTTTTGCCATCCCGGATCGTGCCGGATTCGATCATCGCCAAAGCTTCTTCGATCCTGACTTCGAAGATCGCAATATCTTCACCTTCGTCCTTATTCCCGCCGCCCTGTGAAACGCGGTCGGTAGCTTCATACTCGCCGACGAAGAAGTGAAGCCGCTCCGTCACCGAGCCGGGACTCATGAAGGCGTCGAAGACCTGCCGCACCTCGCGGACCCGAAAGCCCGTTTCTTCTTCTGTTTCTGCACGAATACGGGTTTCGGGTTCGGCATTGTCGAGAAGCCCTGCAGGAGTCTCGATCAGAAGATCGTCGTGCCCATTGACGAAGGCCGGATAGCGGAACTGGCGGGTGAGGATCACCGTGCGTCGGCGAGGGCTGTAGAGAAGGATCGTCGCCCCATTTCCCCGATCATAGGTTTCCCGCGACTGCTGTTGCCAGCTTCCATCAGTCCGTTGGAACGAGAGGGTCGTTTTCTTCAGGATGGACCAATCGCTGGAGAGGACAGCGACGTCCTCCACGCGAATGCGATGGGCGATGCTCATGATAGGGACCCCGGACATGCACGAACGGGGCAGCGGCCACGCTCTATATGTGTGCTAAAGTTCGTGCAATAATGTGCATGGTCAAGAATTTTCGTGCAAACGAGCAGTGTATGCTGACAACGGAACGCAAGGCTCTCATTCAGCAGGTGCTACGCCGTGATGGCCGTCTGATAGCCAAGGCGTTCAGTCAGGAACTGGGCGTCTCGGAGGACACGATCCGTCGCGATCTGCGTGAACTTGCTGGTGAAGGTCTGCTGCAAAGGGTGCATGGTGGCGCTCTGCCAGCCTCGCCGGCAGTCGCGGATTTTACGTCACGCGAGGCGACAGGATCGCCCGCCAAGGCCCGGCTTGGCAGGGTTGCTGCTCGCTTGATTCAGCCAGGACAAATCATATTCCTCGATGGGGGAACGACAAACGTGCAGCTGGCGCGTCAACTCCCCCACGACCTCGAGGCCACCGTCATAACCCATAGCCCAAGCATCGCGGTTGAACTGGCGCACCACCCTCTGGTGGATGTGGAGATGATCGGGGGCCGCATCTTCAAGCATTCGATCGTCACCGCTGGGGCTGTCACGGCGGAGGCGATCTCGCGTGTCCGCGCCGATGCTTATTTCATGGGAGTGACCGGTCTTCACCCTGAAACGGGCGCGACCACGGGCGATGGGGAAGAAGCGGCCATCAAGCGGCTGATCGCCCGGCAGTCAGCGGAAACGATCGTTCTGGCGACACGCGAAAAGCTAGGCGCGGCGTCGCCTTACAGCATCATGCCTCTGAAAGAGATCGCAACGCTCGTGACGGAGGCCGGACTTGCCGATGAGGTGTTGCAACCCTTTCAATCTGCGTCGATCAACATCGTAGAGGGCTGACGACCTTTTGGGATGTCCGACTAGAACCGCGCGGCCGCCGCCGTGACGGCGCGCCAGACCTCGTGCGGATGGGTGGCGGCGATCAGGTGGCCGCCGTCTTCTATGACGTGGGTCATGCGAAGGTCGAGCGCGCGGCCGAGATCGCGCATGCTCTCCAGGTCGGTGAGCGGGTCGTGCGCGCCGTGGATGATCGCGGCCGGCGCCGTCACGTCCGCCAACGCCTCGCGCCAGGTGGAGAAGCCCTCGCGATAGTCCTCGGCCACGCCGGGCACCGAGGCGACGAAGATGTCGCGGAACCACTCGAAGCCGGTCTCGCCGCTGGGAATGGACAGCGCGATCTGGTCGGCCTCCCAGGCGTGGAACACCCGGGTCATGATCCGGCGGGCGATCCTGGCGTTCGCGCAGTTGCGCGTGAACTGCCAGGCCAGCCTGCGCGCCCAGCCGGGCCGGATGACCAGGTCGCGCAGGCCGGTGAAGAAGGCGTCCATATAGGCGCTCTTGCGGCCGCCCTGCTGGAAGGCGTTGCCGCCGGCCATCACCAGGCCGGCGATCAGATCCGGCCGCAGGCGCGCCAGGCGCGCGCCGTATGAAATCCCCAGGGAGCTGCCGGCTAGGATCACCGGCTCGGCCAGGAACCGTTCGATGAAGGCCGCATAGTCGGCCAGGACCTCGTCGATGTGGCCGTCCGCATCGTCGAAGCCGGCCGGCCCGGTCTCCAGATAGCCGGCGCGGACCGGCGTGATCAGCCGCAGGCCTTCCTGCTCGAGCGCCTGGACCCCAGCGTGCAGAATGGTCGGAAACAACATGCCGTGCAGCAGCAGGATCGGCCGCCCGTTCAGCGGCCCCATCTCCAGCACGCGCGCCGTTCGCCCGGTGGTCAGAGGCGCACGGTAGTATCGGCACATCGGCAGGTGCGCCGCGGCGAAGTCGGCGACGGCGTCGTCTGCGTCCCGTGCGGCCAGGGCCGGCTCGGCCGGCAACCGGCCGGTCATCTGGCTCATGACCAGGCGCACGAGGTCGACCTGGCCGGCGCAGTCGAGCTTGGCCAGCACCGACTTCAACTGCGCGCGCTTGGTCTCGAAGGAAAGGCCGTCGGCGGCCGCGGAGTCCTTCAGCGAAAGGCCGCCCACCAGGCGATAGACCACCAGCTTTTCGGCATGGGACAGCGCCGCGCCGGGATTGGCCTGGTCCAGCAGGTCGAAGATCTCCGCCCGCGTCAGGTAGTGGGCGCGGAGCCCCAGGCCCTGGGCGGCCGGCACGATCCAGATCAGCGCGCCGCCGTCATCCGACAGCGTGACGCCGGTCGAAGCGCCGGCCTCGATGCGGCGAACAAGCTCGGCCTGTATGAAGTCGGGACAGCCCTCGGACCGTTCGACGAGCTGGCCTCGCGGCGAAAAGCCGGCCCAAAAGGCCTTGGCGGCGTCGGTTGGCGCCGGAAGCGTGGACAGCACCTGTTCGGCCGCCAGTTCCGCCTCCTCGGCGTGCAGGACGGCGAAGGCCGAACGCAGGACATGGGCGGTGCCAGCCTCTTCCGTCCGCTCGCCCCCCTCTGGCATGTCGTTTTACCCCATATGGGTGTTTCGGCGCACTCCGCGGGAACTTAACGTTCCGCTAAGCATGTGGATCGTCCTGAGTACTTCATAACTACTGCTTGTCTGGCGGGCAATTCAAGACTGCCCTCTGATCGCGCAGGTGTGTTGTGGGCCTGGGCGAGCATTTGCGCTCGGAAAATGGAATTGCGGGGCTGCATCGTGAAGACGGTTTTCATATCATTACTAGGCCTGGCCCTGGCGGCGGCCGCGGCGCCCGCGCAAGGCGCTGTCACTACGCTCGACTTTTCGGGGAATATCTGCGGGGCGTCCGGAAACGGGGCTTGCAGCGCAAGTTCGATTATCGGCGCGGCCTATGGCGACAGCCCCGAGATCGATGTGTCGTATCGCTCGGTCTATGCGGCCACAGGCGTGGTCGACGAGAATTTCCTGAGACATTGGACCGTCGGTTACGGTGATCTGCGGGGGATCGCGTTCGGGGGGGGCGGCACGACGTTCTCGGAGATCGCCTTCACGCCGACTGCCGGCTACGAAGTCTCGCTGTTGGGCTTTGATATTGCGACCTGGCAAGGCGCACACCCCACCGTGCCGGTCAAGATTCTGAGCGGCGGCGGCGTGACGATCTTCGATTCGACGATTTCGACGAACACCCCGCTCCACAACGCGCTGGCGGTCAATTCGGCCTATTTCGCCGATGGGATCATCCTGCGCTGGGGTCCTAACGGATACAATGTCGGGGTCGACAACATCCGTTTCGACGTTCGCGCGATCGACAGCGGCGGCGGCAGCGCGGTTCCCGAACCGGCCACCTGGGCGATGATGATCGCAGGCTTCGGCCTGGCCGGCGGCGCCATCCGCACGCGGCGGCGGCTTGCGGGCCTGGCCAGCGCCTGACGGTTTGCAGTCTTGAAAGACGCCTCCGGGTTCGCCCCGGAGGCGTCTCGCCGTTCAGGCGGTCTCCGGCTGGGCGACGAAGCCCTTCCAGGTGTTCATGTAGTCGATGAAGGCTGGGCCCAGGCGCTCGTTTCGCAGATGCTCTCGCGTCACCGGCAAGGCGGCCGGGACGAAGTCCGGGTCGGCCTGGACCTTCTGCGGATAGTCGTGGTGCAGGATGGCGGCGCGGCCGATCAGCACGTAGTCGGCGCCGTTCTCCAGGCACTCGCGCGCGGTGGCTGCGGCCATGATCTTGCCCGCAACGCCGAGGCGAACGGCCCCGCGGTCGAGTTCGGTGAAATAGGACATCAGGCTGCGGCCCTGGAACGCCTCCTCGACCGGCTCCTTGGCGACGTCCCACAGCGACATGTCGAGATAGTCGATCTTGCCCGCCTTCATCAGGATTTGGGCCAGGTCGCGGATCTCGGCCAGTTCGACGCCGAAGCGCTCGGGCGACAGGCGAATGCCGAGCTGGAAGTCGGCGCGGCATTCGCTGCGAATCCCGTCGATGATCTCGTGGACGAGGCGGGCGCGGTTCTCCGGCGAGCCGCCATAGCGGTCTTCCCGGCGATTGATCGTCGGCGACAGGAACTGGCACAGCACATAGCCGTGGGCGCCGTGGATCTCGACCCCGTCGAAGCCCGCGGTCTGCGCACGGACGGCGGCGGCCACGAAGTCGTCGCGCAGCGTCTCGACCTCGGACAGGGTCAGGGCGCGGGCGCCGGTCTCGGCGTCTTCCGAAGGGCAGACCGGCGCCTGGCCGATCAGCTCCCTGGGCGAGCGCATGCCCGCGTGGTGAAGCTGGATCGCGGCGATGGAGCCCTTGGCCTTGATCGCCGCCGCCAGCTGCGAGAGGCCGGGCAGGTGTTGGTCGCCGAACACGCCGAGCTGGCCGGGAAAGCCCTGGCCGATCGCCTGGACATGCGCCGCGCAGGTCATGGTGAGGCCAAAGCCGCCTTCGGCCCGATAGGTCAGCCAGGCGAACTCGTCGTCCGACAGCACCCCGTCTGGACGGCTCTGCAGGTTGGTCAGGGGCGCCAGCATGAAGCGGTTCTTCATGGCCGGGCCGTGGGTGAAGGTAAGGGGCGAGAAGAGATCGTTCATGCTTCCACCTCGAAGCTGAGGCCGGCGTTCTGCTGCAGGCGCTCGATCAGCCGGTCGCCCAGAGCCGCGCCGGGAACCCAGACGCCGCCGGGCACGTCCGGGGCGTTCACCAGGCAGATGGCCGTCTCGGCGATCATCTTCGAGGTCGAGCCGTAGCCGGGGTCCTTGTCGCCCTTCACCGCCACCCGTACCTTGCGGCCGTCGGCGGCGATCCCGATGAAGGCGGCGTCGTAGAAGCCGGTCTCGCGCTCTTCCTTGCTGGGACCTTCGCCGGGCTTGGGCGAATTGGCCGCGTCGACCGCGAAGCTGGCCGGGGCGTTCGGATCGACCACCGCCATCTCGTCATAGACGAAATCCGTCCCGTAGGCGTGACCTTGCAGGAGGTTCGAGCGGTGGACGTTCTTGGTGTTGATGGCCGCCATCATGAAGGGGCCGACCTCGGCGCCCAGGTCCTCGTCGCGCTCCACGGCGTCGCCGCGCGGCTGCTCGGGGCCCTTGAAGCCGGGCGTGAGGGCGAAGGGATCGACCATCACCGCCAGCAGGGCGGGATTTTTCTGGATCGCCTCCATGGTGGCGCGGCCGCTGGCGGCGGTGCCGCCGGAAAGGCCGCCCTTCAGCCGGCGCATGCGGCCTTTCACCCGCGGGACTACGCCGCCCAGCCTGGCCTTGGCCGTCTCCTGGGCGAAGAACACGCCCAGCTCGAAGGGGATGGAGTCGAAGCCGCAGGAGAACAGGATCCGCGCCCCGCTCTTCTGCGCGGCTGCGTGATGGGCGCCGATCATCTCGGCCATCCAGTTGGGTTCGCCGCAGAGATCGAGATAGTCGGTCCCGGCCGCGACGCAGGCGGCGACCAGGTCCGAGCCGTAGAGCTGGTAGGGGCCGACCGTGGAGACGATCGCCTTGGCGCGGCCGACCATTGCGTTCAGGGAGGCCGGATCGGCGGCGTCGGCGACGACCAGGGGCGTGTCCTTCGGCGCGCCGATCTCGTCGCGCACGGCCTCCAGCTTTTCGCGGCTGCGGCCGGCCATGGCCCACTTGACCTTGCCGCCGACGCCGTAGCGCGCGGCCAGGTGCTCGGCGACCAGCCGACCCGTAAAGCCCGTGGCCCCATAGACGATGATGTCGAACTCGGCGGCGTCCTTCATGGCGTCCTTCCTCCCTGCAGTGCGGCGGCGACCTTGCCGGAACTTCGCGGCCTTGCAAACGCGCGTTTGAATATCTCTTGATGTCGAACGCCGTTCGGGATGTTTTTCTGCATACGACGGGGACCGACTCTTGCGCTGCGCCGGCCGCTCGCCATCAATCAGACAGCGCCGAGCGAACAAGGCGCAGAGGGAGCCCGTCCGTGACCCAAGCCGCGCCGGCCGCAAGGCCGCTCGCCATGCCGACCACGCTCGCATTTTCGACCATCGCTTTGCCCCTCGGGGCGCTTGGGATCGCTGCGGCGGTCTATCTGCCGCCGCACCTCTCGGCCCATCTGGGCGTGCCCTTGTCGATCGTGGGCCTGGCCGTCGCGACCGTGCGGATGCTCGACCTGGGCGTCGATCCGGTGCTGGGCCTGGCGATGGACCGCACCCGCACGCGGCTGGGCCGATACCGGGTCTGGATCCTGATCGGCGGGCCGATCCTGATGGCGGCGGTCTATGCGCTGTTCCAGGCTAAAGCCGGCATCGGCGCGGCCTATCTGATCGTCTGGCTGCTGGTCTTCTACCTGGGCAATTCGATCCTCTCGCTGGGCCATTCGGCCTGGGCCGCGACGCTGGCCACCGAGTACCACCAGCGCTCGCGCATGTTCGGCATCCTGGCCGCGGCCGGGGTGGTGGGGGCGGTGATCCTGCTGCTCATCCCCATCGCCACCGCTCACATGGGTATGCAGGCGGCGGAAGGCGTGCGCGCCCAGGGCTGGTTCATCCTCGCCATCATTCCGCTGGTGGTCGGCCTGGCCTGCCTGGCGACGCCCGAGCAGGTGACGCCCGCCCCGCCCGAGCATTTCGCCCTGCGCGACTATCTCTCGCTGATCACCAAGCCCGACCTGCTGCGGCTGTTCCTCGCGCAGATGGCCCTGACCCTGGGGCCGGGCTGGATGAGCGCGCTCTACATGTTCTTCTTCACCGACTCGCGGGGCTATTCGCCCGAGCAGGCCTCGATCCTGCTGCTGGTCTATGTGATGGCCGGGATCGTCGGCGCCCCGTTCACGGCGCGGATGGCCATGCGGTTCTCCAAGCACCGGACCTTGATGGTCACCACCACGGCCTATTCGCTCGGGCTCTGCACGGTGATGATCCTGCCCAAGGCCAGCATGGGCTGGGGCATGGTGATGATGTTCTGGGAAGGCTTCATGGCGGCCGGCTTCGACCTGATGATCCGCGCCATGCTGGCCGACGTGGCCGACGAGGTGCGGCTGGAACAGGGCCAGGAGCGTCTGAGCCTGATCTATGCGCTCAACGCGCTCGCCTACAAGATCGCCGCGGCCTTCGCCATCGGCCTGACCTTCCCGCTGCTCGACGCCATCGGCTATGTCGCCAAGGACGGGGCGGTGAATACGCTCCAGGCGATCCACGGCCTGGAACTGGCCTATATCGTCGGGCCGATCGTCTTCGTCATGCTGGGCGGGGCCTGCGTGCTGGGCTGGAAGCTCGACGCGGCCAAGCACGCCGACATCCGCCGCCAGCTCGCCGAGCGTGATGCTCACTACGCCGAGGCGCCGGTCATCGAGAGCTTCGGCGCCGAGCCCGCCATCGCCGTGCCGCCGGAGGGCCGCTCCGGCTGACGCGAGGTCATGGTGGGCGGCGCGCCAAATCCGTGACAGCGTAAGGCGAAAGAGCCTTCGAGGAGCCCGCCATGGACAACCGCATCACCGTCGACCTGAAGGACGGCGTCGCCGACGTGCGCCTGGTGCGCGCCGACAAGATGAACGCCCTGGACGACGCCATGTTCTCCGCCCTGATCGAGACGGGCGAGCGTCTGAAGGCCGAGAAGGGCGTGCGCGCCATCGTGCTGTCGGGCGAGGGGCGGGCCTTCTGCGCCGGGCTCGACATGGGCAATTTCGGCAAGATGGCCTCGGGCGAGCGTGACGGCGGCAAGTCCTCGACCGGAAGCTCGCTGGTCACCGCCGACCGCACGCTGGGCGGGTCGAACCGGGCGCAGCATGCGGTGATGGTCTGGCGCGAACAGCCGGTCCCGGTGATCGCGGCGGTGCATGGCGTGGCGTTCGGCGGCGGTTTCCAACTGGCTCTGGCCGCCGACATGCGCTTCGTGGCCCCGGACGCCAGGATGTCGGTCATGGAGATCAAGTGGGGCCTGGTCCCGGACATGGCGGGCATGGTGCTGTTGCGCGGCCTGGTTCGCGACGACCTGGTTCGCGAGCTGACCTATACCGGCCGCATCTTCGAGGGGGCGGAGGCCGAGCGGCTGGGTCTGGCGACCCGGGTCTGCGCCGATCCGCGGGCCGAGGCCCTGGCCCTGGCCGCCGAGATCGCCGGCAAGAGCCCGACCGCCATCCGGGCGGCCAAGCGGCTGCTGAACATGATGCAGGACGAGGATCAGCACGCCCTGCTGAAGGCCGAGAGCGTCGAGCAGGCGGCGCTGATCGGATCGCCCAACCAGGTCGAGGCGATCATGTCGAACCTCCAGAAGCGCGCCGCGGCCTACGCCGACTGATGGTCACGCTCTACCATTGCGCGGACGCCCGATCGTTCCGGGTCCTCTGGGCTCTGGAGGAGCTAGGCGTTCCTTACGATTTGAAATTGCTGCCGTTTCCGCCGCGGGTGCGGGCGCCGGAATACCTGGAGGTCAACCCGCTGGGCACCATCCCGTTCTTCGTGGACGGGGAGACGCAGATGACCGAATCCTCGGCCATCCTCCAGTACCTCGCCAATCGGCATGGCGGGCCGCTTGGCCTGCCGATCGACGATCGCGAGTACGGGGCCTGGCTGAACTGGCTCTATCTCGGCGAGGCGACCCTGACCTTCCCGCAGACCCTGGTGCTGCGTTATTCGCGCCTGGAGCCGAAGGAACGGCGCAACCCGCAGGTGGCCGAGGACTACGCCAAATGGTTCATCGCGCGGCTGCGCGCGGTCGATAGGGCCTTGGAAACACGGGATTATCTGTGCGCGGGCCGGTTCACGGCGGCGGACATCTCGGTCGGCTACGCCCTGCTGCTGGCCCAGACCCTGGGACTGTCGGAGCGCTTCAGTCCGGCGGTCGCCGCCTATTGGGCGCGGCTGCAGGACCGCGACGGCTTTCGGCGGGCCAAGGCCGCGCAAGCCGCCGATGGAACGCCGGACTGGCAGGTTTAGCCGCCGGGCTTCCATGAAGGCGCCGAAGCGGCCTCGACCTCGACCCCGACATAGCGGGCGCGCGGGCGGATGGGGCCGCCGGTCTGGCCCTGTTCGATGGCGTGGGCGATCCAGCCGGCGCAGCGGGCGACCGCGAACAGGGCGAAGGGCGCATCCTCGGGCAGGCGCAGGGCTCGCGACATGGCCACCAGGGCGAAGTCGACATTGGGCGGCAGGCCGGTCATGGCGCTCACCGCCCCTTGCAGCCGCGACAGCTCGGCCGGCGGCTCGAACCGCTCGAGCAGGGCCGCCGCGCGCGGGTCGCCGTCCGGATAGAGGGTGTGGCCGAAGCCGGGGATCAGGCGGTCCTCGGCCAGCCGCGCCTGCACCGCCGCGCGCGGCCCGATCTCGCCGGCCTCGCGCGCCAGGCTCTGCACCGCCGCAGCCGCCCCGCCGTGGCGCGGACCCGACAGGGCCGCAAGGCCCGCCAGCGCAGAGGCCGCCAGCGAGGCGCCGGTCGAGGCCGCCACCCGGGCCGCGAAGGTCGAGGGATTGAGCTCGTGGTCGGCCAGCAGCACCAGGGCGCGGCGGATCAGGTCGGCGCCGGGTCCGCCGGGACCGAGCCCCCAGGCGAGCGCCAGGCGATTGGCGATGGCGCCGCCGCCGACCTGGCCGGCGACGGCGTCGGTCAGCACGTCGAGCAGGGTCGCGGCCTCCACCGCCAGGGCGAGCGGGTTGCGGCCGCGGGCTGGCGGGTCGATCCCGGCGCGGATCGCCAGGGCCAGGAAGGCGCGCGAGCGCATGTCGTCGCCCTCCGGCGGGGCCGGGCGGTCGGTGCGCTTCAGCGCCGCGCCATGGCCGCCGCGCAGCAGGCGGGCGACCGCCTCCAGGGTCTCGGTCTGCGAGAGCTCCACGGCGTCGCGCCCGCGGTAGAACAGCCGCCCGCCCGAGACGGTGGTGATCGCCGAGGCCAGCACCGGCTCGCCCCAGGCGATGGCGCCGGCCGCGACCTCGGCCACCTTGCGGCTGCGGCGCTTGCGGTCGGTGAGGGCGGCGATGTCGGCGGCCCGATAGAGGCTGCGGCGCGGGTCGCGCGGATCGGGCCGCACCTGCACGCGCCCGCGGCTGACATAGGCGTAGAGCGTCTGGGCGCGCACGCCCAGCCGGTCGCGGGCTTCGTCGGCGGCGATCCAGTCGGGGGAGCGGGCGGTCTGAGCAGGCATATGTTGATTATATTGATCAAGATTGACGCTTCCAGCTTGCGGGCAAATATCGCCGCGAGCAAGAGGAGTTCCCGCCATGTCCGATGGCCTTGAAGACGTCGTCGCCGCCAACACCGTCCTGTCGGAAGTGGACGGCCAGCGCGGCCAGTTGATCATCCGCGGCCATTCGCTGGACGAGCTGGCCGGGCGCGCACGGTTCGAGGACGTGGCCCGCATCCTGTTCGACGGCTTCTTCGACGACCTGCCGGCCGACGTGGCGCCGGCCCTGGGCGCGGCGCGGGCCGAGGTGTTCGGCGAGGTCGCGGCCCTCGACACCGGGCTGCTGGATCGCACCCCGATCGAGGCGATGCGCGCCCTGACCGCGCGGCTGGCGGACGGCGACGACCTGCCGACCGCCCTGCGGCTGCTGGCGGCTCCGGCGGTGTTCACGGCGGCGGTGATCCGCGCCCAGGGCGGCCATGCCCCGGTGGCGCCCGATCCGGCCCTGTCGCACGCCGCCGACACGCTGCGGATGCTGCACGGCCGCGCGCCGGGCAAGGCCGAGGCCGACGCCCTCGACACCTATCTCGTCACGGTCTGCGATCATGGCCTCAACGCCTCGACCTTCACCGCGCGGGTGATCGCCTCGACCCGGGCGGGCCTGACCTCGGCGGTGCTAGGCGGGATCGGCGCGCTGAAGGGGCCGCTGCATGGCGGGGCGCCAGGCCCGGTGATCGAGATGCTCGACGAGATCGGCGAGCCCGCCAATGCGCGGGCCTGGATCGAGGCGGCCCTGGCGCGCGGCGACCGGCTGATGGGCTTCGGCCACCGTATCTACCGGGTGCGCGACCCGCGGGCCGACGCCCTGAAGGCGGCGGTGCGGCGGCTGGACGACGGGTCGAACGTGCGGCCGGGACGGGTGGCCTTCGCCGAGGCGGTCGAGGCCGCGGCCCTGGCGATCCTCAAGGCCCACAAGCCGGATCGGGCCCTGGACACCAATGTCGAGTTCTACACCGCCCTGCTGCTGGAAGCGCTCGACTTCCCGCCCAGCGCCTTCACCTGCGTCTTCGCCATGGGCCGCGTCGCCGGCTGGGTGGCCCACGCCCGCGAGCAGGTCGCCGGCGGCCGCCTGATCCGGCCGCAGTCGGTCTATGTCGGCCCGGCGCCGTTGAAGGCCGCCTAGGCCTCGACCGCGTGGTCCTTGAGGACGCCCAGCGGCACGATGGCCAGCGTCTCCTCGTGGGTGCTGGTCAGCACCACCTGCGGGGCGGCGCCGGCGTCGAGCGCCTCCTTCCAGCGCGGGGCGCAGAGGCACCAGCGGTCGCCGGGCTTCAGGCCGGGAAAGCCGTATTCCGGAACCGGCGTCGACAGGTCGTTGCCCATCATCTTCGAGAAGGCCAGGAACTCGGCGGTCATCACCGCGCAGACGGTGTGCAGGCCGACGTCGTGCGGGCCGGTCTCGCAGCAGCCGTTGCGGAAGAAGCCGGTGACCGGATCGAGCGAGCAGGGGATAAGCTCCCCGCCCAGCACATTCTTCGCATCGGCGTCGTAACGGGTGGTCATGGCGTCACTCTAACCCCTATGACTAGGCCTCCGCCATCCTGACCGGAGAGCTGACCCGTGATCGCCGACCGGCCGCGCCGCAGCGCCCTCTACATGCCCGCCGCCAACGCCCGCGCCATCGAAAAGGCGCGCGACCTGCCCTGCGACGTGGTGATCCTCGACCTGGAGGACGCGGTCGCGCCCGAGGCCAAGGCCCTGGCCCGCGACCAGGCCGCCGCCGCGGTCCGCCAGGGCGGCTTCGGCCGCCGCGAGGTGGTGATCCGCGTCAACGGCCTCGACACCCCCTGGGGGCTGGAGGATCTGGCCGCCGCCATCGAGGCGCGGCCCGACGCCATCCTGGTCCCCAAGGTCTCCAGCGGCCATGACGTGCGCGCCTATGGGGCGGTCGAGGCGGGCGGTGTGGCGCTCTGGGCGATGGTCGAGACCTGCGCGGCGCTCTTCGCCCTGGACGACATCGCCCGCGCCGGCGCGGGCCTCGGCGCCCTGGTGGTCGGGACCAACGACCTGGCCAAGGAGATGCGTTGCCGCCTGTCGGTGGAGCGGGCGGCGCTGGCCGGGCCGCTGTCGCTGATCGTCGCCGCGGCCCGCGCCCACGGCCTGGTCGTCCTCGACGGGGTCTTCAACGACATCGCCGATGCGGCCGGCCTTGCCCGGCAATGCGCGCAGGGGCTGGAGTTCGGCTTCGACGGCAAGACCCTGATCCATCCCAGCCAGGTCGAACCGGCCAACGCCGCCTTCAGTCCGACCCCGGAGGAGATCGCCTGGTCGCAGGCGGTGACGGCGGCCTTCGATTCGCCGGAAAACACGGTTAAAGGCGTCATTAAAGTCGATGGGCGCATGGTTGAGCGGTTGCATCTGGCCCAGGCGCGGCGCGTGCTCGCGGTCGCCCAGGCCATAGCCGCGGCGTGAGGCGTGATTTGAGGAAACTGCTGAAGGCTTCGATCTGTCTGCTGGCGCTCAGCGCGGCCCCGGCGGCGAGCGCCCAGGACGTGGTCGACCCGATCGGCTCGCTGCTGGACCAGATCGACGAGGAAACCGCCGAGACCCGCGGCGTTCCGCCCGAGGCCGCCGTCCAGGCGCCCGCCTCCCCGTCGCCTGCGTCCCAGCCGCCGCCGAGCATCGCCCAGCCGACCTTTCCCTATGGCGGCGTCCGCACGCCCTATGCGCCGCCCGCGCCGCGGGTCCTGCCGCCGTCGGTGTCGAGCGGGTCGCCGGTCAATGTCGACGACTACGACCGCACGCCCGAGCGGCCGCTCAACTCCGTCGAGCTGAACTACGAGAACCGCCTGCGCGCCTCCTTCGCCTCGGCCCAGGGGATGCAGGGGCCGATGGACGGCGGCTGGACGCTCAGCACCCGCGACGGCGCCAAGCTCTACGCCCTACTGCTGGTCGACAAGAACCAGGCGAGCCTGGAAGGCGCCTGGCGCGACCTGCGCCGTCCCGGCGTAGCCGAGGCTTCGGGCTTCTTCTCGGACATCCAGCGGATCGGCGGCCAGCTCACCGCCAGCTTCTATCCGGGCGCGGGCCGGGGCGCGGCCGGCCTCAGCCTCCAGGCGGCTTCCAACGGCGAGTGGAGCGGGGACCTGACCGAAGGCGGGCGGCGCATCCCGGTCGTCCTGCGGCGCGACTAGAGCAATTTCCGCCTGAGGGCCGGCCGCGGAGATTTCCCAAGGATCGTCATCGCCGGCCTTGCGACGGCGACCCAGGCACACGGGCCAGGTTGGACGCGAGCCGAGATCGCCGCTTCTAGAGGCCCAGCGCCGCGCGCGCCGCGGCCGTCACGGCGGCCAGCTTTTCGGCGTCATGGGGTTGCGCGGGGCTGTGGCCCCAGACCGGTCCCGGCCAGGCTGGATCGCCGGCCCGGCGGCCCACCACATGCACGTGGAGCTGTGGCGTGACGTTGCCCAAGGCCCCGACGTTCAGCTTTTCGACCGGTGCGCCCAGCGCCCGCACCGCGCGGCCGGCGGCCAGGATCTCGTCGGTCAGCCGGGAAAGGTCTCCCGGCGACAGATCTTCCAGCTCGCGCGCGGCTTCGACCCGCGGGATCAGCACGATCCAGGGATAGCGGGCGTCGTCCTGCAGCCGCGCCTGGCACAGCGGCAGGTCGCCCAGCTCATGGGAGGTGGCGAGGAAGGCGGGATCGGGCGCGAACATGCCCAATGGGTAGCGGCGAGGCGCCGCGGAGTCACTGGCCCTTGCCGCAAGGCCTTGTCGGGTCTAGACCGCCCGCGGATTTCGCACTGCAACCACGGGACAGTTCCATGACCACGAAGAAGCCGATCCGAGTCGCTGTCACCGGCGCCGCCGGCAATATCGGTTACGCCCTCCTCTTCCGCATCGCCTCGGGCGAAATGCTGGGCAAGGACCAGCCGGTCATCCTGCAACTGCTCGAAATCCCGACCGAAGGCGCCCAGAAGGCCCTGAAGGGCGTGGCCATGGAGCTGGAAGACTGCGCCTTCCCGCTGCTGGCCGACATGGTGCTGACCGACGATCCCAAGGTCGCCTTCAAGGACGCCAACTGGAACCTGCTGGTCGGCTCCAAGCCGCGCGGTCCGGGCATGGAGCGCGCCGACCTGCTGAAGGACAACGGCAAGATCTTCATCGCCCAGGGCCAGGCCATCGACGCCGTCGCCGCTGACGACGCCCGCGTCGCCGTGGTCGGCAACCCCTGCAACACCAATGTGATGATCGCCGCGGCCCAGGCCAAGCGCCTGCCGGCCGACCGCTTCACCGCCATGGTGCGGCTGGACGAGAACCGCGGCCGCGCCCAACTGGCCAAGAAGGCCGGCGTCTCGATCAACGACGTCAGCGAGCTGTTCATCTACGGCAACCACAGCCCGACCATGTTCGCCGACTTCACCCACGCCAAGATCGGCGGCAAGCCGGCCGCCGAGGTCATCGGCGACGAAGCCTGGCTGAAGAACGACTACCTGCCGACCGTCGGCAAGCGCGGCGCGGCGATCATCGAGGCCCGCGGCCTCTCCTCGGCCGCCTCGGCCGCCAACGCCCTGATCGACCATGTGCGCGACCTGACCACGGTCGGCGCGATCCACTCGGTCGCGGTGAACAGCCAAGGCCGCTACGGCTTCGCCGAAGGGATCTGGGCCGGCATGCCGGTGAAGACCACCGCCAGCGGCTACGAGGTCATCACCTCCTACGAGATGGACGACTTCGCCAAGTCGAAGATCGCGATCACCAACGACGAGCTGATCGGCGAACGCGACACCGTGAAGGACCTGCTGGGCTAAGCCTTTCGTTCCGTTCCGAAGCAAAGGCCGGCCCGCAGCTCGCGGTGCCGGCCTTTTTCGTGCGCGGCGAACTTAGCGGTCGCCGTCCGCGATGGCGTTCAGGTCGTCGATGCGCTGGTCGTAGAGCCGCGCCAGCGCCCGCGGCGAGCGCAGGGCCGCATCCTCGCGCATCGCCATGAAGTCGTTCTGCTCGGCCCGTAGCTCGCCATAGGGCGCGCCGGCGCGGACCGCTCGGCGGAAGGCGCGCGCCATCTGGTGATCGGCGGCCGCCAGGGCCGGATCGGCGCAGGTCATCTCGTCGGCCAGCGACCCGGGGGCCGCGCAGTCGACGGTGGGGATCATGGCCCTGTCGGTTTCGCGCGGCGTGGGCGCGCGCGGCGGCCTCGGCGCCTGGGGCGGCAGGCGGGGCGCCTGGGCCCAGGGCGGAGCCGGCGCGTCCGGCGCGGGCGGAGGCTCGGGCGCGACGGGAGGCTCCGGCGGGTCCATCGGGACGGGCTGCGGGGGCAGGGCGGGTTCCGCCGGCGGCGGTTCGGCCCGGGCCACGGCCTCCGGCGGCAGGGTCTCCAGCTTCTCGCCCACCGGCGGTAGTTTGGGCTCCGGCGGCGGAGCGCCCATCACGATGTCCATGCCGTCTTGCCTGTCCGGGCCGGCCGGCCCCTCGGCCAGCAGCCCGCGCGCCATGACGGCGGCGCCGACGGCGAGGGCCACAACCGCGGCCGCGCCGATCAGCAGGCCCGCACGGCTGCGCCGAGGTGAAGGCGGGGCCGGGCGGCGGCCGGGGTCGCCGAGCGTCAGGGGCGGTTCGCCGTCGAAGGTCATGGCCCGAGCTTAGGGCGCGCGGCTGAACCGCGCCTGAACTGGAACGGCTGGCGGCGTGCGCCGAACCGGCCGAGACTGCCGCCATGAGCCTTGGACCGACCTTGGAAACCGCCCGCCTGATCCTGCGCCCGACCAGCGGTGAGGACTTCGAGGCTTGGGCCGACTTCGCCGCCGACGAGGAGGCGGCGCGCTTCCTGGGCGGGCCGCAGCCGCGCGCGGCGGCCTGGCGCGCGATGTGCACCATGGCCGGCGCCTGGGTGGTCCGGGGCTTTGGCATGTTCTCGGTCATCGAAAAGGCCAGCGGCCGCTGGGTCGGTCGCCTGGGCCCCTGGCAGCCGGAGGAATGGCCGGGAACGGAGGTCGGCTGGGGGATCGCGCGCGAGTTCTGGGGCAAGGGCTATGCGCCGGAGGGCGCGGCCGCGGCCATCGACTGGGCCTTCGATCACCTCGGCTGGACCGAGGTGATCCACTGCATCGACCCCGGCAACGTCAATTCCCAGGGGGTGGCCCGCAAGCTCGGCTCCTCGATCCTGCGGCACGCCGTCCTGCCGCCGCCGATCAACGAGAGCGTCGATGTCTGGGGCCAGACCCGCGAGCAGTGGAAGGCGCAGCGATAGGGCTCCAAGATGCTCCCCTTCTGGGGGAGCTGTCCGCCGAATGGCGGACTGAGGGGGCTTGCTGAGTCGGCGGTCCCCCTCCGTCTCGGCGCTTTGCGCCGATCCACCTCCCCCAAAAGGCAGGGCTATCGCATATGGGTGTCATCAAGTCAGTTGAGAGTTGTTGTATGAGGTGTCTCGTATGACGGCGTTTGCGATGACGACGAGCTTTCTTGCGATGGCGGCGATGGCGAGACGCTTTGGTTTTCCGGCGT